>JAKADO010000094.1:0-7857 GCA_021820485.1 Bacillota bacterium
GCTTGGCTAAGATATCAAGCACCACGACGTCCTGCGTGGGCGTCACGCCGATGGTCACGAGCGCGAACTCGTCGCTGGCGGTCTTCTCCGTGGTGGCTAGGTCGATGCCCTGATAAATCATCAGCGGTTGGCCACGGAAGGTCCAGGTGTCCGTGTCGGGGTCGAGGCGGACGTCTTTGGACGTATACCACGAGAACCATGCAGCCTTGAACGCACCGCCTTCCAGTTCTTGTGGTCGTTGCTGATACAGCGCGGCGAACGCCCGACTGCCAATCCGCCGCCGCGTGGCGTCGAGAATGTCTTCGTCGAACTCATCCGGCCAGAGCGCTTCGCCGGGCGCACGGCCGAGTAGGTCATCCTCCTCCGCGAAGGCGGGGAGGTTCACAATTTCCCATTGGTCGCCGGCGTCATTGCGCATGGCTTGGAGCAATCGCCCGGCCAAGTCGTCTTCGTGCCACCGCGTTTGAATCAGGATGATGGCCCCTTGAGGTTCGAGCCGCGTCACGGCGACGTTGGTGTACCAGTCCCAGACGGTTTCCCGGATCGTGGCGGAATTGGCTTCCGCTCGATCCTTATGGGGATCATCGACGACAAGGATGTTACAGCCCTTTCCGGTCAATGGTCCGCCGACACCCGCGGAGGTCAGACCGCCATAGTGGTCCTCAATGCCCCAGGCGTCGGCCGCTTTGGAGTCCTGCGCCACGGATATGCCGAACAAGTCGGGGCCATATTCGCGCAGCAGGTTCCGAGATTGGCGGCTGAATTTGACGGCGAGACTGGCGCCATAGGAGGCGGTGATAATGCTATGGTCCGGATTGCGCCCCAGATACCAGGCACTGAAGTGCGCGTTCGCCAGTTGGCTTTTCCGGTGACGCGGTGGAAGGAAGATCATCAACCGCGTCAGCTCCCCGCGCTCGACGGCCATCAGTTTTTCGCACAGTAACCGGACGTGCGGGGCATTCCACGCGCGGGCAAACCGGGGGCCGACGTATTGCAGGAAGGCCCACAGATTAGCGGCCGCGGCCGCTTTCTGAAGCTGTGACGTCGTCAAAAAGTTCCGTGACGAGTTCGGGATGCCGCTCAAAGAGGCGTTGGGCTGCGCTGAGATCATGAGTCACCGTCCCTCCGTGTTTGAGTTCGGCCTCAATGCGTTGCTTCGTGAGGCCGGCCATGTCCGCGAGCAGGCGGGCAGCCGGGACGTCTCCATCTTCGGCCTGAGCCACCATGGCCGCCACGACGCCGGGCATATGTCGCCGGAGGGACCCGCGCCAAATGTCATCCCACGCCGCGCGGAAGTCGGCGTCCTTCTCGAGCCAACGATAAAAGCCGCGGCGATCCACGCCTGCGGCTTCACAAATCGCGGTGATGGAACGGTTCAACCCGGCTTCCTGTGCGGCTTCTAAGGCGGCTACCTGTTTCCGGGTTGGCTTCCAAGGTGAGGTATTTTGAGACATCGTCGTCTCCTTTCGGGGTATAAAAAGAGCGCCTCCACGGGGGAAGCGCTAAGATGCGTGATGGTTAGATGATGGGATCGTGAAAAGCTGGATCTCGGGGGTGTTCGCGGCGTATCACTTCGATCCATGTTTCCAACTGTTTCGCCGGCTCCGTTACGTTGCACTCCGGGTCGACCGATAAACGTTCCCACAAGCGCTGGAGATAATCCGGGAATGTGGAAGGGTATGGAACGCCAGCACCTAACAGCGACCGATAGAGGGCGGTCCAGCACTGGCGAGGATCGGGGTCGCGGTCGCGCCCGTCTGGACCTGTTAAGAAGGTCTCTTTGACGGTGCGAATCTCCCACCCGGACAGTACCCAGTGAAAACCCCATGACTCGGTGTAACCTCGTGCGGTCATTAGGTCGAGTGTAAAGTCCAATTTTATTCCTCCTAGTTCCTTTGAGGCTTCCATCGCTTAACCGTGAATCGGTTGGATCGTTCAAAGGTGATCGTGAATCCATGTGTAACCTCATCCAAGTCTTCGTAAGCCACGGTAATAAGCAAAGGACCTGCCGGTGGAGGAAAATGAACCTCTACCTCTTCATCCGATGGGACGACAATCCCGTCATTCAGTACGATCCATCCCCGTTGGGTTGGGACACGCACACGGACACTGTAGGCTTTTCCTACACCGGAGTTCGTCAAATACAACGACGCTGGCGGTTGTTGCGGCCTGTTGGGATCTTCAATAGTGATAGTGTTCAATGGGGAACGCGAAGCATTCGGTCCAACTTCTAACCATGGACGCACGCTCAACGATCGTTGTGCCTGCATTTCCTGGACCGTGCGATTTGTGTTCCGGTTGGACCACACGCCCACCCAAACCACGGCTCCGAGACTGATTATTGCCGCCCCGGCTTGGATTAATGGTGCGTAGGTGTTTATCGAAGACCAGAAGGTCGTCTTTGGCGTAATCATGACGGGGACATTCGGTTCCCTCGGCATGTTTTCCTGTTCGGCTGCATCGACCGTGTGGCGTGGACATGATGTGTAAAGAAGGAACCCCGCGGGTAGGCGGGGTTCTTGGAGTGCTGCTGGTCTTAGTGGCCGCCGGGCCCGGGCATTGAATTGGGATCCGATGGCCCATGGGGCAACGTCAGGATCGTCAGTGCTGCCGGCACTAGGTTGTTGAGCGCGCCTTGGAGATAACTCGCTTGGGTTGCGCCGCGGGTTTCGCTGACGCCAATCAGGTTCGCTAAGCCGATGAAGAGCTGCGATCGGACGTCACGTTCGCCGTTGTTCATGATGGCCGTCCCCTTTAGCTTCAGATTGTAGACCGTTGACCAGTTGGCCAACGCCCCGCATCGAGCGTAGCACGGCGGCCGTCCAACCCAGATCCTTCCCGCTCGGCCATCGACACCGGCTGGGTGATAACACCCACACCCCGCACGGGGACAGCGTTTGAGCCGGGTGTTAACACCTCGATGGGGCGGTGTTATCACCGCGTTGACAGCCTCAATGGCGATCCGGTGTCCGCGGACTTGCCCGGGATTGTGCGGATTTCCGCGGGACGCCTTGCCGACGCTTGGCTGGAGCCGTCGCCCACACGCCGCATCGGGGGCAACTGACGGAGGCGCCACGCGGCGCGTCCACGAGATGGCGGTGGCACTTGGGACAGACATAGGCAACGAGTGCTGGCGGGGTTTCGTTCATGCGGACCTCCTTTAGCCGCCCTTCGCACCTTTTGCACTTTTAGACTCTTAGCAACGCCTTCTATATATAACCTGTCCCCTATAAGGGGAATAGAAAGCTAATAATGCTAAAAGATAAAAAGTGATAAAGATACTAAGAGAGTTAAGAGACTAGCTTTTGCCTCCTTGAATAACCGTGAGATTGCGCGCGCCCGCCCACGCCCAGATAACCCGCGAAGGTCCAGACGGGCTTTGCTCTTCTCGAATTTCGATGAGTTTACGGTCGATGGCGGTCGCCTCGATGTCATCCAGTAATTTCTTGGGAACATGGGCGTTCTGGGCAATTACACTCCGTGGGACGGCCTTTTTTGCCTCGACGATACGCATGCACTTCTGCAACACTGTTTCGAAGCGCGTCTCTCCGACACGTTCGGCAAACGCCTTAGAATCTTCAGCCCAGCGCTGTGCCACGGCCACGGCCATTTCGCCGTCTTGAATGGCCACGCGAAGTGGTTCATTGGGGCGGATGCCATCCTGCCAGCCGGCCGCCGAGAGCATGGCGAGCTTGACCGCCATGGCCGACAACCGTTGCTGCATGGTCCGGACTGCTTCATTCAACTCCGTAGATTCCTCAAGTGTCTGGGCGAATGCGTCTAGCGCCTCCAGCGCTCCCTCCTGGAATTCGACCGTATGCGGCCGCGCAATAGCCGCGTCATAGATGTGGTGGAGTCGCGACACGAGCTGATTGCGGCGGACTTCAATACCAGCAGGCACCTCATAAAACGGCTTCCGCGCCGGCTTGGTCGTGGGATTGACAATCGCGAACCGGGGGAGAAGCCCTGACGTGACTTCCGCCTCGGTCAGCGTTTCGAAAATGGCCGGTGTCGTCGCCCCGAGGATGCTCAAGTTCGGCTGTTCGATGCGGTCCGTGTCCTCCTCGGCGCCTCCGCCTTTCACCCGTTTGGAGTGGCGACGCACCTCGTAGTCGTTCCCAGCGTAAATGGTTAAAAGGAGGGCTGTCAGACCGCTCATATACTTGGCCGATCGCAGCTTAGTCATCGTCTCCCCAAATTCATCGGGCGTCCAGAGGGTGGAGTCCCTCGGACGCTGGGCCAGCGCTTCCGCGAAGGCTTCCGGAGAGAACGCATCAGGAATACGGCTCCCGGCAATCGCCGCGCTGGCAATGTCGGCTGCCAGGCTAATGGCAGTGGATTTTCGGGACCGTGTGCTATCGCCCACGACGAGCGCGTAGAGATTGGTCGGGAGGCCGTTGGGGTACGGCGTTAAGGACGCCCGTACATTGGGTGTGGCTAGTGCCAACAGAACGAGCGCCGCGACTTCATGGTAGGCGTGGGATGCGTCGGTTCTTTCGGCGGCATAGTTCAGATAGTCCCGCACAAAGTGACCCGCCGGAAACGGCGTCTCGAAGGCATCACTCATGCCCCCATCCCCCTTTCCACGATCTGTCGCGCGGCTTCGAGGGAGCATCCTAGCTCTTTGGCCTTGGAGCGGATCCACTGGTCCTTGGTCTTCCATTCAGCCAGTGCGGGTTTGTCCGACTCGGGGGGATGCTGTTCGAGGGCCCATGCAACAATCCGGCGGATTTCAGTGACATCCTTTGGCGGCTTACAACGGGCTTCGTTCCATGCCTCGAGAATCGCGACGATGTACTCGGGGGCCTCGCCTTTGCTGGCCATATGCGCTGCCAGTTGGACGATGGTCGGATGCCGGCCGCCATGGCTGACGGGCGTCCGAGCAATCGCCACCCAGTCCTTGGGGGCCGCATTGGCACCTGCTAAAGTGCGCACCCACGCGGGACACGGGGCTAAAGGCGTAGAGCCCGACCACGGGTCACGACCTGACTGCCACGCATAGGTGTAGCCCGTATGATGAACGCTTGGCGGCAGCACCATCTGTCGGCCGTCGGCGAGGATCTCGAGGCCCTCGTGTTCGCCGTCTCCGGAGATTTTGACGGACCGCAGTCCTTCTTCGTAAGCATAGATGAGACGACGGCCACCGCCTGTTTGGTATTCCCATGTGGGCGGTAGGTCGCCCTGGGCGTGCTTGTTTAGCAGGAACTCACCGCCTTCCCCATCGATGTCGATTCCGATGAGCCACGACGGACGCCCCGTAAGCACACCGATATTCGCCCGTAGCGCCAAGGGAGAATTCAACCACGTCTCCAACTCATCAGGTGTTGGAATGCCGCGACCTTGCCAGCCCGAAAGATGCGTCCCGGTCTGCAAGTTGACCGGGACCTTTCCGGGGGACGGGCACTGATGTTTGACGCCACAGAGCGGAATGACCGCCCAGTGTAGGTCAGCATAGCTGGAAGCTGTCTCCAAAGCGCTCATAGCAACGCCTCTCGGAGTAGCTGCTGGACAGTGGGCGGAAAGACGTCCCGCCATCCTTGCTCGAGCAACTCAAAATAGGCCAACCGAGTTGTGAAGGGCAACTCCAATAGTTCTTGGATCCGGGCTTCTTGTTCATCAAGGATTTGCTGGCGGCCGTCGCTGTAAGCCTGAAGAAAACGGGCTGCGTGGTTACGCCTGGCGGTGGAAAATGGTACAATGGACGCAGAATCACTCATAAACGGACCTCCTTCCGGTGTGACCGGGGAATTGACCCTCGCGGGGCGGCGGGGGTTTTCTTTATTGGGCGATTTGGCTGGGCGGTGTAGGGATCTCCGCCATCAGGTCAATCGTTTCATCCACCTCGAGGGCGGCCGCCAGCTTGACCAATTGGCTGGGATACGGAAGGAGTCGGCCCGACTCAAACAAGCCTATCTGCGACGGATGCACCTGGGCGCGTCGTGCTAATTCGGCCTTGCTCCAGCCTCGATCCAAGCGGAGGCGCGTAATTTGTTTCATGAGGACACTCCTTTCGCGCAAAACAAAAACGACCGACCCCGCGCTTAATGCGCTGGTCAGCCGCTGCTTATCGGCTAGCTGTTCCGATGGGAAGATGCGATGTCGGCGCTTGCTCATCAAGTCGCCCGATCAACGACGCATCTTTATATAGGGTATAGACAGACTTTCCCAAACCCATTGTAACCGAGGAGAATTATCATCGTCAAGTCGAAAGCCATGTATTCGGTTCGCAGAAATCGGAGTAGTCCGCGAAAAGCCAAAGTCCCGGCTTGCCCAATCCACGCGCGTAGGCATTAAATTGACGAATCGATTGCCCCAAGTCAGAAAACCCTTCGGTTTGCGGATCATAGAGAGGGGCACCGATACCGAGATTATCTTCCCAATGGATGCTGTCGGATTCCCAAAGCGTTTCATAAAATGCTCGCTTCTTACGATGCCATTGTGCGGCTTTGTAGGGAATAGCCGTGCGCGTTGCCTCCAGTTTTTTCAAAAACGAGAGGCGCGGGGATTCGGGCCAGTCTGCCAGAGGCCGCGCGCCGGGGCCTTTTTTCTTATCACCATTCCAGTCGAGAAGGAATCGGCAGCGTGTCCAGTCGAGAAATTCCCGGCCGTGAATACCGAAGGTATCCTGCGCGGTAAGATGCGCTCCCCGAAGCAACGCGACTTGGCGATCTTTCAGAGCGCGACCAATCCACGTCTGGTTGAGTTCATCGTCCGTTTGCACGGCCGCCAGCCGAAAGAGCGGGGCCGCATCATCGGGGTCAAGGAGCCGCAACGCTTGCGGGGTGAACGGGCCCTCTAGGGGCTGATGATGCGATTTGGACGGTAGTGTGGCCTCATCGAGATAGTGACCTCGAGCGTGCTCATCATAACGGAGGAGCTCAATGAGCCCCGCCAACAAGAAGCCGTTCAGCGTGAGCCCCAGCCAATCTTCAAGACGGTGCATTTCCTGTGTGGCAAATGTGCTATTCAGGGCATGGCCCTCCTTCCACTTTGATAAACCGAATCTCCTGCGACACCGTGACAGGTTCCACGTGGATGCGCCGCGTGGCGCCCCATGGATCATCCGAATGAGTGGATGCTTGCGTCAGAATGGCCTTGGTTTCCGCGCCGGTCAGCTGCCGGTGTGCGATCAGGGTCGTGGCCAGCACCTCCACCAACGACCCAAACGTCGTCAGGCGCGCCTGCGTGCGCACCAGCAACCACTGCAGATAGGCGTTGGTTTCCTCAGGGCTTCCCGTGATAAAAGAGGCCATTGACACCACTACGGCGCGGTCAGACTGTGCGCCCTCGTGGTTATAGCGGCGCGGTACCGGCGTTCGGCTTCGGGGCCCGCGAGACTACCCATGATGTGCGCCTCGATACGGGCACGCATGGCGGGCGTGACGCGCGCCTCGGGGTTGAAGTGGTGTGCCTGCGCGTACCGACAGTGGCCCAACGTGTCGCTGGTGGGCACAATGGACACCTCCCGCAGCACGAGGTCTTCCAGATAGGCAATGACCGCGTGGCCGGCTTCATGATAGGCCGTGGCGATGATGGATTTGGTCGGCTTAGGCATCGTCTCGCTTAGTCTCCTTTCTTACCCGGCGCGGCCGGATACTTTTGGGGGCAGCACCGCCTCGTGCTGGCCTGGCTCATACGTCTAATTCCGGTGCATCAATGAACGTGCGCAAATCGGTGGTGCTTACCCGCCACCGCCCGTGGAGGTGCTGGCCCGTTAGGAGCCCGCCCCGTAGCCAGCGCGTCACCGTGGCGGCCGTCACACCGCAAAGAGCAGCGACCTCCTGGGGTGTCAGGAGGCGTTCGGGGCCAAGATCGGGGAATGTTGCCCCGGGGCTTCCACCTGCGCGTAGGTGTACG
>JAKADO010000094.1:7867-10959 GCA_021820485.1 Bacillota bacterium
GCTATTACTATACCAAGTGCTAGCGTAGGTGTACGCCCCCTGGTAAAAATTTTCGCGCTTCAACACCCGTTGGACCTGCGCCGCATGGAAGGGCTTGTTCTGGGCCGTGGTATAGCCGGCCGCGTTCAATACTTGGGCAAGCTGGCGCAGGGACCAGTCGGGATGATCGGCGTGCAGCTGGAAGATGGTTTGGACTGTCTCCGCCTTCTCGGGGTCGACCGTGAGGCCTTTTTGCCCACGCTGGGCGCGGTAACCCATCGGGGCCGCGCCGCCGGCATAGCCGCCGGTCTTCGCCTTGGCAATGCGGCCGCCGCCCATGCGCTCGGCAATCCGGGACTTTTCAAACTGGGCAAACGCACCGATCACTTGCCGGAAGAGGACGTTCGCGGGGTCCTGGCCGCGAAAGGGCTCCGCGACGCTGATGATTTCCACGTTGTGCTTTAGGAGCTCCTTCTCGATCCATAGCTGCGCCATCAAGTCCCGGGCGACGCGGTCCATCTTGGCCACAAGCACCCCGATGAAGGGGTGTTGCTCGGCGTCGGTCAGCAAGCTTTGGAGGCCGTCGCGATTCAACGTGGCACCGCTGATGCCATCATCTTCATACCAGGCCACGATGGTGGCGCTGTTCTGCTTGGCCCACTCTTCGATGCTGTTGCGTTGGGCCTCGATGCCGAATTTATCTTCCCCGGCTTGATTGGCGGTGCTGACTCGCAAATACGCGGCGACGTCGGCCATAATCCCCCATCCCTTCTATGTCTGGCGTAACGATGATTCAAATTATCGTTACGGTAACAGTGTAACACATAAAAATAGACATTAAAAACGTTTTGCGTGGGATTGACCGTGATAGGTGTAAGTGTAAGAATAGGTGTATATAAAGGGGGGGGTTAGAGTTGGAATTCACTTTGCGCGGTCGCACCTATACGACTACGGCAGAGTCTGTTGAAGAGGCCATGGCCAGCGTGGAGCCGCAGGGGCCCGCGAAGTATCGGGTGGAAGTTGGCGGGCGGTCGTTCCCGATTAAGCAAGTCCTTGCGACCATGACGGGACTTGCCTCCATTGCGTTTACCACACAGGACGCTTATCGCGTACTAGCGCGGCTGGGCTTCGCGGTCACGAGCGACGAGGAGAAGCCGGATAAGAAGCTGGACTTTACCGCGTTGGCAGAACTCAAGGAACTGGTCAGCCCCTACCGCCAGATGGTCGGTGCGTATCAGAAACAGCGGGACCAACAGCTACAGGATATGTACGCACTAACGGTCTATGTGGCCGACGCCCCACAACCGCATAACTCCCCATTTGGGAAGCGCATCCAGGGGACGGTGCCTCTTTCGAAGGAGGCAGCGGACTTCTTTAAATCTCAAAACTGGGGACGTGTCCCAACGCCGCGGACCCAGTGGGAGACAGTCGAGGAGTGGGAGAACTCCAACTAGCCTTTTTGTGAGGAGGCATAATTATGGCCGACATTAAAATCGACACGGACTTTGCAGTGATTGCCATCACCAGCAAGAAAGACAACCAGACCCGCGACGGCTTGCTCGAGCACGCGCTCCATATGTTGCTGGCCGAGTATCGGGAGCGGTACGGCAAAGACGCCACGCAATATGTCCTCACCCAGCTGGAGGGGCATCACGGCCGATAGCGGAGACTCACGCCGTCTGCGGCAGGGCTTCCCAAGTTGGGATCCCCCGGCCCGTGGTCGTTGAACGAATATCCTAGGCGTTCCTACAGAAACCCCAAAATGGTCCCAAACAACGGTTAATGGGTAAAACGGTCGCCAAGCCGGCCCCAGACACAGGATTAGTCGGACCGAATTCATGGATGCGTGTTTGGGTGCACCGCGGCGCTCCCCACCCAGTTCCAGCGGGACGGGGGGACGAGGTACCACATCGTCATGAGGGCAACGATATCTACGCCGTACGGCACATCGATGAGGCCCCAACGGTTGACCACGGCCAACGCGAACGGAACGCCGATCGTCAAGGTCGCACGCCCGGCCCACACCGAGCGCTTCCGGAGGGCGAGGTCCTCCCATTCCCAGATGCCCACCAGCAATCCGGCGAGCAGGACGCCATAGATGACAACCTGGGACCACGACGTGTGGACTACATGATGCATGGGATACGCTCCTTTTGGTGACCCGATCAGGGCGACGCAATACTGGGCATTTAGGCATTTTTCCGCCGCCGTGGTCAAACTGTGCGGAGTCCTCTCGCGACGGGTTCAACATTGGGACCCTCATCCCCATCAGGTCTCGGGTCGTGCGCCCCGACGCTGCCGCTCATCCCGAGCCCTGACACCGCACCCGACGGCAACCCGCGCCCCGTGGTTCCTCGTTGCGGGGGATTAGACCTCCACCGTAAACTCCTCAAGCAATGCCGCCACACAGTCGGGGTCCAGCCCCCCCTGTGCCTGCCCTTGCATGTGGTGCAGGACATCCCGATGCCGTTGTCCCGCCATCGTCTGCCGTGCATACATGTCGGCCGTGGCAAAGATGCGGGCGGCTGGCGCAATCGCGGCACCCGATTTTCCGCCGGGGAATCCGGATCCATCCCAACGCTCATGATGGTCTAGGATCCCCGCCACGACGGCCTCCGGGAGTTCTAAACGGTCCAACAGGCGCACGCTGAGCTCGGGATGTCGCTCATAGAGCGGGTGATCGGCCTGACCGGCGGCCTCATGGATGTCCGAGATACCGACGGCCGACAACCCCAAATCCGCGAGCCGACACACGTAGGCGAGGTGTTGACGCTCATCCTGCGTCCATCCCAACGATTCTGCTAGACGGTCTGCCATCCAATGACGCACATCGGCTAAGGCGGGAGCCCGCGAATCCACCAGCTCCTGGGCCAGCATGCTTTCTAACAGCACGGCAAATCGGCGCAATTCGTCCGCCATCCCGGTCTTGGCCTGCTGATCCGGCAACTGCTCGGCCGCGGTCAAAACGGCATTCAGGGCGCTCCACTCCGCCCATAACCCGACGCGTCCGTATAACGCTTGCGCTCGGTCGAACAAGCGGACAGCCAGCCGTCCATCGTCGAAGCTCAGGGCCATATGACCGAGTACTTCAGCCAATCGGGCTAGCTCCTCGG
>JAKADO010000017.1 GCA_021820485.1 Bacillota bacterium
ACCACTGAGGCTCTGAGTCAGGAGGGGTCCACGATGCACGGCAATCGACTTGTGCTTGTCATCGGCGCCACCGGAAATCAAGGTGGGTCAGTAGTTCATCATCTGCTGGGCCATCAATGGAGGATTCGTGCGCTAACCCGGAATCCGCGTTCACCTAAGGCTCTGGCTCTCGAAAAGTCCGGTATCCAAGTCGTGTCCGGAGACCTCGCTGATCTCCCGTCGCTAGTTGAGGCGATGGATGGCGCTGACGGTGTTTTCAGCATCCAAAACTTCTGGGACTTGGGCCTTGAGGAAGAAGTGCGGCTCGGCCTTCAGGTCATTAAGGCAGCACAGGCTCAGAGACGGGGCCCGCATCTCATCTACAGTTCCGGCTTGGGAGCCGATGCTCCCACCCGCGTCGCGGCCATTGAAGGCAAGCGGACGATCGAGAGTCAGCTTCGCGCCTCCGGGTTGCGCTGCACCATCCTCCGACCCGCACTCTTCATGGATGACATTGAAGGCGCGTCCCTGCCATTTTCCGGCCCCCTGCAACGGGTGTTGGATCGGCGGCGCCGCCTGGTTGGCCGTCTTTTTCTGGCGACCTTGCGCGGTGCCCTCGGGCCCCGTGGCCGGGTTCCCTTGACCACCTTGGACGACGTGGGCCGGGTGGCCGCATGGGCCTTGACACACCCCGACGAAAGCCAATACCAAGCCTATCCCCTCATAGGCTCGGTAGAATCAGTCGACTCGCTGTGCCGCACATGGGAGGAGAGCACCGGCTCCCGGATTCCCTGGGTACCGGGACTCACTATGGGACTGCGTCTCTTTCATCCCCAGATGGCTCAGTTGCTCCGGTGGTTGGGACGAAATGCGGGCCAACCGACAACCGGGCCGATTTCTCTCTCTACATACCAAGAATGGCTTTCCCACCTGCCCGCCCGCATCTAAGGATGTTTCCGGGCCCGATACTCGTGATCCAATATGGACATGACGATCGAGTCATAGTATTGATGGTTGTAGAACCAGTTCTGCCTCTTCACGCCTTCGCGCTGGAATCCTGCCTTTTCGTAGACATGAATGGCACGGGGATTGATGGTGTACACCTCTAGTTCGATGCGGTGCAGATTCAACACGCCGAACCCATATTCCAACATCAAATCGGTGGCTTCGCTGCCATAACCCTGGTCCCGATATTCCGGATGCATGGCAATCCGAAAGTTGGCCGTGCGGTTAATGGCATCGATTCCATTCAACACCACCTCCCCGATAAGTTGGTCGTCTTCTTCACGGCAGACCGCGAAATCAACGCGGTTGGCGGCCAGCGCGAAGGACCGCATCGCCTCGGTCAACACGTCCATCGGAAAAACCCGCTGGGTGCCAGTCAACCTCCGTCCCTCGGCATCGCCATTCACTATTTCATAAACACGGGGCAGATCCCCGGCTTCGAACGGGCGAAGGTACACCCGCCCTCCACTCAGCACCTTCACGGCCAATGGTTTCCCTCCCATGGTTCTCATTCCACCTGGTTTCCCGTAGTCTCGAGACGCTGAGACAACCGGTGATAGCTGGGACGCATCCCTCGCGCCTGATAGAATGCGAGGGCACCTGGATTCGCATCCCAGACATTAAGCTCCAAGCGCGACACGCCGACACTCCGCATCCACTCCTCTACAGCATCCATGAGGGCTGTCCCCAATCCTTGCCCTCGCTCCACGGGCGACACCATTAACTCACGCACCACCACCATCCGTTCTCTGAGAAAAACCGAAGACTCTCCAGCATCCTGAATGCGTGCCACAACCACCCCCGAAACGGCGCCGCCACGGCCCATCGCGACAAAGACGCGCGCGGTGGAACTGGTCAACAGCGTTCGGTAGTCATCGCGGGCGACCAGAGGCGGAACGGGAGAAAAAATGTCTGGCCGCAACCGCTGGTGATGTCGGTGCAATCCTTCAAGAAGCTCTCGGACTGCGTCGTAATCGCTGTCCTCCGCAACTCTTGCCTTCATCTCTAAGCCTCCCTATGTCGGGCGTCGGAATTCTCCGCCATACCCGATGGCTGGCCCCGGACCCGTGATAAACTGCCAGTATTGAAGACCATACGTTGAGGAGGCACCCCATGTCCATGTCCCGTTACTATCAAGCGTTGCGCGATAAGATTGGCACCGCCCGAATCTTCAGCCCCGCGGTGGCGGCCATCATCCGCGACGAGAGCGGCCGCATCCTCTTCGTGCGAAGCGCCGACGACAGCCTTTGGAGCCTTCCCGCCGGCGCCATTGAATTAGGTGAAACACCGGCCCAGGCGGTGGTCCGAGAAGTGTATGAGGAGACCGGACTTCAGGTCGAAGCGCGCCATCTAGCGGGAGTCTTTGGAGGCAAAGAATATCGTTGGACCTATCCTGACGGCAATCAGGTGGAATATCTCATTTGTTTGTTTGATTGCGATGTCGTCGGCGGAATCCTCCATCCCGTCGACGGCGAGGCGGCTGAGCTCGCATACTTTGCTCCAAACTCGCGGCCCCATCTGCAATGGCCTTATCCTTCCGAACTCTTCGCTGCGAATCCCACGCGGACGGCCTATTTCTCCTAGACTCACCGCTGCTCAGAAATCGCAGCGCATGGCCGGGAGCAGACGCCCAGGAACGGCGCTCGACGGAACCCATCCCTCCTGCCGGGCGCCCATTTTCCGATAGAAGGGAACGGCGTGGGGATCGGCATCCCAGGTCATTTGGACCGCTCCTGCGTCCCGCGCTTGCGTGACCGCATGGCTAAAGAGCGCCCGCCCATAGCCCTTTCCCATCGCCTCAGGGGCCACATATAAAAATTCCAGGCGCGCCGCCCGGCCGTGCGGCCGCAAAAGGTAGAACCCAGCGACAGCCCCCGCACCATCCACAACATAGGTCGGGTTGTCGGCGATATCCTCCCGTGTAACGGTTAAGTCATCCCGACAAGCCTCCATAAATACAGGGTCATAGCCCCAACTCGCCTTGGAGCGCAGCGCCAGTTCGGTCAACTGCCCTGCCTCCTCCGGCGACGCTCGGCGCATGCGATCTGCCATGCTAGCCCAGCTTCTCAGCCCATGCGCTGACAGTCAGCACCTCCGCTTGCCGCGGAAACACCTTCTCCATCAACACCCGATGCACCTCGGGATCGTTATCGAGGCAGGCATCAGACAACACGGTCAGTCGGAAGTCTTGGTCGGCCGCTTCGCGGAGAGTCGACAGCACCACCCCACTGGTGGCAATCCCGGTCAGCACCAAGTGATCAATTCCCTGGGAACGCAGCACAACGTCCAACCCACTGCCGGAAAAGGCACTGACACGCCGCTTCACAACCACCACTTCGTCACCGGCCGGCCGCACGCCATCCCAAATCTGGGTGGATGGCTCGCTTTCCACCATGCCCCCATGAGCCTTAATAGCGGAGAACGATCGATTGTTTGGACTGACGTCGGGGTATCCCGGACGCATCGCAACACGGACAAAAATGACCGGGATGGCGTGCGCCCGGGCACTGGCTAAGGCTGATTGCACGGGTTCTAAGTCCTGCTCCCGGGCATAGCGCTCAACAATGCCATTTTGGACATCCATGACCAGCAACGCACTCTTTCCCATCTTCCAGTCCTCCCACCAACAGCTTGCCAAATTTTCCGGTCCGTTCGGGACCTCCCCCATCATACCGCATTCCCCCGCCCACGGTAGGAAGACACACCGGAAATAAGGTAACATAGTCCCGGAGAGGATCTTTCGTGACATGCCTGAGAAGCGGAGGAGGAATGTAGCCAATGGAGAAGCAGGAGCGTTTGAGGCAGCTTACCCCCATGCAATACCAAGTCACGCAGTTGAATGGCACCGAGCCCCCCTTTCAGAATGAGTATTGGAACAATCAGCGCGAGGGCCTCTATGTCGATGTGGTTTCGGGGGAGCCGTTGTTCTCCTCGCGGGACCAATATGACGCGGGTTGCGGATGGCCGAGCTTCACTCGCCCGCTGAACCCCCAGTCGATTGTTGAACGGGCCGACAGAAGCCACGGCATGCGCCGTACCGAGGTCCGCAGCGAAGGCGCCGATTCGCACCTTGGCCACGTCTTCAACGACGGACCACGGGAAGCCGGCGGCCTGCGCTACTGCATCAATTCGGCGTCGTTGCGCTTCATACCCAAGGAGGACTTGGAGCGCGAAGGCTACGGCGCGTACATCCAACTCTTCACGCGCTAGGAGGGATCGCCTCAGGCGTTCCCTCCCTCTTATGGCTCAATGCGATGCATGTCACGTGGAAAGAACGTCGCCTGGCGAATGTTGGAAAGGCCCAACAGTCGGGCTGTAAAACGCTCCAAGCCAATGGCAACCCCCCCGTGGGGCGGCATCCCATAGCGAAATGCGGCCAGATAGCCTTCAAGGCCACCGGTGTCGAGACCGTGCTCAGACAAGGCTTGAAGATAGTCCGCATGGCGATGAAGCCGTTTCCCACCCGTCACAATCTCCTGGCCGCGAAACAGCAAGTCGAAGCTTCTCGTGTAGATCGGGCGCTTACGCGCGGGGTACCCTTCCACATAGAGAAAGTCGGATCCATATTCCTGCTGCGCCCATTCCCCGAGCCACGCCTCATAGGCAGGCGCCAAGTCCGGCTCGGCCGTCACGTCTCGGACAAGCCCGCGCGACACGCGTTCCAGCGCCTCTTGAAAGTGGATTACCGGGATGTTTTGCGACACTACGGGCCAGTTCACAGCGCGCTCGATCGGCACGCTGCTGGCCGCCTCAACCATGCCTTCCATCACCTCGGCCAAAACGGACATCACCGTATGGTGGTCCTCAATGAATCCCATCTCGGCGTCCAGTGAGGTATATTGGCTCTAGTGCCTCCCGGTGTCATGCGGCTCCGCACGAAAGACCAGTCCGACCTCAAAGACCCGGCCAAACACGCCCACCAGCATCTGCTTGTATAATTGTGGGCTCTGGGCCAAAAAGGCTTCTTGGTCAAAGTAGCGCAGCGAAAAGACATTCGCCCCGCTTTCCGAAGCGGCGGCGATAATCTTCGGAGTGTGCACCTCGACGAAGCGCTGGCGGGAGCGGTCTTGCGAAACCCCTCCACAAGCTGGGACTGAACGCGAAAGACGTCCCGCACCCGTGGATGCCGCAGGGTTAATGCGGCCTCATCAAGTTGCCGGTCGAGGCAGAGCGGCACCGTGGGTCCTCCTAGGGAGACGGGGAGTGGTCCCACCGCCCGGCTCAACACCTCGAATTCCGGTTCGTGCAGTTCGACGCCCCGGGGCGCTCGAGTCTCCGGCACCACACGCCCGGTGACGCGCACCACTGTCTCGGGCGGCAACGGCGGCAAAGCTGCGTCCTCGCCTGAATGGCGGATTTGCAAAAGCCCCTCTCCATCGCGCAAGACAATGAAGCGGATGGCGCCCAACCGACGGACACGATGAATCCACCCGGAGACCGTCACACGTTTTTCAGGGTATTGAGCGAGTTCGGTACTGACACAGGGAATGAGCAATTTGTGGCTCAAGGCAGGTTCCTCCAAGGTCTGGTCCTTGTGCGGACGGGGCCAGTCCCGTGGTTCCACCGCACTTCACGACGCGCGTGGAGGCCGCGCACCGCCTTGTAGGCCGTTAACGGGGCCAGCGGAGCCGTACTCCTTTCGGGCCTGCACTCCGGAGGGCCGTTCACCGCCACGAATTTCGTGCCACACTCTCACCCCGCACGGCTCGCTGTCTCGAATCGGACGGTTACTCGTCTCCATCATCGTATTGTCCCCATGATACCAGAGCGCCCGGGCAATGCGATCGCCTCATAGCGTCTCAACACTTCATTCAAGGGATCCCGCTGGCATTCCGCAGCCGTCCCATCGGCGCGAATCACCCGGTGGGTGGGAATGAGGTAAGCCAGCGGAGAGCGGCGCATCGCGCGGCCAGCGGCACGCGCACGTCGTGGATAGCCGGCCCACGAGGCCAACGTCCCATAACTGCACGTTGTCCCAAACGGAATGTCACTGGCTCTCGACAACAGATCCCGCTCGAGCGCCGTAAAACCCAAATCGGCAGCGGGCCAACACTCAACCGCCCTCCCACGGAATGTCTGGTCCAAGATGCGCTCAATCCAATCCGGCATGGGGCGATCCAGAACCGGCCGCCCCATCACCGAGTTCGGCCATGACTGTCCAAACTCACTCAAAACCAGCGCCGTCGACGAATGGACTACCCAAAAAGGGCCGACTGGGCTCGGCCAAACACTACCCGAAAGCGACGTCTCGTCCAAAACGTTCCAGTCAATCACGCGGCACCTCTTCTGCATGAAAATGGCGCGAACGCCTCACCATATCCTCATGACCTCTCTTATGTCGCTACTCATGGCGCTCGTACTCAGAGCCCACGCACAATACCACCCCGTGATTCCGCTGACTCCTGAGGAGAAAGCGGTGCGCGCACATTTGCAGACATTGGTTCAGGACCAGCAATCCGATATGATTCACCACCGGATTAACGCACTCACGCGCTTGTATCTCACCGGCGATTCCGCCCAAGAAGCGCTCAAGGTCTCGCAGGTGCGCAGCCAGTACTTGTTCAATTGGGCGCGACTGCGCCATATCGAGTGGGTTGGCATCGCGGTGACGGTCCGCACTCCGTCAATCCAAATCGTCAGCCCCACCATGGTTCGATTCTACGCTGTGGAGCGGGAGCGCTACACCTACCGATACCAGGGGCGCAAAAAGTCTCCCGTGGTGTTCGGCATTGCCTCGCGCCATTATCTTAGCATCATGGAGGACCACGGCCAGTGGAAATTCCAAAGCGATGACTTTACCAATCCCGTGCTTCCTGACGATATGGCGGGACAACGAACCCCCTTGCAGACTGGTGGACATCCCCCACAGGGGCCCTGGTCACAAGGACGGATGGATGCAGTCCGCTATGCCAACACCTTTTGCGGCAATGCCCCGGGATGCGGCAATGACGGGCGGTACAACCGCGATTATCAAAACTACAATGGCAACGGCGGAGACTGTACCAACTTCATCTCCCAGGTCCTCCATGCTGGCGGTTGGCGCATGACCCCGGTATGGAACTATGATCACACCGCCGACGAAGGCAGCGCCGCCTGGACTAACGCCTCGGCACTGGCCCAGTTCCTGTCCGACAGTGGACGGGCTACGCTCTATGCCCACGGCTCCTACGCGACAGTCACACGCCCCACCGCCAAATCTCCCGAGGGAGCCATTGAATCCTTGCGGCCAGGCGACCTGATAAGCTACCAGGAGCATGGCCGAATTGTCCACTCGGCCGTGGTGGTCGGCTACGATCCCAAAGGGGTCCCATTGACCATCGCACATACCAACGATCGCTATCATGTGCCCTGGGATTTCGGATGGAGCGATCGCACCGTATTCTATCTATGGCACATTCATTACCCAGGAGAGGTTAAGTCAGAGGAAAGGACCCGTTGAACGAGGAGGGCACCCGTTGGCAGGTCGCATGCCCATAATCCTCAATCCCCCCCAAGATCAAGGGGTATCCGGGGAGGCCGTACACCGTATACTGAACCAGGCTCCCCGGCGGGAGCGCTCCCACCCGCGAGTTCCATACGGTGCTGGGCATTATGCGCGCGACCAGAGGGCGTCCCACCGGCGCTGCGCAGGCCGGGTCGGCCGTGCTCCTGTTGACCGCCTGAATGGCCACCCAGTCTCCCTGGCTCTTGACGACGCGTCCGTACGCGTCATGATACGTCAAAATCCCCACCACCGTGTGATCCTGCACCACCAAGTTCACGGGCAGGCGGCCTAGGCCGGAACGGCCGACAAATCGCCAACCACCGCGCCAAATGACCGTCGTTGGGGACAGTTCAAAGGCGGTAGGTCCATCTTCGTGGTGAAACAAATCGCGGATGTACAATGTGGAACCGCTCGTTCCCACCACCACACCGGCCACCGTGCGGCCTTCCTCAACGCTTCGCAGGACCGTTTGTCCGATGGCCGCCGCGCGCCGGTCTGTCGAGCGTATGTCATGCGGGAAGTGAATCCGCGGACGGTTGTTACCCAGCGTCTTTTGCGGATTGACTTGTTGGGAGACAGCGGAATGAGGGCCTACATGGGTCGACCCCGAGGCGGGATGTCCTATCCACCAGCCCGACCCAATAAGAAGCCATGCTGTGATAATATAGATTCCTCGCCGCAGCACGCTTATCGCCTTCTCTCAAGACCACAACCTACTACCGACTAAACGCTTTAAAACCCGCTCAAGTTACATCAACTGTTGGGACTAGTCTCAAAGATGGAGAACAACGCTTCGGGCTGTGTACGATCAGGTTTTCAAAAATCTCGCTAAAGCTTATTTTATCACCCGTTCCGCGATCTTTTCCTGAGGATTAGCTGTCTTATGCGGGTCTGCGGGTCGGCCTGGCTTGTCTCCCGTGCCGGCGGTTTGTACACTAGGAACAGATTGAAAACAGGGAGGCTCCCCATTGAATTCATCGCCACGCCCCATCGTGCTGGATGTTGATACCGGCATTGACGATGCTTGGGCCATTGCCTATGCGCTCCGGTCGTCCCATTTGGATGTGTTGGGAATCACGACGGGATTTGGGAATGCTGACGTCCACACCACGACCCAAAATACCCTTTTAATGGTGCAGCTCCTCGGCAAGGACACGCCCGTCTATGCCGGGGCGGATCGCCCGCTGGTTCGCGGGTGGGAGGGGCCTGTTCCTGAGTACCATGGGCACAACGGACTCGGAGACGTTGACCTTCCCGCTGTGGTGCGACGGCCGGAACCGGCGGACGCGGCCTCATTCCTGCGCGATGTCGTCCGTGCCCACCCTCACCAAATCACCCTGGTCACCGTGGCGCGCCTGACCAACGTGGCGCGCGCCCTTCTCTTCGACCCGGAGCTAAGCCACCTTATCCCGCGCATTGTGATGATGGGAGGCGCCGCCTTCGTGCCTGGGAACATCACAGCGGTCGCCGAGGCCAACATTTGGGGCGATCCCGAGGCGGCTGACCTAGTGTTTAGGAGCGGAATTCCCATAACCATGGTCGGACTGGATGTGACCATGAGAGCCCGTCTCACCCGAGCGGACCTCGCTCGCATGAATCCGTCGGCCATCCCCTACGCCACCCTCTTGAAACAGGCCACCGAGTTCTATATTAGGGCCTATGAGAGCGACGACCCCAGCATCGATGGATGGTGCCCGCTCCACGATCCGCTGGCTGTAGCCGTGGCCGAGGATCCCTCCTTGGTTTCCACCCGGCCGTATCCAGTGCGCGTGGAAACGCGCGGGGCACTTACCGACGGCATGACAGTCGTCGACGCTCGTTCCTCCAATCCCCAGGGAAATACGGACTTGGCGCTCACGCTCGACGTGGAACGATTTTTAGGAACGTTTCGGGAGCGGGTGGGCATTGCCCAGAAATAGAACTTTAAGCTTCAAAGTCGTCCCGCGTGGTGAGTCGCTTCAGATGGGTGCGGTTTGACCACCAATAGACGCCCCAGCCCAATACAAATATCAGCACCATCAGCCCCACCAATTCCCCCCAATGGGCATGAACGGCGGTTCGGTAAAGGATAGCCATCACAATATTCGTGGCCAGAACGCCGACGGCAGTGGTCCACGCAAATCGGAACACCGGCACTTGGCAGGTGCCGAACAACATATTCAGCACATCGAAAGGGATGAAGGAAATCCAGCGCAGCAGAATGAGTGCCACGGGATTCAAATGCTCCACCGCTTTAGCAATGGCTTGGACTCTAGGCTGATCGGCCCACCGCCGCAAAACCGGTGGCCCAATCAGTCTCCCTAGCATGAAGGAGATGGCGGCGGCCACCATGGACCCCGTCCAGATGACTGCCAGTCCTCCCCATGGGCCGTATAGCCCGAAGGCCGCCAGCGTGGGAATTTCCATGGGAAAAACGATGACAATACTGTGAGACGCCAATGCCAAAATAATGAGGAGCGGTCCCCATGGTCCCATCGCCTCGGCGAAGTTCTGCAGCGTGGTCGAAACCAGGTGAAACGCTTGGCGAATCCCGACGGTATTGGCCACCACATCCCAGCCCCACCACAGGAGTGCCACCAGGGCGACGCCGCCGGCCACCACCCACACCCATTTATGGTCCCGCAACCAATGGACACCGCGTTGAAAAGTTTCGGGGTTCAATCTCCTAGCCTCCCCCCTACAAGCGGCGTCCCGCGAATCGCATAGTGCAATCAGTATAGCATATGCCCGTCGTCCATCGCCGCATGACGAACGGGCACTCCTGTCCACTCAACCAATCGGGTTTCCTCGTAAAAGGGCCCCGGTGGATTGCACCGGGGCCCCTGAAGGACGGTCAGGAGCCCTTCACGATAATTTTCGATATCGGCTTTAGCGTGATCTGATCCACCATGACATGAAAGACTTGAGAGCCATCTGCCACCGTACACATCCAAGCCGGTTTTCCAACCCATAGGCTGGACGACACCGCCTCCACCCGTCCACCGCCTGTGGCTTGAAGCGCCGCGCGCTCGATGTCCGGCAGGTCCTCCGGCTGGCTGCGCTGGAGCCGCATGGGAACCACCACCTGGTTGTGGCCTACCCGCAACACTTTAATGGGACCCTGATGGACGCCGACCGAATGCATGGATGCCAGCCCAAGCACCATCGCCACACCCTTCAAGCTCAATCCGATCAATGCATACACCTCCTCGCGGGAGGTATTTTGTCCCAATTTCCGAAAGGACATGCACGGTCTACCACATCAGTACGAGCCCCCACTCGGCAAGCCAGCGTCGCGCCTTCTCGGCATCCGGATACGCTTTCTGCACGGCATCCCAGAACTCCTTTTGATGATGGGGATAGCGCCGGTGCAGCAATTCGTGCACAACGACGTAATCCACAACCCACGGCGGGCACTGATAAAGTCGCCAGTTCAAGCCAATCACGCCGTCGGCCCGACAGTACCCCCATCGCCGCGTCGCGTCGGACAGCCGCATACGGCTGTAGGCGATGCCGAGACGCCGGCTCCATTCTTGGAGTCGATCCCGAAGATAGGGGGAAGACTGGTGTTGATACCAGGCCTTCACGTGTCTGGGCAGATCCCCCGCGGTGCCCAGGTCCGCCAGCGCAATCGCCCTTCCCCCGGATTTGTCCTCAACCTCGCCCACTAAGATCTTGCATCGCTCCCCCAGCACATACCCCCACCCACCTGGAACGAGGGATGGCCGCTCCAACCCCATGCGGAGGAACCGAACCGCGTGTTGCATAATCCAAGCTTGCTTGGATTCAATCAAAGCAGGCACGCTTCCGTTCCACCGATGGGGCACACGAACGACAAGACTTTGAGATCCCGTAAGCTCAAGGCTTACGGTGCGGCGGGCGCTTCGCACCAAGCGATAATCAAATTCAATACCCCCCAGGGTAATGCGGCCGCTAGACATGCCACCAGGACAGAAGCGCCCCCGGTCTCTCATGTCCCCAATGAACCAAGCCCCAGACCACGAGCACGGCGATGGCCACCCGGAGCGCCCGTCGCAATGCTCGCGATTTCATGACGACTGCCAAAGACGCCCTCCTCCCTGAAGCTTCGCGACTTTCCTTCTCCTCTTGCTCGTGGGCTACGAGGACTCTCCGCCCTTCTTTTCCATATCCCGACGCCGCGCCCGATATGCCCCCCAAAATGCCGCCGCCGTCAGTACGACGGACACAGCCTGCCCCAGCAGTGCCACCCCGGCCGGCACCTTGCCCTGAACGCCAAGCCACAAGAGTGCGTACGCCAACACCACCATAATGAGCGTCAGAACCGCCGCCAGCCAAAACCAGCGAATGCTGCGGCGGCTCCATGGCGTGGAATCTGCCAAAAATCGCTTTAGTCCGTTCACACTGTCCCTCCCGTTTGGATCGCGTACTCATTGTAACGAATTCGTATGAAGAAAGGATATACTGAGCATGATGCCCATATTGCGCCAACCACAAAAGGGTATACTAGGTAACAGTACCCGGCTGGCTGAACCGGGTTCATGGAAGGAGCGAACTTATGAGCGAGCAAGTTGTCATCTTAGGTACAGGGCCGGCGGGATATACGGCCGCGGTCTATGCTGCCCGCGCCAACTTGAATCCCATCGTCGTAGAGGGGGACGAGCCGGGTGGCCAACTCATGCTGACCACCGAGGTCGAAAATTTCCCGGGATTCCCGGACGGTATTTTAGGGCCGGATCTAATGGACGCCATGAAAAAACAGGCCGAGCGCTTCGGGGCCAAATTTGTGCACGGCCGCGCCACCGCGGTGGATATGGCACAGCGTCCGTTCCGGGTCACATTGGACAACGGTACGACCTATGAATCCGCCGCGCTGATCATTTCCACCGGTGCCTCCGCCAAAATGCTGGACATTCCCGGAGAAGCGGAAATGGTGGGCCACGGCGTATCAACCTGTGCGACCTGCGACGGGTTTTTCTTCAGGAACAAGCGCATCATTGTGGTCGGAGGCGGCGATTCCGCGATGGAAGAGGCCACCTTTCTCACCCGCTATGCCTCGGAGGTGACCATTGTTCATCGCCGCGACACCTTGCGCGCATCGAAGGTAATGCAGGATCGGGCGCACAAAAACCCCAAGATTAAGTGGTTGATGAACACCTCCCCGGTCGAGGTCATCAACGACAACCAGCGCGTCACCGGGCTCAAAGTCAAGCACAATGACACCGGCGAGACCGAGGTTCTCTCAACCGAGGGTCTCTTCGTCTCCATCGGCCATCAACCGAATACGGCGTTTCTCGAGGGTCAGGTGGAGACCAACGCCGTGGGCTACATCATCACCAAGCCGGACAGCACCGCAACCAGTGTCGACGGGGTATTCGCCTGCGGCGACGTCGCGGACCCCCATTACCGCCAGGCCATCACCGCGGCGGGCAGCGGATGCAAGGCCGCTATGGATGTTGAGCGCTGGCTGGAAGCCCACAACGACTGAGCAATTGGTATTATAAGGAAGTAGGTGCCGCCATGAAAATTAATCGCACATGGGTGACCAATGCTCTCGATGGGCAAAACATGCGTGCCTATCTCTCCCGTCCGGAGGCCGCCGGTGACAAGTCTCTCCCCACCATTATCGTGATTCAAGAAATCTGGGGCGTAGACGAACATATTCAAGACATGGCCGATCGTTTCGCCACCGCGGGCTACCAAGCCTTGGCGCCTGACTTGTATTCCTTGGGCGAAACACCCTCGTCGCTCACCGCTGAGCGAATCCAGGCCGTAAAGAGGTTCCTAGACACCATGCCGCCCGAAGGGTGGGCCAACCCAGAGGTGCGCGACCAGCACATCGATCGACTGCCCCAACCGCAAGCTGGAAACGTGCGCGAAACACTGGGACGCCTGTTCTCGAAGCGCGATCCCCAACCGTTCATCAGTCAACTCAAGGAATGGGTTGATTGGGCGGCAGGGCATGGCGAGGCCATCGGTACCATTGGGTATTGCATGGGCGGCCGCCTCTCGTTTCTGTTAGCCGCACACGACCATCGGCCCAAGGCCGCAGTCTGCAATTACGGCGACGCGCCGTCCGAGGAGGAAATGGCCCACATTGAGGTGCCTGTCTACGGATTCTACGGAGGGACGGACCACCGCATTACCGACCAGGTCCCCGCGGTGGCGGAATCCATGAAGAAGCTGGGCAAGACCTATCAGTACGCCATTTATCCGAACGCGGGACACGCCTTCTTCAATGATTCCCGGGTATCCTACCACGTTGATGCTGCTCGGGACGCTTGGGCCAAAACCCTGGCGTTTTTCGACGATTTGCTGGGCTAGCGGCACCAGGGAAAAAAGGCCGGTCAATCCGGCCTTTTTTTAATTCCGCGGACGATTAACGGGTTCGGCCCGCCATCTGCTGCTCGGCCATTTCAATCATCTTGCGGACCATGTGGCCTCCCACAGCGCCGCACTGCCGGGACGGGATCTCGCCCCAGTAGCCATCTTCAATTCCTTGAAGTCCGATTTCGCGAGCGACTTCGTACTTGAACTGATCAAGTGCGCGCTCCGCCCCCCGCACCAAAGCGCGGTTGCCAGTGTTACTTCCTTGTGCCATGCCTGTCACCTCCATCTCAGGTAGTGGCGTTATTATCACCCACCCTTGACGGATTTACCCTGAAGCGCCAATCCAATTTCTGGGGACGGCTAGCCTTCGGACACCACGTGCCCCTGCTTGAGCGGCTTTAGGTCGGGCACAAACAAAAACGCGACAATGCCAATCAGAGAGGCGACCATCACGGCACCAAACATCCCGGTGAATCCGCGCACCACTTCGGCGGCCGTCAGCAAGATGGGGCCTGCGGCCAATCCCATGCCCCGAAAGACCGCCACCAGCGACAACGCTTCGCCCGCCTGGTCATCCCGATACAAGGCCAATGCCATCCGGTTCAACGGCGCGCCCATCGTAAACGCGGTGCCAAAGCCGAAGAATACCATGGAGATGATGAATCGCGTAAAGGTCAAGGGCGGCCAGGCCAGCAACAATCCTCCAATCGCGCCTGCCAGAAGACCGATCACCAGAATCTTTCGCGGACCAACCCGGTCCACCAGCACCCCGCCGACTCCCGACAGCACGGCTCCGCTAAAGGCAGCGGGCAACAGTGCCAGTCCGGACGACAGCACCGAAAAATGCAGGTCCCGTTGTACCAGCGTGGGAACAAACACGGCGGCCGACATGTCGAGCCCAATCAACGCTGCGCCCACCATCATGGAGACGCCAGCGCCGTTGCTTAACGGCTTGGGGTCCATAAAGGGAGAGGCCGCCTGGCGCTCGCGGACGATAAACACGACCAGCGCCATCAAGGCAACCACCGCGAAGACCGCCCGGAGCCAACCGGTTCCCATCAGGACCAACAATCCCGATGCCAACAAGACTGAGAAGCTGACCCCGCCCTTCCAATCGGGAATCGGTCGCTCCTGCGCCGCCGAGGCCGCAACTCGGCCGCTCATCGCCAACACCACCAGCGCTATTGGCACATTCACCCAAAAAACCGCCGACCACCCAAAATATTGGCCCAAGAAGCCGCCCAGCGTTGGCCCCAGAACACTGGCCAAGCCAAAGACGGCCCCAAACATGCCCAAGGCCATCCCCCGCTTTTCCGCGGGGAACTGCCGAATGCCTTCCGCTTGGGCATTCGGGTAGACGGCGCCGGCACCAGCACCCTGCACGACCCGGGCGAGCATAAAGATCCAAAAGTTCGGCGACAGCGCCGCTAAAAGCGAGGCCAGCATAAACGCCACAATGCCCCACAGAAAGACCCGTTTGTGTCCTAGACGGTCTCCCCACGCGCCCGACAGCACGGTCGACGCAATATACGCCACCGTATAGGCGGTGATTGTCCACGCCACCCATCCCAGGGGAATGCGAAACCCACGCATAATCAAAGGAAATACCGGCGCCAACACATTGGTGTCTAATGCGCCGATGAATACGCCAATCAAGTACACAGACAGTACACGGTAATTCGGGCGCATGGCCAGCCTCCATCCCTTCTGTCATCTCCGAGAGCTTGTCCCACCCGTTAATCCTTCCGCACCCGAAGCCATGGATAGTGTATCCATTTCCGCCAGTTTTACCCGATGTGCCCTAGGGATATGGCTCGGAACAAATTGGTGGTGGAACCCGGTGAATAGATTACGTACAGCAACAAAAAAACCACCAGTCCGGACGCGGCCGCCACAAGCCACACGCTGGCCGTCCACGGCGCGATGCGCCGATGAAGTTGAAACCGCCCCAGAAGTGCGCGGCGAATGGTAATAATTCCGATTATCGCGGCGACCGTCGCGAGGGTCGCATGCGCTTGCAAAAAGATCGTGTAAGGCATCAAATAGCGATGTGGCCCACCAAATGTCGTATCACCGACAAGAAGTGTACGCAGCACGTAGCTGATAAAAAAAGCCGTCGCAAATGCCGAGCCGGTCAACATCAACTTCTTGTGCGTTTCCCGCTCTCCCCGCCGAATGTAGACCCATCCTGTCGCAATCAGGATGGCGCTGACAATCATAAAACCCTCGTTGACTGCAGGCCAGACCTGCATCCCTTTCACTCCTTCAGATTCTTCAGCCCGGTTAGTGCACGATGCTGCCCACAATCATCGCGGCAAAAATGCCTGTCATATACCACAATGACACATGAAACGTCCTCTTCGCCCAGCGGACTTGAGGAAGCCGTTCACGCATCAAAGGAAGATGTGCCATAAGGAAGCCGAGTCCCAAAGCCAACGCAATCACAAGATACCACACATCGACGGCATGCGTGGCATAAAGCCCTATGGAAGCGCCGAGCAACAACACCGAATAGACGATGCTTTGCCGCTTGGTCGATTGTTCGCCCTGAACTACCGGCATCATGGGAATGCCGGCTCGGCGGTAATCGTCCTGCTTGTACAAGGCCAGCGCCCAGAAATGCGGCGGTGTCCACAAAAACACAATCAGGAACATCCACAGCGCAGCCAAGCTCACCTGGCCGGTCACCGCCGCCCACCCCACCAAAGGCGGGAAAGCACCGGCAGCCCCCCCAATCACAATGTTTTGCGGGGTGCGCCGCTTTAGCCAAAACGTATAAACAAAGACGTAAAACAAAAACCCAGCCGTCGACCAGACCGCCGTTAGCAGGTTCACCTGCCAAACAAGAAGGACAATGGACGCCAATTCCAAGCCAATGCCAAAAAGAATCGCCGTGCTCGGCGCGATCCGACCCGTCACTACAGGCCGTCGGCGGGTGCGCGACATAATGGCGTCAATGTCGCGGTCGTACCACATATTGATGCTGTGCGCACCGGCCGTCGAAAGCGCCAACCCTAACAGCGCAGCGACCGTCAGGCGTATCGACGGCCACCCGCCCTGGGCTACCACCATCGCGCAATAAGCCGTAATCACCAGCAATACAATGATGCGCGGCTTGGTCAACGCAAGATAATCCTTGACGCTTGCCCTATGACCGAGCGACCGGACTTCCACAAGTTCTGTCAACGCTGCACCTCGCCTTACTACATGATTGTCCCATTTACTTTACAACATTGAACATAAAAAAGTAAGAACACGTTCTGACAAGATTGCCAAAACGTGTGCGAAATTCGCGATTTAGAGTGGTTTGAAGGCCTCGAAGGGATTGCGGCACTGCTTGCAATAATACAGACTTCGACATGACGTAGAAGCAAACAAATTCTCGAGCACGGCATTGGCGGAGCCACAGAAGGGACAGGCCACCTCATCCAAGGTGCGGCCCGGCGGTGCAATGCCTGCTGCACGCAGCGCCTTGCGGCCTGCCTCTGAAATGCGAGTTGAGCTCCACGCCTCCGTAAGGTTGAAACGAACGCCAATATGGTAGCCGGGCAACGCCTTGGACAACCGGGCCGCCACTTGGGCTTCAATCAGCCGCTGTGCCGGGCATCCGACAAAGGTAGGCAGCAGGGAGACATTGAGCACATCGCCCGCCATCTCCACCGATCCCACCATACCGAGGTCGACAATGCTTACAGAGGGAATTTCCGGATCGTGGACCGCCTGCAGCAGCCCTTCGATCGTCTCTGGCGTAGGATTCTCCACGTGTCCGCCTCCTACCATTGCGCCAAGGGATCCAGACGATAGACTTCCGACAGGTGTTCCAGCGCTTTGGTCAGCGCCTTCGTGTGTTGTCCCTCCCGTCCGTTGAAGGGCATGCGAATCGTCGGAACCGAAACGTCCAGAACCGTGAGGAAGGCCTCCAGTTGATGCCTAAACTGCGCCTTGACCCCATCCGGATCGGGAAGAATGCCCCACTCAATCAAATCCTTCCGTGCGGGTCCCCACTCGGTCAAATCGCCTGCCCACTCCCCGACGTGCGCGACCGCTGACGCCAACCGCTCGCGTGACTCCCCATTGCGTGACGCCATGGTGCGCATCCAAAGCTCCTGATGGGCACGGTGATAGCGCTTTTCGCCAAGAATCTTTTCAGCGGCTTCGCGCATAGGCGTCACTCGGCTCCCCCGAAGTCCCTCCAACCGCGCTATCTCCCACAAGTCATGGCAATAATGGCGGACAATGGTCCATGCCCAGTCAAAATGAGGGTTGTCAAGATAATCCCCGGTGCCGTTGGGCTGCTCCAACAGTACGGCATTGCGCCGTTCCTCGGCAGGCCTTAAGGATGCCAGGTCGTCGGCACGTCCAAAGCCCAGCTCTTCCAGCAGTCGGTAATACAAGGCGGCGTGTCCAATCTCTTCCTGCCCGATCGAGCCGAAGGCCACATCCTCCTCGATATGCGGAGCCAAGCCCAGCCACTCTTGGTCTCGATAGCCCATGATGAAGTCATCGTCCGCCAACTGAAACAACAGTTCCCCTGCTGCCGCACGCGCCCCGGACTCACGCTTCAATTCCTCAATCGACCACGGAACCATCACGAGTACCTCCTGTGCGATCTTCTGCGCTCATAGGATGCTCGCGGTAATGGCGCCACTTATCCCGCAAGTATTTGTAATCCTCTGTGGTGCGGTAGGTTTTTTCGGACTTCCTGAATCCTTCCCGATCTTGATAACCTAATTGATGGATGGCATCCCGTCGCACAACCCAGAGATTGACGAAGCCTTCACGACGGAAGAAGTTTTCTTCCGCCAACGCCAAAGCCATGTCAGGCGTCGAGGCCAAGACATTGAACACATGAACGTGGGGCTTCAGCGGGTCCGACTGGGCAAAGACCTCGTAGACATCAAAATCCAAGCGCTCCACAATCGTTCCTCCCCTTAACCCGCGCGATGTGCCGTGGATATCAAGCGCCGCACCCATTCGCCTTCCTGATAGGTGGTCGATCTCAGCCCCAACCGCGCTTCCGAACGCGGCCCATGATTATTGACGATCTCGCGGAACTCGTTCCAATCTGGCTGTTGATAGATCCATTCCTTAGTGACCGGATCCTGACGCAGCGTGGGATCCGGAATGGTCAGTCCCAGCGACCAAATGCGGTGAACATACTTGGTAAAGAAACGCTGGCGCAGTTCCTCATTAGTCTTGGAACGAATGCGATAGCGAATGTTGCGCAACTGATGGGTCGAGAGTTGGCTCTTTTCCGGCGGGCCAAAGAACATCAAAAGCGCCGGCCACCACCGATTGAGCGCATCCTGGAGCATGGCCCGCTGCATGGGCGTGCCTTCCGCCAGGGCCATGCAGATGCTCTCACCATGCTGGATATGAAATCCTTCCTCCTCCACAATTCGCTGCAGCGCCCGAGCATAGGGGGCGTATGAACAGGAAAGCGACATTCCCTGAGTAATGACCGCAGCTCCATCGACCAGCCATCCGATGATCCCGGCATCAGCCCAGGTTGGCGTGGCCATGTGAAACACGTTGTGGTACTTCAGCCGCCCGGTGAACAAGTCCTCCATGATGTCCTCGCGATTTTTGTCCCACGGGCGCATCAAGTCTTCGGCCACGCGGATCAAGAGCTGACCGTGTCCGACCTCATCCTGTACCTTGGCCGTAATCGCGAGCCGTCGGTATAGGGTTGGCGCGCGCGGAACCCACTCTTTCTCCGGGAGCGCACCCATGATTTCACTCACCGCGTGCATCGCAATTAGACGCACCAACTGCTGGCGGTAGTCCTCAGGCATCCAGTCTTCCGCCTCGATGCGATCGCCACGGTCCACACGTTCCAAAAAATAGGCCTCTTGATCGGTGAACTGCTCCTCGACCATGCATCTCGCCTCCAAACCAAGCATTTGCTCACTAATTAACTTACATTATGTGTGGAGGCCCCCGTTCTGTCAATCACGCCGAGGACCCGCAGCACCAATTCCACATAGCGATCCGCGACCGTATCCACCGACAGGCGGCCTTCCGGACGATACCAGCGAATGACCCCGTTCAGAGCCGAGAGAATGAACAACCGCGCCATGGGCTCGTCGGCCACTTGGAAGACCTCGCTCTCCATGCCTTCCTGCAGCACTTGGTCCCACAATCGTTCGTACTCCCGACGCAAGCGGCGGGCCTCTTGCCGAGTCGATTGGCTCAGTTGATTGTCGTCGTCGAGGTAAACCCGCGCCCAGGCCCGCGACTGGTCAATAACGCTCAAATGGGCCCGAATCATGCCCGCCAACTTCGCGTCCGGCGCCACGTCAGTGTCCACCACCGGCCCGACCGCACCTGCAAAGTCCTCGGCGGCGCGGCGAACAATCTCTAGGTACAAGTCCTCTTTAGTCTCGATGTGCGCATAGAGACTCCCGGACAATACGCCCGCCTCATCCGCAATGTCGCGCACCGTCGTGGCACGAAACCCTTTGGCGGCAAACAACTGCGCGGCCGCTTCAATGATTGCGTCCTTTCTGCTTTTACGGGCCATCGTTCCATCCCCCGCCCAACAGCGCCTTGACACGACGCGCTCTGTCCAGCGCCTCTTCCACGGTATCCGCTACCACCGTCACGTGGCCTACCTTGCGTCCTGGGCGCATCTCGCTTTTGCCGTACCAATGGAGCGCTGCGCCCGGCACGGTCAGCACATCGGGAAGTCGATCCAGCCCCTCCATAAACAAATCGCCAAGAAGGTTAAGCATCACGGACGGGGCCAAAAGCCGAGGCGCACTCACGGTCCAACCGGCCACCGCCCGCATATGCTGCGCGAACTGGGAAGGAAACGCTGCCTCAATGGTCCAATGGCCGGAATTATGCGGGCGTGGCGCCATTTCATTGAATAGCACGCGCCCGTCCCGCCCGACAAAGAATTCGAGCGCCATCACTCCTACCAGTTTCAGTCCGTCCGCAAGAGCCTCGGCTTGCCGAATCAGCTCCACTTCCACAGTCTGGGGGACGGCGGCAGGAACGAGGCTGTAGTCCAAGATCCCGTTAAAGTGATGGTTCTCGGTCGGTGGATAGGTCACCACATGGCCGTTCTCACCACGGGCCACCACCACGGACACTTCCCGCTCGAACTCGACGCGTTTCTCATAGATCAAAACCCCTTGGGCAGACAGCGTGTGGAAGGCCGTGACAGCCTCCTCCAATGACGAGGCCCGGGCCTGCCCCTTCCCGTCATACCCGCCCTGAACAGTCTTGACGACGGCCGGCAACCCGACCTCCCGCACCGCCCTCGACACGTCGTCCACCGTCTGCAGCGCAGCATAGGGCGTGGTCGAGAGTCCCAAGCGACGGGCCGTGTCCTTCTCGCGCAGGCGATGTTGACTCACCCGCAGCAGCTCGGGGGGAGGAAAAACAGGCCGCACAGCCGCAAGCCTCATGGCGGCATCATAGTCGACGTTCTCGAATTCATAGGTAATCCGGTCCACCAGCGACACAAACGCATCAAAGGCCTCGGTGTCGTTGTAGGGCCGCCAAAGCGCGTGGTCAGCGGCCTCGCCGGCCGGACCCGGCGCCGGATCCCACACTACCGTCCGAAGGCCCATGGAACGACCGGCCAAGGCCATCATGCGCCCCAGTTGCCCTCCGCCCAAAATCCCTATGGTTCCGCCCACCGGCACTATCCTTGAATCCATGACTGCACCGTCCGATCCTGTTCCAGCACCGATTCCCGCATCTCCTGCCGATAGGCTTCCAGGCGTTCCGTTAGGCCGGGGTCGCTAATCGCCAAGATGCGCGCGGCCAGCAGCGCCGCATTGACCGCACCCGATTTTCCGATGGCCATGGTCGCCACCGGCACCCCTCCGGGCATTTGCACGATGGAGAGGAGAGAATCCAGGCCCTGCAACGCGGCACTGGTCACCGGGACGCCGATCACCGGCAACAGCGTTGCGCTAGCCATCATGCCGGGCAGATGCGCGGCGCCGCCGGCGCCTGCAATAATGAGGCGATATCCCTCGTCCGCAGCACGCTGCGCGAACTCCAACATGCGCTCGGGTGTCCGGTGAGCGGACAACACACGCGCGTCAAAGGGAATCTTCAACTGCGCCAACACAGTGGCGGCATGCTGCATTGTATCCCAGTCAGACCGGCTTCCCATCGCCAAGAGAACCATTAAAAACCTCCTACCTTGCATTTTTATGTTGTGTTCGTTCGTTCCCTCGCACGCTTTGAGTCATTTCCACACCGAACCCATCACCCCGCGCACCGGTCTCTCCGGGTGATGGACACTGGAAGTTCTTGTTGGAGGGGCCAGTAATCCCCTCCTTTGGAGCGAGGCACACCCTCTCCCGTAAGCATAGAGTATTTTGCTAGCGGAACCAACCTGAGACTCAAAGGAGGACCCTTCTATGTGCGGCATTGCCGGTTGGATCGACTTTCAACGGAATTTGGTCTACGAGCAGCGCCAATTGGAGGCGATGGCCCAGCCCATGACCTGCCGCGGTCCGGATGGCAGCGGCACCTGGGTATCGCCGCATGCGGCCTTCGCTCACCGGCGCTTGGTGGTGATTGACCCCGAGGGCGGCATGCAGCCCATGTCCCGGCGGTATGGCGCCACGGTCTACACCGTGGTGTACAACGGGGAACTCTACAACTTTCAAGAGCTCCGTGAGGAACTGAAGGAATTGGGCTACCAATTTCAGTCCCGCTCCGATACCGAAGTGCTGCTAACAGCCTACATGGCATGGGGGGAACAATCGGTAGACCGCCTCAACGGCATCTTCGCCTTTGCCATCTGGAACAGTCGGTCGGAAAGCCTCTTCGTGGCCCGAGACCGTTTGGGCGTCAAGCCGCTCTTCTACGCCGAAAAGAACGGAAGCTTCCTCTTTGCCTCGGAGATCAAGGGGCTGCTCGCCCATAACTCGGTGTCGCGTCGAGTCGCGGCCGATGGGTTGGCTGAGGTCTTTGCACTGGGACCTTCTCGCACCCCCGGCCACGGCGTATTTCACGACATTCAGGAACTCCGTGCCGGACACTACTTGATACATGACCGCCACGGAACCTCGGTGAAACCCTATTGGCAGCTCAAGGCCGCTCCACATGAGGATGATGCTGACACCACTGCGCTGAACATCCGCAGCCTGCTTCAGGACGCCGTGGAGCGTCAACTAGTCGCAGACGTCCCCGTCGTGACGCTCCTGTCGGGGGGGCTCGACTCGAGTGTGGTCACCGCCATTGCGGCGAACGCCTTCCAGCGCACCGGAAGGGGTCGACTAAAGACTTTTTCCATCGACTTCAAGGACATGGCGCGCTACTTTCAGGACAACGGCTTCCAAACCAACATGGATGCCCCTTGGGTCGATCGTGTGTCACAGCATCTTGACACCGATCATGTGCGGGTCGAACTTGACACGCCAGACTTGGACGCCTACCTATTGCCGGCGCTCCGCGCGCGCGACCTGCCGGGTCATGCGGACGTCGACACGTCGCTCTTGGTATTTGCCGGCCACATCAAGCGCGAGGCTACGGTAGGCCTCTCCGGGGAAGCGGCTGATGAAATTTTCGGCGGATATCCATGGTTTCATCGCCCAGATGCGCTCAAAGCGGCTACGTTCCCCTGGTCTCTCAGGCTTGCCGATCGGCTGAGCGTCCTTAACGAAGACTTCGTGCACCACATGGACGCCTTCCGCTACGTGGACGCACGCTACCACGAAGCATTGGAGGAAGTGCCGCAATTGGACACGGAGACTCCAGAAGAGCGGCGCATCCGAGAGATTTCCTACCTCAGCATCACACGGTTTTTGCCCACGCTGCTGGACCGCAAGGATCGCATGACGATGGCGCAAAGTTTGGAGGTGCGCGTGCCCTTCTGCGACCACCGACTGGTCGATTACGTGTTCAACATTCCGTGGGAGATGAAAAACCTCCAAGGTGTGGCGAAGGGGATCCTGCGCCGCGCGGCCCAGGGATGGCTGCCCGAGGCCGTGCTGATGCGGCGGAAGTCTCCCTATCCCTCAACCCCTAATCCGAGCTACTTCTCGGCCATGGCAGACCGCATGACAGAGATACTGCACGACCCTGGCGCGCCATTGCGTCCACTCATCAACGAAACGCGCATTGCGGAGGTGGTGCAGTCTGGCCCACAAGCCCAACAAATTCCATGGTTCGGGCAGTTGATGGGCAACGCCCAGCTATTCGCCTTCCTGATCCAAGCCAACGCATGGCTCTCGGAGTATCGCATCGAACTCGGTTGACAACCGTGCCTGGGGACTCTCGCGTCCGCGTCAGTCCCCAGGCCCGCCGACGGGCACGAGTTCCGGCGCCTGGATTAAAGCACGCAAATACCGCACTACTGGCTCAGACTGGCCATCGAGCCACTGCCGTCCTAAATCGCCCAACGGAACGGCTCTCAGGTCAGACAGTTCCAAGATGGAGGCGGTGGCGCGAAATTGTGCAAACTGCCTGAGAGCCTCCTGGTGCGTCCACTGCAACTCCACCTTCACGGCTACGGCGATGCTTCCATCATAGCTGTCCTCGGTGAATCCAGCGACCTGCATGGAACGGGCGATGCGGGGATCCAACAGGTTGAATCCGGTCTCCTCACGCACTTCTCGGACCACCGAAAGAATGGGGTCAAAGAGCGCATTGCTGACCTCGTTAGGCTCGGCCGAGCCTCCCACTGCTTGGATCCATCCCGGGCGGGACGTCTCCGACCCCATCACCCCGGCCAAAAAGTATCCGTCCTGGGTAATGAGGCATCCAGCCGCGAATAGGACGCGCACGTAATCAGGGTGGTCAGGCAGCAAGTGGCGGGAACTATAAAGGAAGTGCGCGTAGTCTGTCCAGCACGCGTTGATGATGGTGCGGTCCGACCGACGCTCCACCCCGGAAACGGTCAGCAACGGACCTCGGAAGAAGCGGCCACCAGTCCGGTTCACCGTCTCCCAATGCCGCTCCACGCGGGGAACTACGTCATCTGACAACCGCCATGGCTCCTGCGACACATGCACAGCCACCTGTCTCTCTGGGTTCCATAAGGACTGCCGATCGTTTACAGCCATAGCGCCTCCCAGATCATGCCGAACAAAACCACAAGGAACACCACCACGCTGATGACCACCGAGCGTTCGTGAAGCGATCGGAACTGCAAACTGTTGGCGGCCAACCGGTTCATCACCACCAATATATGATCGGCCCACAGCACCAACAGCATGTTCGCGAGGCCAATCCCTACCAAAACCCACCGGTTCCGGTCACGAGCCATTCCAAGGCGCATCAACGCGCCGATCAGGGCGAGCCCCCCAAACACCAGCCCGATGGCGTAGTAAATCGGAAAGATCGTGTCTACCAGTCTGCCGGCATCGACTCCTGGCAAGATACGAAACACGTTGGGCGCAATCGCCGCGAAAAGAAAGAAAATGCTGCCCAACCACACGCCTGTCCCCAGTCTCCAGAACAATTGTCCCCACCGCTCCACCGCCGTTGCCCTCCCGCCACGTTGTCCCCTGGCTTGACCCAATCAGCCCGGTACGATACAACGTATAGGATAGACCAAAGGGTAGTCACAAGAAAGGACCGTTGCGGCGGCGCCGCGCGGGACAACAGTGTAGGGGCGGACTATGCGAGAAGATGCACGTTTTGTTCACTTGTCGGCCCAATCGCCCGCGGAAGAGCTCTTGCTCTCGCCGGTGCTGGCCGAAACCGTAGCTCGCTGGAGTGCGGACCGCCAATCCACCGCGGTCGTCATTCGGCATCAGCGACCCTATATCTTGCTCGGTCCCAAAGACCGACGCTTGCCCCGCCTCGACGAGGCGGTGGCCTGGCTGAACCGTCAGGGCTATCCGGTGTTTATGCGAATTGGCGGCGGGTCTGCCGTGCTTTTGGACGAAGAATGCCTAAGCTTCGCCATCAGCAAGCCCTGCCGGGATTTCACACTTTGGGAGGCCAACTTTCGCAGTATGGCGCAAGGCGTGATCGACGGCTTAAGAGGCATTGGCATTGATTGTGGATTCGGACGCGCCGAAGGCTCCTATTGCGAGGGCCCATACGACTTGGTCGCCGACGGGCAGAAAATCGCCGGGATAGCGCAAGCCATCCGTGGCGGATTTGCCCTCGTCAGCGGCATGCTGCTGATCCGTCAGGACCCCGTCGCCACCACCGCACTGCTGCAAGAGTTCTATCGCCGTGCGGAGAGCGACCTGGTACTCAATCCAGATGCGGTCACTGCGCTTACGCGATTGCCGCACATGAGCCATCTCACCACCGAAATGGTGGAGGAGGCGCTCAAGAACGGTTTTGCCCGTCATTACCACTTGGTGCCGGAACCCCTGACACCAGAGGAACTGCAACTTGCCCACGCGCTGCTCGATGAACGGCAGCTCCGCGGCGCGTAGGACAGACGACTGGAGGAATTTACGATGCAAGCCATCATCAACACCGAAAAGGGGCGCATGGTGCTCGACCTCTTCCCGGGGGAAGCCCCTGGCACCGTTGCCAACTTCGCCAAGCTGGCACGCTCTGGCTTTTACAACGGTCTCACCTTTCACCGCGTCATCCCCAACTTTGTGATCCAAGGCGGCTGCCCCCGCGGGGACGGTACGGGTGGACCAGGATACACGATTAAGTGTGAAACCGAGGGGAACCCCCACCGCCATGTCCGTGGATCGCTCTCCATGGCCCACGCAGGACGTGACACGGGCGGCAGCCAATTTTTTGTCTGCCACAGCCCGCAGCCGCACCTTGATGGAGTGCACACCGTCTTTGGCCAGCTCACCGACGGGTTCGAGGTCTTGGACGCCATTCGCCAGGGCGATCGCATGACCACGGTTGAGATTGTCGAGTAGACCCCTATCCCGACCCTTGCGGACGCAAATGGCACTAACGGCCGACATGCGCAGCGGTCCTCGCTCCCAGTGAGCGAGGACCGCTTTGACGTTCATAGGCGCCGAGCTAGACCACCGATATCATTCCTCAGTCCAAGACAGATCGGGGCGCCTGTCAAAGGCGGGGAGGACCGGCGGGTCTTCCAGCAACAGACGCTGAATCTCTTCGATTCCCCGTTCCAACTGGGCATCCCATCCGCGGGCCTGATCCTGCGGCCGGTTGTGGACTTCGATATTGGGATCCGTTCCGTAGTTCTCAACACCCCATTCGACATCGTAGAACCAGAGCGCGGTGTACGGCTGTGTGGTCATTGTCCCATCCGCGAGCCGATATTGCGGGTTGATTCCCACTACACCGCCCCATGTCCGGGTGCCGATCAACGGTCCCAACCCGAGCATCTTCCAAGTATGACTAACGATGTCGCCATCGGAACCGGCGAATTCGTTGGTCAGCGCTACCATGCGCAGAGGGCCTCCCTCTCGGAAATAGGTGCCGGGCTTGCCGTAACGCGGCACCATGTAGCCGAGTCGACGGCGCGAGAGCTCCTCCAGCAAGAGCGAGCTGACGCTGCCACCCCGGTTGAACCGCACATCCACCACGAGCCCTTCGCGCCCCAGTTCCTGCAGAAAGCCGCGGTGGAACTCGGCAAATCCGGGATTCTGCATATCCGGAATGTGCAAATAGCCCACGCGCCCGCCAGTCCGCTCATGCACCAGTCGGCGGTTCATTTCCACCCACTCGCGATAACGCGCGGGTGTTTCTTCAGCGAGCGCACGAACGGACACTGACCGGGCCGATCCGCCCGACTGCGGCACCACGGTCAGCAGCACCTCCCGCCGGCCCGTATCCAGCAAGTGCGCTCCTGGCGGCACGTCCTCCTCAAGAGCCACCCCGTCAATTGCCGTCAAGACGTCGCCTACGTGGACGTTCACCCCGGGCTCAATCAGGGGCGAATGCTGCCCCTGAGCCCAAACGTCTCCCGCAATTATTCGCGTGATCTCATATCCCGATCGTTCGGCATTCCAACGATAGTCGGCGCCCAAGTATCCGATCGCATGCGACGGGTTCGCGTAATAGTCGCCGTCCATCTCGTAAGCATGGGACGTCCCAAGTTCCCCGTGCATCTCCCAGAAGAGATCCGAGAGCTCGCTGCGACTGGACAGACGCGGCACCAGCACACGGTACTTTTCGTACGCTCCATCCCAGTCCACGCCGCTCATGTTCGGCGTCCAGAACAATGCCCGCATCAACCGCCATGACTCGCGCAGCATCTGCTGCCACTCCGCCTCGGGACGCACCGAAACCCGTACCCGACTCAGATCCACCAGGCCGCTCGAGCGTCCCGGCTTTTCGTCTGGGGACTTCTCCACCTTCCGACCAGCCTCCAGAACCCGCAGGCTCTCGCCGCTGCGGACCACCATCACTCGTCCGTCGCCTGACAATTCAAAGCTGCTGATATGCGTTGCCAAAACCGCCTTCTCATGTGTTTTCAAATCATATTGATGGAGCGTCAGCGTAGTCTTGGGCTTCCCATACAACACGGGTGGGTCTTCGGGATCGCGAGAGGTCCAAAAGATTCTGTCGGCAGACGCGGCGAGCTGGTCAATGTCTTGTGCATCCATGGGCAACTCCACCATGCGTCGCGAGAGGTCCGCGAGGTCAACCGCCGCTCCGTCTGGCCGGTCCCCATCCGCCTCCTCACTCTCGGTGAAGGGGCTTTCCGACGCAAAGGGGGAGCGAAGCTCCGTCCTCAACGTGAGGGCATAGATCTTCTCCGCTTTGAGAAACGCCCTGTCAAACCGGACGGCGTCGTTTACCGGATTAAAGGTGCGCTTGGAAATCAAATAGAGATAGCGCCCGCGGGGGTCAAAGACGGGCGAACGGTCCACCAGTACGGGCTCCGTCACCTGCGTCGCCGAACCGCTCTCACAGTCATAGAGAAATATGGCGGACTGGTTTCGCGCGACGCCAATGGAATACGCCAGCCAATGACCATCGGGAGACCATGCCAAGCCCTGGGCCGCTCCAAATTCAGACTTGGCGGCCATCCTTGCGCTCTTGGCCGTCAAGTCAATCAACCAAACCTCAAAGCGCTCATTGCTGAGTGCAGCCCATATTCCGTCTGGCGACACCTCAAGGTGCTGAGCAAGCCCAAAATCGCCTGCAATGCGTGTCACCTGCTCTAAACCATCCACCCCGATGCGGTGAATTTCCAAGCCGTCCTCACCGCCGGCATCCGAGACCATCAGCCACGACTGGGACCCGATCCATCGCATCAGTCGGTAACGCACCCCCTGGGGCGCCCCAATCTGGCGCACCGGCCCGTCGAATGCTGCCATCGTGAACGGCTTGCCCCGCGTGACGACAGTCATGGAGCGCCCATCGGGACCCGGGCGGAACTCGGTCAAGTGGAGCGCTGCGTCTACCTGCTTCACTTGCCGTTGACGCCGCTGGCTCAGGTAAGTGACCGGTATCAGGGAGTCTTGGGCCGTCTCCGGGTCGAACAGGTAGAGGTCCCCGCCGGCATGATACACAATGCGGCGCCCATCGCTTGCTGCATTGCGCGCGTAAAAGCGGCGATGCCATGTATGGCGCTTCATGTCCGTGCCCTGGGCGGTCATGGAATAGAGATTGCCAATCCCCTCATGGTCGCTGAGAAAGAAAATGCGGCCCCCCACCCATTGGGGACTGGCAAGATTACCGGCATCCAACGCACATCGCTCAAAGGATCCGCTGCCATCCCCGTCAATCCACAGTACGCCCCGTCTCCCCCCGCGATACCGCTTCCAGTCGGCAGGGTCGCGAGCCCACCAGTTCAATACCACGCCGCCCCCCGGCGAGAACGCTGCTCCGTTGGCGTGCCCGAACGGCAGCAGCTCAGGCTGTCCTCCAGTGACGGGAACCCGGTATAGTCGATTTTGGCTCGCAAATGGCTGCCCATGATGGCTCAAGAAGATCAAGTGTTCTTCGCCGTCGAAAGCCACGGGCACCGCACCTCCACCCAAATAGGTCAGCCGGCGAACTTCCCCTCCCGCACCCGGCATCAGGTAGATCTCCGCGTCGCCCTCTTCATGTCCGACAAAAGCCAGCCACTGCCCATCACTAGACAGCAATGGACGAGAAACCCGACCAAATCCGGCAGTCAGGCGTCGAGCAACCCCTCCTTCGGTGGATACCTCAAACAAGTCATCTTCAGAGACAAACACCACGCGATTGCCAGAAATCGTTGGAAATCGATAGTACCCCTGTGATTCCACGCACTCCACCCTTTCCCACAATCATGCTGTACACCAGCCGGTCAGTCCCCTCTCCAAGCCGCCGCAAGAGGCCTACCGGGTCTCAAGATAGCGGTCAAACCAACCGATTATGGTCCGCAGGCGGTGGACGCGATGCCACGGCTGCCCAGTTCGGCTCATCCCGTGGGACTCATTGGGATAAAGCACCATCTCCACTGTTCGCCCCAGATACTTCAGCGCACTGTAGAGCTGTTCGCCTTGCTCGACAGGCAGACGGTAGTCCTGTTCCTGATGTTCAATCAAAAGGGGCGTATGAATATCGGACGCATACTTTAGGGGTGACTGCTGCCAATACGGAGCCGGGTCCTCCCACCATGGCTTGGAACCGTACTGCGGCACCCGAAGCCACCCCAAATCACTCGATCCCATCGCACTAAACCGATTGACTACGGATCGCATAGTGACCGCTGCGCGAAACCGGTCCGTGTGGCTGACTATCCAGTTGACCATGAATCCGCCGTAGCTTCCACCGGCCACCCCAAGCCGCTCGGGATCCAAATCCGGCCACTGTTTCAGGGCAGCATCCAGGCCAGCCATGACATCGCGGTAATCCTTGTCGCCCCAGTTACCCATGATGGAACGGCAAAACTCCCAGCCGTACCCCTGGGATCCACGCGGATTGGTGTACACCACTGCATAGCCCGCTGCCACCAGACATTGAAACTCGTGGAAGTACCGATATCCATACATAGCCATTGGTCCTCCGTGGATCTCCAGCACGACAGGAATCGGATCCGTATGGTGAGGCGGCCGGAGGCACCACGTATGCACCCGGGTCCCGTCCGATTCCTCCGCCCAAATTTCTTCAGGGGCCACCGGTCCATCATGTTCGCTCCACGGTACCGGGGCCCACAGCGGAGACTCCTGAGCCGCTCCGACCGTCGCCAGCACAATTCCGGACGGATGGGTCGGATCGGCGACTGCCATGGCCAGGGAATCCCCCTGACACGCGAAATCGTAGACCACCCGCTTCTCATCAAAGAGTGTCCGAGTCTGACCTCGATCGAACTCCGTCACGGTCACACGTCCCCGGTCGGACAACAGCATCAAGACTTGGTCATTCCGCCATATCGGCCGCGCGGTCCCCGTTCCGGGCACGTCAGTGCCGCTTTCATCCCCGACCGGCCGGTCGGTGGCGCTGGAGAGATCAATCAGCTCGTTGGTGGCCATGTCCAAACGATACAGCACGGCCAGGCCATATCCGTGATCTTCCGGCTTCGACGCCACGAACGCCAGCGATTGACCATCCGGCGACACAGCCAGCGCGTGCATCATCCATTCCGGCAACGGAATCCGGAAGCGCTCCCGTGTCTTGAGATTCATGCGCTCAATGGACGTCACTGAAGGGTGCGGCGGGCTGTCCGGATCATAGGGACGGTGGACAAAGAAGATTGATTCCCCATCCGGAGAAAATGCTGGTTCCGAAAAGTGATCGAATCCGCTGGTCAAGAGCTCCATATGGCCGTCGTCCATCGCCACCCAGACGAGTTGGTCGCGCCCCTGGTCGAAATATCCGGTTCCGTCCAGCTTATAGTATTGATGCACAATATGTTTCACGTCACGGTTGAAGTAACGTTCGAGTTCGGAGTCCGGAGCCCCTAGGCCGGGTTCTTCCGCACTCTTTTCCCGTTCCAAGAGTCCCCGTTCAATATGGGCGACCACCACCATCCCGCGTCCATCGGGGGCCCATTGAAATTGCTTGATGCCGCCTTGGATATATGTAACCTGCTCGGGGTCCCCGCCGTCCAGCGGAAGCCTCCATACCTGTGCGCTGCCAGACCGTCTGGACACGAATCCCAGCCACCTCCCGTCGGGCGACGGTGCAGGGGCTTGGTCACTGGGACCGGCGGTCAACGCGGCAACCGCGCGGGACGGACCCGTATCCATCATCATGATGCGGTGGCTCATACGGTTCTTGCGCCTATCCGGCACCGACTCCGTAAAAAAAAGGCGCGGGCGCAGCGGGTCAAACGCCAACTGTCCCCAGGTCTTTATGGACCAGATATCCTCGATGTTCAACAGTCATTCCCCTCCTTCACAGTTTTTTCATTCTACAACGAGCAATGGGATTCCTTTATTGATATTGATTCTCATTATTGACTCATAGTTTTTAACCGGATATGGTGTAAGGAGTGCGTGAGGCCCATCCACAATGGGAATCCTTGGGCATAGAAAGAGGGAAATTCGTGCTACCTACACTCGTGATCTTTGCCAGGGAATCGCTCGAAGGCAGCATGATTGTCGCGATTCTGCTAAGCTACCTCGATAAAATCGGACAACAGCCGATGCGTCGTCAGATTTGGCTGGGCGTGGCGTTCGCGCTGGCCTGTGACTTGGCGCTGGGTGTCATCATCTTTTCCACCATCCACCACTATGCAGGCACGCGGCTTCAAACAATTCTCGAGGGCGGAACCTACTTCCTGGCCGCCATCATTCTCACCTCAATGAGCTTTTGGATGAAAAATCAAAGCCGTGGCATCAAGAAGCACCTGGAGCATGACGTCGACATGGCCTTGCAACGCGGGTCGCGACTGGGACTGGTCACGTTGACGGCGGTGACGGTCGGTCGCGAAGGGCTGGAGACGGTTGTCTTCATGCTGGCAATAGCCTTCCAAACCCACCTGCCCAGTCTGGTGCTGGGGGCCGTTCTGGGTCTATCCATCGGACTCGGCATCAGCGACGCCATATACCGGATGGGACGGCGCGTGCCGCTGGGCACCTTCTTCAACCTTTTCGGCGTCCTGCTGCTCATTTTCGGAGCCGCGCTGCTGGCCGATGGGATTGAGGACTACCAAAGCATCGGCTGGTTGCCGTGGAGCCACCCCATACTCTGGTACTCCGGCCACTGGCTGAGTGAACAGTCGGCCATCGGCGACGTCCTGCATACCTTCTTCGGCTACGCCTCACAGCCGAGCGTCTTTCAGATGGCTTCCTACGCGCTCTTTTTGGCGCTGACCTTAACCTACTATCTCCGCCGGCATAAGAAAGGCCCCCGTCCGCAATAGCGGGGGGGCCTCGCTTACTCCAATTAGCGGGTTCTGCCGCCTGAAACCATTTGGAGCACCATCGGCGGGGTCACCGGCAAGGTGTCCACCATGCCATCAAATGGCGTGAGAGCGTCGGAAATCGCATTGACGATAGCGGCAGGGGCGGCGATTAAGGAACCTTCCCCCATTCCTTTGATTCCGCCCTCGCCCTCCGACGGCGTTTCTAGGTGCCGCACATCGATGCGCGGGACATCGGTGCTCTCCGGAAGCAGGTAGTCCAGGAGCGATGTGGTGACCAACTGGCCATCCTCGTCGTAGTGCAGCGCTTCCAGAATCGCCGACCCGATTCCTTGGGCGACTCCGCCATGAATCTGCCCTTCCACGATGGTCGGGTTGATAAGCGTTCCACAGTCATTGACCACCGCATACCGCGTGACCTCTACCACGCCGGTGTGAATGTCCACCTCGACCTCGGCAATGTGGGTGCCATTGGAGAAGGTCACGGGGCGCTTGGGGAGATAGCGTGCCGTCAACTCCAACCCAATCGGCAGCCCTTCAGGGATTTTTCGAACGTTGGTATAGGCGGTCTCCGCAATGGTGCGAATGGCGATCGAGCGGTCTGGCACTCCTGCCACCCATGCTTGACCATTCCCCAGTTCGATGTCCTCCTCCCCCGCTTCCAGGAGACTGGCAGCATACTTGACCAAACGTTCTCGCATTTGCCTGCCGGCAACCAATGCGGCCCCGCCGCCAATCGGTCCCGAGCGGCTGCCGCCGGTTCCCCCGCCGAAGGGGGCCGAGTCCGTGTCACCGTGCAAAATGACGATGTCTTCGAAACGCACCCCCAACTGGTCGGCAATAATTTGCGCCATGGTGGTCTCGTGTCCTTGCCCCGAGGGGCCCAATCCCAAGGCGGCCGTCACCTTTCCTGAAGGCTCAATGCGGATCGTACAGGATTCATAGCCCACCGAGCCCGCTTCCGAGGACGCCATGGCGGTCGGTTCGACAAAGACCGATATCCCAATCCCCAGGTAGCGTCCTTCCTCGCGCAGCTTGGCTTGCCGAGCGCGGAATCCCTCGTATCCAATCAAGGTCAGCGCCTCTTCCATCGATTGCAGGTAGGATCCTTCGTCGTAGACCATCCCTGCCGCGTTCCGATACGGGAACTGTCCTGGCCGGATCATGTTGCGGCGGCGCACCTCGGCCGAATCCAGCCCCAGATGCCGCGCCACGCGATCCACGACCCCTTCCTGAATAAAGGAGGCAATCGGCCCCCATACCCCACGGTACGCGCCCAGAGGGGTCTTGTTGGAATAGGTGCAGTGTATTTCCGTTGCCAAGTGGGGAATGTCATAGGGCCCCGTTAGCACACGCGAGGCGAGACTAGTCTCCCCAACCGCGCCCGAGAACGGATAAGCCGGGTAGGCTCCGCCATCTGCCATCAAATGGTCGCGAATGGCGATAATCTTGCCGTCGCCGTCGAACGCAACCTCGACATCGTGAATGTCATCCCGGGCGTGTACGTCTGTCTCCAACGACTCCATGCGGTCAGAAACCCACTTGACCGGCTTCTTGTATTTGAGAGCCGCCGCCACCACCACGATGTCCTCAGGGTAACAATTGGCCTTCATGCCGAATCCGCCACCCACCTCGGGCACGATGACCCGCACCAGATGCTCCGGGATCTCCATCAAGTGGCTGATGTCCTCACGCATCCGATGCGGCGACTGCGTTGATGCATACACTGTCACGCGGCCGCTGGCAGCGTCCACCATCGCCGCGGTGCCGCGAGGTTCCATGGACACTGCGGTCTGACGGTTGGTGCGAAAACTGGCAGTAAGGTGATGGGGTGCCTTCGCAAACGCCTCATCGAATCCGGGGGTGGCATATTTCTTGTGGAAGAACACATTCTCCGCTTCAGGATGAACACGCCGCGGCTGTTCCAGGATGGATTCGCGCATGTCCAAGACCGGAGTCACGGGCTCATACTCTACCACCACCAGCTCCGCCGCATCCTCCGCCACATAGCGGTTTTCCGCGACAATAGCCACCACCGGCTGCCCCACATAGCACACCTCTCCGTTGGCCAACACCGGTTGACCAACCTTGTAGGTGTCCCGCTCCCACAAGAGCACCGAGCATTCCTGATGCGTCAGCACGGCGTGGACGCCCGGATACTGAACCGCCTTCTCGGTGTGGATGCCGCGAATCCGCGCAGCGGCATGCGGGGAGCGGACAAACGCCACCTCCAGCATTCCCGGAACCTGAATGTCGTCCAAAAATCGGGCCTGCCCGGACAAGAGACGTGGATCCTCCACACGCGATACCCGAGCCCCCATCATTTGCGGCCGCATTGCTTGCGCCATTTATTCATCCCTCCCTTGATCCCGCGCAGCCAGTACGGCGTCAACGATAAATTGGTATCCTGTGCAGCGACACAGGTTTCCAGTGAGCGCCTCGCGAACAGCCCCCTCGTCCGCCGTGGGATTCCGGTCGAGGAGCGCCTGAGCCGTCAACAACATACCCGGCGTGCAGTATCCGCATTGCAACGCATGATGGTCCCGAAAGGACTCCTGCAGAGGAGACAAGCCAGTCTCCGGCGTCACACCCTCCACCGTGGTTACATGATGGCCTTGGGCCTGAACGGCAAACATGAGGCAGCTGCGCACGGGCTCGCCATCCAGCAACACAGTGCAAGCACCGCAGACACCTTGCTCGCAGCCAATATGGGTCCCTGTCAATCCAATTTGGTGACGCAGGACATCGGCCAGCGTCCATCGCGGCGCCACCTCAACCTGATGCTGTCGACCATTGACCTGCAATTGAATGGAAATGCGATCTTCAACGGCTGCCACGCTTAGCCCTCCTTCTGTGCCGCCAGGTAGGCACGTTCGGCCACGTTCACGGCCATGGCATACTTGTATTCATCATCCGACTGGACCTCACGCGCTAAACGCTCCAAAAGCGCCTGGCGCTCATCCTGACCCTTCGGCCACGCCTCGACAACCTGCCGCTCCGGCATGGCGCCCAGCCCAAACCAGGTCACCGCGGCTTCGGCGTCGCTGTCCTCGACGTAAGCGCCGACCAGCGCGAAGTCCCCGGGGCGCCGCACAACCTCGCTGAACCCCATGCGGCGCGCTGGGAGCGGGATCTCAAAGCGCATCACCAACTCGTCCTGCGCCAGAGCTGTCGTATAGTAACCCAAAAAGAACTCGTCCGCCGGCATGGTGCGCTCGCCACGGGGAGCGCCCACCACCACCGACGCCCTCAGCGCCACCAATGCCGCCGGCAATTCGGCGGCGGGATCCGCATGCACCGCGCTCCCGCCAATCGTGCCTCGATTGCGGATTGCCCAATGGCCAATGTGCCGGGCTGCCTCAGCCAACACCGGAACCTCCCGCTCGATGAGCGGGTGCTGAGACAGCGTAGAGTGTCGCACCAGCGCTCCAATGGCTAAAGTCTGGTCCAGCTTCTCGACCAGCGTGAGTTCCTCAATCCCGTTGATGTCAACCAGCACGTCGGGACGGCTCAATCGAAAGTTCATTAAGGGCACCAGACTTTGCCCTCCCGCCAGCACCTTCGCGCCCGGATTCGTCCCAAGCGCCTCCAAAGCCTCCCGAGTTGTTTCCGCCTTGCGATACTGAAATACTGCAGGTTTCATCGTATCGTCCCTTTCTCCGATCTCACTCCGCATGCACGGTTCTTTAGCCCAATCCCAACTGCCACCCTAGTCGGATGAGGTCTCGCGGTGTCGCACCGGCGGTCATCTCCGAGGTATATCGACGGGCGACCTTCAGAGCCCTCGTCCGCGGCTCAAACCCGGCCGTCACCATCAGCGGATTAATCCAGATGATGCGGCGGGACCGCAGCGCCATCTGACGGAGCTCTGCATCCAGCCGCTCCGGGTCCCCGACATCCCAACCATCGCTAATCACCACAATGGTGGTATAGGTGCCCAGCAGGCGGTCGCCGTACCGTTGGTTCCACTGCTCGAACGTCTGCCCGATCGCAGTGCCGCTTCCCCATAATGAGGTTTCCGCATATAATCCCTTGACCGCCGCGCGGTAGGAGCTCTGCAGATGAGAGGTCAACTCCTCGAGTTCGGTGCCGAATCCGAAGATACGAACCTCTTTAAAGCGCAATGCCAGACGATACAGCCAAGGAAAGTACCAGGCCACGTATTGCGCCATCGAACCTGAGACATCCCACAGCACCACCAGCCGCCCAGGTCCCTTAGGAGCCCGTTCCCACGCGAACCGCGCGTCGGAATGCCCCTGCCGCGCCCAACGGCGAACCGTCTTCTCCCAATCCACCTGTGTAGCCCGCCCCGACCGGGCCCCCCGCCTCGCCAACGCCGGCAGCGCAGCAGACCGCTTCCCGATGTGATAAAGCCAACGGGGCATTTCCTCGGGCAACCCCGCGTTAATGGCATGTCCAGGGCTTGAACTGGCCCTAGCGCGGCCCCATAAGTCACCGTCATCCTCGGGCGTATCGTCTCCCGACTCCGCTAGGGAGCCCGCCGGCGGTTCAGCGTCGGACCGGGACAAATTGCTGGCTGGCGCCTCATCGAGTCACGTCTCGGGCCGGGCCAACTCCTCGATCCGTTCCAACACACGCTCCATATCCAAAGCGTCCTTGACAACCAGTCCGAGGCTCTTTTCTACCCAGTCTCGGTTCCATTCACCAATTTCCCGCAAGTCGGTGGCACGCGCCCAATCAATCGTTTCCGAGAGCCCCGGCGGCTTCAAAAGATTCCAGCTGCGGAGAAGCCGAACCGCCGCAACCACTGACCACCGCATATGTTCACCCAACTCCGGCACATGAAAGGCGACCACGTCCTCTTCGCGAGCGGCATCCGGCCAATCCACAAACAGGTAAAGACAACGCCGCCGCAAAGCATCTGACAAGGGTCGCTGCCGATTGGAGGTCAGGATCGTTATGGGTGCATGCGAAGCCCGCATGGTGCCCCGTTCCGGAACGGAGATCTGGTAGTCGCTCAGATATTCCAGCAACAGCGCCTCAAAGGCTTCATCCGATCGGTCCACCTCGTCAATCAGCAGGACCGATTCAGGCTGTTGCACTGCCCGCATCAGGGGGCGCGGCATCAAGAACTCGTCGGAAAACGGATTCACCGCGTGATCCACGCTCATCCGTGCCCATTGCGCATGATAATTCCAGTCATATAGGGCCTCGGAAGGCCCTAACCCCTCATAGCAGGAGAGCCGAATGAGGTCTCGATTCAACCCACGAGCCAACGCGTAGGCCAAGCCAGTTTTTCCACTGCCAGAAGGTCCTTCCAGCAAGAGCGGACGCCCCATATCGACCGCCAGTCCCACCATCAGCGCGATCTCGTCACTGGAGAGGTAGTTCCCCTGCTGCAGGATGTCCCGCCAAGACTGATGCTGTGCGATCACGCAACCCTCCCCCAGCGCCGGGCTTCGGGCGCAAGGTATTGTATGAAGAGAAGCCCTCTATGCTAGTTTGACAATTCGCCGAACCGAAATCAAGCCGCCTCACCCCAGGAAAACGGCCGAGGAGACGCACTCCTCAGCCGCCGATATGTACCGACCAACGGTCCTACATGCCCAACTGACGCCGCCGCGCCTTCCGGCGCTGTTGAAGCCGAGCCCGTCGCGACTCTGTTAGGTAACGAACCCCGGGGGGATACATCTTGACCAACAGGGCTTGGGGAATCATGATTTGCAGGTTTCCGCACAAGGTGCATTGCCGCCCCTGCACCACGGTGACCGTCGCGTTCTGTCCTTCCACGGTCAACGGACCGGTGCTGACTATATCCTCTGAACCACAGGTGGGACACCGTTCGTCCATCATGCAAACCCTCCTCAGATCTCGCGGTTCTTTGTCCATAAATTTCGCCCCAACCTGAGGAAAATCCTTCTATTACCCACAACTAATCCACAGTTTTTAAACACGGTTATCCCCAAAATATCCACAATTATCGACAACGCGCTGGTCGAAACAGGGCGCTTTAACTACCAAATTCGTCGCCCTGCCACCACTGTGCCGGCCACGGCCAGCGCATCGTACTCCCTGTGGATAAGTGCCTCTCGGGGGTCTGTCCGCCACAGTGTGAAATCGCCCCATAACCCGACCTGAAGAAGACCGGCTGGGCGGGCGTCCACCAGCGCCGGCCCGCGGGTATAGGCCCAGATCGCCTCCTCCGCGGTAAGGCGCTGTTCGGAATACCATGGCTCCTCAATGGGCGCGCCACGGTGCACAGCGGCCCAGAGCCCGGGGACGGGATCCGCATCGGCCACCGGCGCATCCGACCCGAAAATGAGCGGCACTCCGCGGGCCAAAATATCGCGGAAGCGGAATGCATGGCGGCTCCGGTCCCCCCAGTGTCGATCGGCAATCGGCCGGTCAAACAAGAGATGCACCGGCTGCATGGATAAAGCTAGCGCGCTCCCTTGGATGACGTCCAAGTCCACCGTGTCAATCAACTGAGCGTGTTCGATCCGGGACCTTCGGCCCCCGGGTCCCGGAGCCACCGAGCGGAGCGCCGAGACCGCCGCGCTGACCGCTTGGTCCCCGATGGCATGCACTGCGACCAAGAGCCCCTGCTCGGCAAGCATGCGCGCTTCCTCACGCAGATCGCCTTCGGTCAGAAGACCCATGCCACGATTGCCGGTTCCCGTCTCATACGGCGACTTCATCCACGCGGTTTGCGAGCCCAGTGCCCCATCCATAAACCTTTTGATGCCGAATAACCGAAGAAAATCGTCCCCAAACCCGGCGCGGATCCCCGCGTCCAGCAGGGACGGCGCATGCCGATCGCGTAGAAACACCTGTACGCGCAACATGCGTTCGTCCGCACCCAGATCCTGCAGCGCCAGGAGTCCGAAGCGGTCCTCCATGGTGGTAACGCCAACCAGTCCCCGACGCTGCGCCTCGCGTACGCCACGCTTCAGGTCGGTCAGAAGATGGGAGTCATCTTGCCGCATGGCCTCCTCTTGAGCTCGAAAGGCGCGCGTTTCATGCAAAATGCCTGTCCACTGCCCGTGCGGGTCACGGACCAGTTCGGCCTCCTCGCGCTCGTCAATCCCGAGCCGTTGCGCGCCCAGACGGTTCACCCAGGCCGTATGATAGTCGAGGCTCATCAAGAGCACGGGGTGGTTGGGGGACGCCTCATCCAGCAGACTCCAATGAGGAGGAGCCTCAAAGGATTCCTTGTTCCACCCGCCGCCGATAATCCACTCGCCCGGCGCCACCCGTGCCGCTTCCGCCCGCACTTGGTTAAGGACCGTCGATCGGTTGGCTTGGGCGTCAAACCGGAGTCTCCGAAAGCTTCGCCCATAATCCAACAGATGAAAGTGGCTGTCCCAAAAGCCGGGCGCGACAAAGAGGCCTTCCAAATCCTCAACCCGATCTGCTCCCCTGGCCTCACTCAATAACGCGGCGTCTCCAAGACCGACGATGGTGCCATTGCTGTCCTGCTGAGTGACTATGACCGTCACCCCCGGAAGCCCACTCGAAAAATTTGTCCAAAAGGTTTTCACGCCTATCCCTCTCCCTAGGCCGGACCGCGATGCACCCCGCCGTCAATGTCGATGCTGGTGCCTGTAATCAGCGCCGCATCCTCTGACATCAAAAATACCACAGTGGCGGCAATATCTGGTGCAGCCGGGAGCCGGCCCAGGGGACCCGCCGCGCGCATGCGCGCGAGCGCCTCGCGCACGGTCTCGCCGTTCATCTTGGCGTACCCCGCCGCCATCTTGGGCAGCAAGTCGGTTTCGGTGGCGCCGGGATTCACCGCCACGACACGAATGTTGAGCGGCGCCAAATCATCCGCCAAGATTTTGGTCAGCCCGCGAAGCGCACCGTTAACCGCTGTACTTGGCGCCAGCCGCGGGTTGGGATCCTTACCGGCGACCCCAAGGATGTTGACAATCACGCCGCCCTTGATGGACAAATCGGGCACCGCTGCGCGAATGACAGAAAAATAGCCCCAAAGCTTCACATCGAAGTCCATTTGCCAGACGTCCCAGGGAAGTTCGAGTGCGTGGCCAACGGTTGCGCCCCCCGCCGCATTGACTAATGCGGTCAGGGGCCCCATGCATTCTCGTGCCCGTTCCACGATCATTTGCCCCGTCGTTTCCTTTCCGTCGATAATCGCTCCGATGCCATAGGCGCGGCCGGGACGATCCTCAGCGGCCAACCGGCGGGCCGCCTCGTCGGCGCGCGCCTGATCCGTCCCTACAATGGCCACAGTGGCCCCACGCTGGGTCAGAAGGCGGGCCGTCGCAAATCCTATGCCCCGCGTTCCTCCTGTGATCAAGACCCGGAATTCTGCCCAGTTCGTCATGCTGATCCCCCCATCCGTATCAGCATATGGGTGGAACAACACGAACATGCCGATAATCGAGTAGGGGCGGGTGACTAACCCGCGCCCTCTCACACCACCGTACGTACCGTTCGGTATACGGCGGTTCATTGCCAGCGTAGACGTGCTGTTTCGTACGAACTCAACAG
>JAKADO010000095.1 GCA_021820485.1 Bacillota bacterium
CAGCGTTCGTCCTGAGCCAGGATCAAACTCTCCATGACTCTTCTGAATCGTTGGTCTTACTTGTTACGTTCGTTCATGTGGCATGATGATATAGTTTTCAAGGACCGGCACTGTCTTGCGACAGCAACACGTATATTATCACCGGCTCATGACCCTTTCAAACCTCATGGAGCGTCAAAAACCCTGATTGTCGGTTGTTTTTTCGCCAAATGTGTCGTTTTGCTTCGAATTACGACGAATTCGATGCACTGTTAAGAGCCGTGGATTGGCCACCGATTCGGCTATAATGGTAAGGAAATGACCACGCCGAACGATGCCGCATCCACAATCTATTCTCCATTTCGTCGACGCGGCATCGCCATGGTGCTGTTTGCCGCCACTTGCTGGGGCCTTTCTGGGACGGCATCTCAAGTTCTGTTTCAACATGATCATTTTCACAGTGCTTGGCTCGTTACCATCCGCATGCTGTTTTCAGGCATTGTTTTGGTGATATGGGGCATGCTACGCAAAGACAGTGCCACCCGCGCGCTTATTCGCCAGCCGCGATATTGGCCGTCCTTGCTCCTCTTCTCAGTGGTCGGGCTGTTAGGCGTCCAGTACACGTATTTCAAGGCCATCGCTGCGGGCAACGCAGCCAGCGCCACCTTGCTGCAGTACTTGGGGCCACCCATGATTGTGGCCTACACGGCCTTGAGCGCGAGACGCTCGCCTTCGCGTACAGCCTGGTTGGCCATGGCTCTTGCCCTACTTGGCACCATTCTATTGGTAACCGGCGGCCACTTCAGCCGACTCGCGGTACCGTGGCCAGCAGTTGTATGGGGCATCGCATCAGCGCTTTGCTTGGCGTTCTACACGCTCTACCCGACATCCCTGCTCCGGCAGTTTGATTCCATTGCAGTGGTCGGATGGGGTATGACCATAGGCGGCATTGCCTCTTTGAGCATCGGTCCGGTGTGGACACTGTCCTTAGGCCAATGGTCCTTGTCCGCCACGCTGTTGGTGGGATTTGTCGTGCTATTGGGAACCCTGGCGGCGTTTTCCTTGTTTCTGGCGAGTCTCCATTATCTTACGCCCCCAGAAGCCGGTCTCCTGGCGAGTGCTGAGCCGGTATCGGCCGTGCTGGCTGCACTAATGTTTCTCCATGTTCATATGGACTCTCTTGCCATCGCAGGCGCCGCCGCCATTGTCATGGCCATTATCCAACTGAGCCGAAGCAACCGAGCGAGTATCCCGAGACATTAAACCGTCCATGAAACTCGGGATGCGCATTGACGCCGAGAGCCCAGTCCGGGGTGCACCGGGCTCTCATCGCGGTCCTCGCCTCACTATCGTTCCGGCGGCAAAACTGAAATGCCTTCCGCCAAACTATTCCCACCGTCTACGGTAATGTATTGCCCGGTCATGTAGGAGGCTCCAGGGCTCGCTAGAAAGGCCACCACGGGAATAATGTCTGCGGGCTCTCCGAGACGTCCTAGAGGAATGGCTCGCTCTGTCCGTCTCACCACATCCGGGTCGCCGGTTTGCAGCATCTCAGCCTCGAATCCTGGCGTCACAATCAGCCCCGGTCCCACCGCGTTGACCCGAATCCGATGGGGACCCCACTCACGGGCAACGGTCCGCATGTAGCCCACCACACCGGCCCTCGCGGCCACCGTATGGGCCACACCGGGAATACCCCGCTCGAGGGCGCTGATCACAATATTGATGATGGCACCGCCTCCTGATCCCACCATCCGCCGCGCCACCGCTTGACTCATGTGGATCGTGCCATACAAGTTGGTGCGGATCACCGCATCCAATCCACGTGGGGTGATGGACAGTGCCGCCTGGGGAAATTGCCCGCCGGCATTGTTGACCAGTACATCTATGCGTCCCCACGCGGCAGCGACTTGCCCGACATACCGTTCCACCGCTTCGGCATCGCGAATGTCCACGGCTTCCGCCATCACGGCAATTCCGGCTTCCGCCATCGCCTCACGCGCCACGGCCAACACCTCGGTGCGCCGTCCGCAGATGGCCACGCGGGCGCCATGGCGGCCGAAGTACTCCGCCATGGCCCTTCCCAGCCCCGTGCCGCCGCCGGTGATGAGAAACACTTGGTCGCGAAAGGCGTCCTCCCGAAACAGGTCCGGTGTCTTCGGCGTGTCCACTCCTATTGCTCCGGATGGGTCATGCGCTCGAGGTCCAAGGCTTCCTCCAACTGCTCCTCGTTCAGAAGGGCCTGCTCACGCACCACCTCGCGGACCGTTTTGCCCTCGGCGTACGCCGTCTTAGCCACCACCGCCGCCCGGTCGTAACCAATGTAGGGGTTTAAGGCAGTGGCAATGGCGGTGCTCATCTCGACATATCCCACGACCCGCTCCCGGTCCACGTCCAATCCTTGCAAAGCCTGCCGGTTGAACGCGTCCAGACCGCGGGCCAAAATCTGAATCTCATGCAGCAAGTTGAAGGCGACCACCGGCATCATGACGTTTAGCTCCAGTTGAGCACCGCTGACCGCTGCCTGCACTGTCGCGTCACAGCCGATCACTTGATAGCAAATCATGTTCATCATTTCCGCCATGACCGGATTCACTTTGCCCGGCATGATGGATGAACCCGGTTGCACCGCTGGCAGCTTCAACTCCGCAAACCCTGTCCTTGGGCCTGAGCTTAAGAGGCGAATGTCATTGCTGATTTTGCCCACTGCTGTCGCCAGCCCGCGCACCACGCCCGAGACCTCCAACACCGCATCCATGTTCTGGATGAACGTGAACATATTGTCCGGCAAGCGGAACGGGAGGCCCGTCTTTTCAGCCACGGCAGCCACGGCGCGCGTCTTGTATTCTGGATGGGCATTAATCCCGGTCCCAACCGCGTTGCCCCCGAGTCCTATGGCATACAGTTTTTGGACGGATTCGGCCAGACTTTGGCGCCAGTATCGCAATGCTCCTGCCCAACCGCCCACCTCTTGGCCAAGACGCATGGGCACCGCATCCTGCAAGTGTGTTCGACCCGATTTGACAATGCTCATCCATTGATCGGCCTTCTGCTGCAACACCTCTTCGACCGTTTCCACGGCTGGGATAAGGTCATGGACAATCGCTTCCGCGCCGGCAATGTGAATAGCAACGTGAATGGTGTCATTGGTGGATTGCGCCATGTTCACCTGGTCGTTGGGATGGACCAACGAGACATCGCCGCGATGCCCGCCCAGAATTTCTTGCGCGCGGTTTGCAATCACCTCATTAGCGTTCATGTTCTGAGAAGTGCCGGCGCCTGCCTGATAGACATCCACCACAAACTGACTGTCCCAGCGTCCATCAATGACCTCGTCGGCGGCGTTCATGATGGCTTCCTGCACACGGCCCGGCAGGGCCCCGACATTGCCATTGGCCTTGGCGGCCGCCCATTTGATGATGCCTTGGGCGCGAATAAAGCGGCGCGGCAAGCGTAATCCGCTGATCGGAAAATTATCGATCGCCCTTTGCGTTTGCGGACCCCACAGCGCCTCTTCCGGCACGCGCACCTCACCTAGAGAGTCCTTGCTGACCCGGAATTGTTGTTCCACGTATGGTCACTCCTCTGACGATATGTACTCGCCCCTGCCGGCACCCTACAAGCCGGACTTGGCGTCTCTGTTCATTGTACACAAAGCGCCGCAAAGCATCGTGACCGAATTTCCCCCAACAAAAAGCCCCCCCGAGTGTTCCGGGGGGACGAATAATTGCCGCATCGCCTTAGGAGTGGGCCACTTCAAGATCCTGGTGCTGGGACAGCGCTTCCCTCAACAGCGTCCGCACCACTTCGGAGGGTGGCGTATTGGTCTCGCGCGCAATTCGCTGCACTGCCCGTATCTGCCACGTATACAGATAATAGTCCGCACGCTTTTGGTCAGCCGGTCGCTTTTGCATTGGTTAGCCCCCCTTTGCTACGTATAACGCAGGGAGGATTCGTCAGGTTACAGGGTTTATCTTTAAGATTGCCTGAACGCCGGAGAATTCTCGGCCATGGCTTGAAGGCTCCCCCAAAGCCAATTCAGAACCCCGGGCACATCCACATCTACAGCCGCTTTCACCCGTGGGCGCCGGGCACTTTCCGGCAAGCGCGCCACGGTTCCACGCCAGGCGGCGTCTTGAAGCACGGTTAACGGAAGCTCCTGCCAGACAAACAGCTCGGGGTTCGCATACGCCGCTACAGCAATGGCGTCATGGATCGCCAATCCGTCGGGATGCCGCTCCGCGTGCTCGCCGTACCAATGCAAGACCGCATAGAGGAGGCGGCCGGGCTCCGCAAAATCTAAGAATCGCGGGAGATCCTCCCAGGGGAGGCGGGCCTTGTGCGTGACGTCCAAGCCCACCATGGTGACCGGTACGTTTGCCCCCATTACTTGGTCAGCCGCTTCGGGATCGGCATAAAAATTAAATTCCGCGGTAGGCGTAACATTGCCGCCATGAATGGCGCCCCCCATCACCGTGATGCCGGTCAAGCGCGAAGGCGCATCGTCCAGGCACCAAAGGAGCTTGGCAATATTGGTCAATGGGCCCGTGGCGATTAGATGAACCGGCGTCGTCTCTTCCTGCCAGATTCGAGCCCAGGCAGCCCAGGGAGGTTCTGTGGGCGCGTCATCAAGCGGCGCCGGGAACTGGTAGCCGTCCAGTCCGCTGGCTCCATGCACGTGAGGAGCCGTATGAAGCGGGTAATGGAGCGGTGCCGCGCTGCCACGCCAGACTGGGACGTCCGATCGGCCTGCCAAACGTAATAATTGCCGGGCATTCACAAAGGTCTTTTCGATCTCCACATTGCCGGCCACCGCAGACAGACCGGCGATTGGCAAGCGCCCCAACGCCGTGTATAGCGCCAACGCATCGTCGATGCCCGGATCCATGTCTAGGTACACAGGCGTTGATTCACGCTTGAGGTTGACTTTGACGCACCTCCTCCCACAGGGCGAAGGACGGTTGTGCCCCCCGTTTGGTGGTCGACAGCGCAGCTGCCCGATTGGCGACCCGAATAGCTTCCGCCAACGGCTCGCCGGCATCGAGACGCGCTGCCAACGCTCCTGCGAAGGCATCTCCCGCTCCGACGGTGTCAATCGCTGCGACCGTCTCCCCGGGCAGATAGAATAATCCCCGCCCGGTTGCCCAAACCACTCCCATTTCACCCAGCTTAACGATGGCCACTTCCGCCCCACGGCTTCTCAGTTGGCGTGCGGCAGCCTTCGCCGAGCGCACGTCGGTGATTTGGGCGCCGAGGATGGTTTCGGCTTCGAACTGATTGGGCATGATGACGTCCACGCGATAGAACGATTTCGGCAGCCGCTCCACCGCAGGTGCCGGATCAAGCAGAATGCGGGCCCTCACCTGATGAGCGATGCGAATCGCTTCTTCCACCACGTCGAATGGTATTTCCAACTGCAACACCAAAATATCGCGAGCGGACAACAGGGCCGAAAGCCCCGCCAGCACGTCTTGGCCCACCGCCCCGTTCGCGCCGGGTACGACGGTGATTGCGTTTTGTCCTGAATCCTCCACCACAATCATGGCGAGTCCTGTTGAGCGCTCCCGGCTCACCTCAATGCGGCTCAGGTCGACTCCGTCCTGCCGCAAGTATTTGAGTGCTTGGACCGCAAAGGCATCTTCACCGACCATGCCTAGAAGCGTCGTCTCAGCCCCCATGCGCCGTGCCGCCAAGGCCTGATTGGCGCCTTTCCCGCCGGGACTGGTGGTCATGGTTTCTGCCAGTCCCGTTTCTCCTGGCTTGGGCACGCGCTTGATCCGCGCAATCAAATCCAGATTAATACTGCCTAACACCACAACAGCCACTTGGGCACCTCCTGCACATCTTAAGCTTCGCGACGAAAAAGCCAATTTCCTCTTCCTCATGTATGATTAGGATGAGTTCCCGGAATCCAGCAAGGAGGCACACAGAGAATGGACCTACAATCGATGGTGGAACGATTTCCCGGAGAGTACAGTGTTTATGCAAAAAATTTGGAGACAGGCGACGTTGCGGCAGTGAACGAGCACACCGAGCGCCCATCCGCGAGTCTAATTAAAGTCCCCATTATGGCGGAAATCTTTCGGCGGGTTGAAGAGGAGCACCTCAATCTGGACGAGACCTTGACCTTGCGGGCCGAGGATCAAGTCCCGGGGTCAGGGGTGCTCATCGATCTGACGCCTGGACTCCGCCTCCCCCTGCGCGATCTGACCACCTTGATGATTACGGTGTCCGACAACACCGCGACAAATCTCCTAATTGACTTCGTAGGCGTCGATTCCGTCAATGCGTTGATGCGCCGCTTGGGCCTCCACCACACAGCATTGGAGCGGCGCTTGGAGCGAATTCCCGTAGAGCGTCCCCGCGCCAACCGCACCAGCGCCTATGACATGACTCGGCTGATGGAGCTTTTAGCCCGCGGTGAATTGATTTCAGTAGACGTCTCGCGTCGCATGGTCCGCATTTTGGAGCGGTGCCAGGGGCCCGTCTCCATCGCCTCCCAAGCGTCGGAATCCGACTACATAGGCGCGTTGCCGGACGTGCGCGTGGCCCACAAGACCGGGAGTCTCAGCCAAGCCAGCCATGACAGCGGGATTGTGGCGCTCTCAAGCGGCATCTATGTGGTGACCATTATGAGTCAAGGCGCGCCGGAATCGGTGCTCTTGAAAAACATCGGCCGCATCGGCAAAGACGTCCTGCGCCAACTCAGCAAGCGTTCGCGGTAGCGAGACGCCGCTCAGGCCTCCAAATGAGAGACCAAGTAGCGCACAATATCGTTGCGCGTAATGACCCCCAGCAGCCGGTCACGCTCGCAGACAAAGACGCGGCGTACATTCTGCCGCAACATGATGTCGGTGATTTCACCGATCGGCGTGGCCGGCGACACCGTCACCGCTCCCCGGCTCATCATTTTCTGGACTGGCAGGGCCAATAGTTGATCCCGATCCCGGCCGAAAATGGCATCATCCGTCACCACATGGGTTGATCCAATGAGGCTGTGATAAACTTTTTGGGCGCGTTGCTGGAAGGCCCTCAACACGTCTCCGCCCGTGATGGCCCCCACCAATCGTCCGTGCTCATCCACCACCGGCAGACCGCTGATGGTGTGCCGGCGCAGCAACTTCACCGCCTCACCGATGCTGGCACTTGACTCGATTTTGATGACGTCCGTGGTCATCATATCCCGTGCAATCACACCGTTCCTCCCTTCTATTCCAGTCCTTCCCATTTCCAGTGTACTCCCCTTTTGCTACACTGGGGACGTTTACATAGAGTTTTTTGCACAGCATGCGACGGGAACGCGCCGCCTATGCTGGAGCCGCATTCAGGAGGCGTCCGTGAGGTTCGTCAACCGGTGGCGGGATCCCGAGATCCCCGATACGTTCTATATCCTCATGCTGGGTCGCTTTGTCAACTTAGTCGGCAACTCTCTCGTGTTTCCATTTATGACCATTTATCTAGCCACCCGGCTGCACGCCTCCATGACGGTGGTAGGACTCATTATGACCCTCTATGGCCTCTCGCAGGTGGCCGCTCAGTTGATCGGCGGCGTGCTCAGCGACACCTGGGGAAGACGCCGAGTCATGGTGCTGTCATTGAGCCTCGGGCCGGCTTTTACCATTTGTGTCGGTCTCGCCCGCTCACCCATGCTGCTCATCGCCGCGCTGGTCTTCATGGGACTTACGGTGCCGCTCTTTCAGCCCGCCTCAATGGCGATGGTCGGAGACCTAGTTCCCTCCAGCAAGCTTACCCAGGCATACAGTCTCATGCGAATGGCCTCCAATGCCGGCATCATCATTGGGCCGATGATTGGAGGATTTCTCGCCGATCGATCATTCGTGGCCATTTTTGGACTGGACGCCCTGTCCATGCTTCTCTACCTAGCACTTATTCTGCGGTCGATACCCGACTTGCACACCACCGCCGCTCCTGACCCGAGCGGCGTCCGCCCTCGGGGACTGCTGGATGTTGCGCGGGATCGCTCATTTGTGCGCTTCTCGCTGCTTTGGAGCCTCACTGGCATGGTCTACGCCCAGCTCTACCAAGTCGTGCCGGCCTACCTCCACCTCGACCTGCACGATCCGGCCAGCACTTTCGGATACTTGGCCGCAGAAAATGCGTTTTTGGTGCTCGTGCTGCAGTGGCCCATCACCCGGCTCGCTCGGCGCCGCGCACCGGCGCAATTGATGGCCATAGGCACGCTGTTTTATGGACTGGGATTCCTGGTCCTGTTGCTGGGCCGGAGCGTGCTGCTCTTTGCGTTCGGGGTTTTCATCATCACCATCGGGGAAAATGTCATCAATCCGGCTGCCTCAACCTGGGTCGCCGGCCGCGCCCCCGAGGAACTGCGCGGCCGCTATATGGGCCTCTTTGGGCTGGCCAATCGCACCGGATCGGCGTTGGGACCGACCGTGGGCGGGAGTCTTCTCTCCATTGGTGCCGCCTATTGGCTCGCGGTGGTCTCGTCAGGAGCTGGCGCCGTCTCATGGGGCTTCTGGCGGTTTTCCCGGAAGGAAGCCGAGGAGCGGTCTGTTGCGGTGCCCGTGGCCCGCTAGCTATTCCTCGACCGGCGGCTTTCGGAACCCTTCGCCGACGACCTCGTGCACGCTGGCGACCACCACAAAGGCTTCCGGGTCGACCTCATAAATCAATGCCTTCACGCGCGTCACCTCCGAACGCAACACCACCACATAAAGCATGGGACGGGCTTCGCCGGTGTAGGCGCCGTGCCCTCCCATACGAGTCACTCCACGGCCGATTTCCTCCATAATACGTTCCGCCACCGCATCCGGCTGTTGGGTCACAATCGTGAACGCTCGCGCGAAGGCGGTGCCTTCCTGCACTAAATCAATGGCCTTGGCCGAAATGAAGAGCGCAATCAATGAATACATGGCCTTGGTTGGATCAAATGTCACACCAAAGCCCGCGATGACGAAGAAATCAATCGCCATCATGGCTTGTCCCATGCTGACGGGCAAAATATGCGAGGCAAACCGCGCCACCACATCGGTTCCGCCCGTCGTGCCGCGTGCCCGAAACACCAGTCCCAATCCCACGCCGGAGAGCACACCACCGTATATGGCTGCCAAAAGGATGTTATGGGTCAACGGATGCCAATGCAGGATACCAACCCACACCGACAACAACAGCGTACCAACCACCGTCCGCACGCCCACGCGACCTCCCCAGAGGCGGTGGCTCAGCCAGAGCAGCGGCAGGTTCACCACCGCCAGTGTGACCCAGATGGGAATGTGAAAAAGGAATTGCAGAATGATGCCGATACCCGATACACCGCCGTCGGCGATGTGATTGGGCGAATAGAATCCGTTAATCCCGGTCGCTGTGATGGCCGTCCCGAGAGCAATTTGCAGGTACTCGACGACCTGTTTGCGGGTGATGCGCATAAATCCCCCTTAGTTCCCTACGGTCACCGCCAGCTGGTTGGACTCCAGATGCACTTGTTGAATGGTCAATCGGATGGGAAGCCTCATGTTTGCCAAATTCAAGAGTTGGATATCAGTCAATACCGGCAATTGGATGCCGTCGATGCTGGTCGGATGAAAGATTAATTGCTGATGGCTGGCGGATTCCACCAAGGATCCCTTGGTGTCAAGCGGCACGTAGACGCCCCCTAGCAGAAGCCGCCCGTGAACTGCGACCCCTGTGGGCGAAATCGTGACCTGGGGATTGGAAATGTTCCCCTTTTGCGCGAGGAATTGCGACAAGGCTGCGCCGGTTAGGCGAATGGTCATGGTCACGCGCCCCGGCTTTGTCACCACCAGCTTACCCTTCTCCAGAGACCCTAATGACACGCCGCCATTGGCCCAGTTGAGACGGGCATGCTGGATGGTCAATCCCCCGAGATTCGCTTTGCTGGCGTCAATATAGACATCTTGAAACTGACCGCCCAGCAAGTCCCAAAAGGGCACCGCACTCACCGCCACCGTCGGCTTCGGCCCGTGGTCATAGTGGGCCAGTTCCCCCGCCAACAACGATCCAGCCCAACGGGGCACCAGCCACTGCAGCAGGCCAACCAACAGCACAACGACCACCAGACCTTGAATGAGGCGGCTCACGATTCCGCCTCCTCCGGCATTAACGAGCCTCGGGCCTCCCCTTGGAGATAGGCCTCGATGAATCCGTCGATGTCGCCGTCCATGACCGCCTGCACATTCCCCATTTCGAAGCGGGTTCGGTGGTCGCGCACAATCGTATAGGGCTGAAACACGTAGGAACGGATTTGGGAACCCCACCCAATGTCGGTTTGGATGCCTCTCACCTCGGCCATCTTTTTTTCCCACTCCCGCTCCTTCAGCTCGGCCAGTTTCCCGCGCAACATCTTCATCGCGGTTTCACGATTCGAGTGCTGGGAGCGCTCCGACTGGCACGCGACGACGATGCCCGTCGGCAGATGGGTAATCCGCACCGCGGACTCGGTCTTGTTAATATGCTGCCCGCCGGCGCCTGATGCCCGAAACGTATCTACGCGCAAATCCTCGGGGCGAATGTCAATGGTCTCGTCGGCCTCGACGTCCGGAATAACCTCCACGGAAGCGAACGACGTATGACGTCTGCCTGAGGCATCAAACGGAGAGATGCGCACCAAGCGATGAACGCCGCGCTCGGC
>JAKADO010000018.1 GCA_021820485.1 Bacillota bacterium
TGAACAAAAGATCGGATTTTCGTGTGCTAAGCTTCCACTATTGTGCTGGTCTAATCGATCGGAGTCGGGAACGGGACACAGAGGTTATACGGTGTTTCTAGTGGCGACAGCTTCCAAGATCTGTCTTATGAGAGTGTTGGGAAGGAATCGTTACCATACCCCACTATCGGCGGAGCTACTCAGTACGTAACTCTATTGTTGACAAACGGAAGATGCGCCCGTGAACTGCCGATCCTATTACGGATCTTTATTGTCACGGTACGCATCTTTATTGGCAATTACGCAACTATTTTGTCAAACGACAAAAAATCTTTAGCGCGGGGACAGAACTACTCAACGGTTACCGATTTGGCCAAGTTGCGCGGTTGATCCACGTCTTGCCCGCGATGCACTGCTGTCCAATAGGCCAGCATTTGCAAAGGTAGTGCTGCCAAGACAGGACTTAACAAAGGCTCCAGAACAGGAATAGGAATGACATGGTCAACTGGAAGTTCCTTCTGAAGCTTCTCATCCACTACAGCCCATACCTCCGCCCCCCTTGCCTTGACCTCCAAAATATTGGAAATGCTCTTCTCGGCGACATCGCGTTCTGTCACGATGGCCACCACGGGCGTACCATCCTCAATGAGCGCCAGGGTGCCATGCTTCAGTTCGCCTGCCGCATAAGCCTCGGCATGAATGTAGGCGATCTCTTTAATCTTCAACTGGCCTTCCATGGCCAAGGCGTAGTCCAGGCCCCGCCCGATGTAGAACACGTCTGACTGACCCGACAGTCGCTCCGCCATGGTTTGGATTCCATCGAGTCGGCTTAGGATGTCCTGCCCCAACAGAGGCAAATTCAACAATCCCTGCACCAAGTCTGGGCGCGCCCGGCCTTGTGCCTCCGCCAACGCCAAGGCCAACAGAGTCAAAACCAGGATTTGGGTAGTATAGGCTTTGGTAGAGGCAACAGCAATCTCGGGACCGGCATGTGTAAAGGCAACCGCGTCACTCTCGCGCGCGAGCGTCGATCCCACCGTGTTGACGATAGCATAGGTCTTCATTCCCTCCTGACGTGCTAGATTGATGCACGCCAAGGTATCGGCCGTTTCCCCGGACTGCGAGATAGCCATGACCAACGTCCCGGGTTCGAATACAGGTTGCTGATACCGGAACTCAGAAGCGACTGCCACATCCACAGGCACCCGTGCCAGTCGTTCAATCAGCGCCTTTCCGACCAAGCCGGCGTGGTATGCAGTTCCTGCTGCTACCACTTGGATGCGCCGAATAGCTGTCAACTGCTCCCGCGTGATGCCCAGTTCTTCCACCACTACTGCGCCACCGGAGGTGCGTCCCAACAGACAATCGCCCCATACGTCCGGCTGCTCCATAATCTCTTTCAACATAAAGTGGGGATAGCCACCACGCTCCGCTTGCCGAATGTCCCAATCGATGGTGAACTCTTGGCGACGTTGCACCGCTCCCGCCATATCCATAACGTGCACGGCATCGGGTGTCACGACAGCCATTTCACCATTTTCCAGAACCATTGCTCGCCGCGTTTGAGCCAAAAAGGCGCTGAAGTCGGATGCCACATAGTTTGCATCCTCCCCCAGTCCAATCACCAGTGGGCTAGACCGACGCACCGCCACAATCCGGTTCGGTTCGCGGGCCGAAATGGCCAAAAAGGCATATGCGCCCTTCAGCCTTCTCTCTGCCTTTTGCACGGCCTGGACTACATCCTCCTGCCCCCCGTATTCTTCCAGCAAATGCGGGATAACTTCGGTATCGGTATCGGAGGAAAAGTGGTGACCGCGCTCGACCAACCATTGCCTGAGTTCCTGGAAGTTCTCGATGATCCCATTGTGCACCGTCGCAATGGTGCCCGTGCAGTCCGTATGCGGATGGGCGTTTTCGTCCGTGGGACGCCCGTGTGTCGCCCAGCGGGTGTGTCCAATGCCGCACGGAACCCCGGCCGGCATGCCGCCGATTAGTTGCCCCAGAGCCTCCAGCTTACCACGCGTCTTTTTCAGCGCAATTTGGCCATCACTTGCCAGGGCGATGCCCGCAGAGTCATAGCCGCGATATTCCAGTCGTTTTAAGCCAGCATAAATAAACGGTAGAGCGTCGCCCTGCTCCCCGACAAACCCCACAATGCCACACATGGTGACTCGCCTCCCTACAAAGAGATGAGTCGGTCTCAGCCGCACGGTTTTGTGTCGTCCTTGCGAACAGACCTTTGTCCGTGATTTGACGGCTGCTGAGTAGCCGGAGGTCACCCGCCGAAATTTCGAGATCCCTCTCCTCGTCAACCCCCAAGGGGGTTCCGGCGCTCTTCATACGTTAAGCCTCAGCCGACTCCAAGGCTTCGCGCACACCCGTTTCCAGCCGGTGAGCCCACTCATTGATGAGATCCACATCCCTCCCTTCAAGCATAATGCGGAGCAACGGTTCCGTTCCGGAGGGGCGAATCAGCACCCGACCCTCTGAACCTAATGCCACTTCGGATTCCCGCACAACCTCTTTAAGCCCGGGAATCTGCTGCCAGTCTGGAATAGGTGTTGACAAAGGAACGTTTTTCAACACCTGCGGGTAACGCACTACCGGCTCGACCGCCTCTTCCAGCGTCGTGTTCTGCGCGGCCACCGCAGCAATCAGCGCCAATCCTGTCAGCACCCCGTCTCCTGTTTCCGTCCATTCCTTCAGGATGACATGCCCGGATTGCTCTCCTCCCAACACCGCGCCTGACTCTCGCATTTCCTTGGCCACCCATCGGTCTCCCACCGGCGTTCGAACTACCTGGATGCCTTGACGCTCGAGCGCACGCTCCATGCCCAAGTTAGTCATCACCGTCGCAATGACACGGTTTTGCGGCAGACGTCCGCGATTCTTCAAATCCGTGGCCAGCACATAGAGAATTTCGTCCCCGTCCACGACCCGCCCGACCCTATCCACAGCCATCACCCGATCGGCATCGCCGTCAAACGATAGCCCCAAAGCCGCTCCTGAGGCCAAGACCGCCTCGCGAACACGTTCCGGATGGGTAGCGCCGCAGTTGACGTTTATTAGTTCACCAAGTGGCTCTTGATTCAGGACGGTGACCGGAACACCCAGCGCTTCGAAGACGTCAGGAGCTGTCGCCGAAGCAGCACCGTGCCCAACATCCAGCACAATGGGCCAAGCAGGAATGCGTCCGGCAAAGATGGAGAGCAGGCGTCGCCGATAAATAGCTGCGGCACTCTCCTCATAATGCAGAATTCTACCGATCCGGCTGGGATCGGGTTCGGGCCAGCGGCGACTTCGAATGGCCGATTCCACCGCGTCTTCCTGCTCCGGCTCCCACTTGCGGCCGACCCGGTCAAGCAACTTGATGCCATTATACTGCGGCGGATTGTGCGACGCCGAAATCATGACGCCCGCATCGGCCCCCATGGCACCAATGAGATAGGCCAGCGCTGGTGTCGGCACGACCCCGGCCAGCATCACATCAATGCCAGCTTCTGTCAATCCGGCCGCCAGTGCCGCTTCCAGCATAGGGCCCGAAACCCGCGTGTCCCGTCCAATCAGGACCCGTGCCGGCCTCCCCAACTGAAGAGCCGCCCCGCGGGCGATATCCATAGCCAAGGAAACCGTCAACGTTTCGTTGGCCACCCCGCGAGCTCCATCTGTGCCAAATAGCGCCAACCCGCATCCCATCCTTTGCTGTCTCTGGTTGTTATGGTGTGCATAACCACCTTATTAACTCTTTTTCACGATGGTGACTGTCACAGTGACCTCGCCAGAACTTACCAGCTTGGTACCCTTAGGGACCACCACCGGCACCGCTTCGGTCACCGTCCGAGTGGCTCCCGCCACATTCACCGGTATCGTATAGATGTGGGTCAGCGGGCTCAAGGTGGATTGAGTTCCGGAGATTGTCACCGACGACGGGTAAACGCTGATCTGGGCTATGCTGTAGCCGCTGGCGGGCTGTCCCGACAACTGGCTCACCACAGGCAACACCTTCTCCGGAGGCTTCTGTTGAATGGTGGCAGTAATGGTAGCCGTTGGAGGATTCACCTCGACCTTCGGCACCACCTTGCCGGCCGCATTGACCGGCGCCAGCACAATTTGCGCGGTCAGATTGCTTGATTGATTGGCCAAAACCAAGGTCCCACTGACAGCGCGCACTTGCGCCAATGCGCTCGTCGGCCCCGAAATGGTGGCCTCCTTCACATTGCTGGTGTAGCCCGTGAGCTCAAATCCGTTAGCCGGATGACCGCTCATGCGCACCGCCACAGGCACTTTTTTCTGACCCATCTGGGCAATCGTCACGTCCACCCGGTTAGGCGTTACGCTGACCGGCGTGACGTTCGTAGGAACCGACGCCGAAACCTTCAGCGAATAAGTCCCGGGCTTGGTGATCTTGGACAAATTGATCAGGGCCGAGACCGAGGTGACCTGGTCCACCGTGGAGGCCGATCCTTGAATTGTCACCTGGACCACCGAGGGGCTAATCGAAAGCACCCTCATTTGCGGGTTCGGGATAGGGTAGCCGACGGCAACAGGCACCCCATTCATGGGGCGCTGAATGGGGTGCCCAGACGCCGCGCCCGCCTGGATCCATAAGAGGATTCCCACAATCACCGAGAGCACTTTGAGCACAGTATTGTTCTCAAGCAGTCGATCCATCATGAGTTAGCACCTCGATGCCAAAGCCTCAACGTATTGTGCGGCCGAGCCCGCAAGTAGCGGACCAACATCTCGCGCAAAGCCCGATCTTCCAAGCGCCGGTACAGCCTCCCCTCGGCAGCGATGGAAATCCATCCTGTCTCTTCCGACACCGCCACGGCTATCGCGTCAGACTGCTCGCTAATGCCAATCGCCGCTCGGTGGCGGCTGCCCAGTTCGCTGCCGGGTTGGGCGCTGTCGGTCAAAGGCAAGAAGGCTGCCGCCGCAATGACTCGGTCGCCGCGAATGATGCACGCGCCGTCGTGCAAGGGTGTGTTGGGCACAAAAATATTTTCCAAGAGCGCGGAGCTCACCACCGCATCGATGGGAGTTCCGGTGGCGACATATTCTTGCAGCCCCGTCTGCCGTTCAATCACGAACAACGCCCCCGTTCGGCTGCGTGACAGTCGATCCGCCGCTCGAGCCACCTCGTCGATCATATGGGCCACATCAACCTCTTCGCGGTTCAACAGCGTCTCGCCAAAGAAGCGGCCCTGCCCCACTTCGGCAAAGAAGCGGCCCTGTCCCAGTTGCTCCAAGGCGCGGCGCAGCTCCGGCTGAAACACGATGGGCAACGCCACAATCAACATGGTCTGAATATCTTTCAGAACCATGTGGGTGGCGGACAAATGGAGCCAATTCGATACCGGCACAGCCAATAGCAGCAGAATGATCCCTTTGATCAACTGCACCGCACGGGTACCGCGTATAAGCAAAAAAAGTCGATAGACGCCGTATGACACGATGGCCACATCGACCACCGAGATAATCCATGACAACAGCGTCATATTGTGGATGAACGATATCACGCTCTATCCCCCGCGTCGAGAATTCCATCTTAAGGTTACCACAGTTGGCCAAGAACGCCATGTCTGGGACTCGATAAGGAACGGTGTGCTAGACTATTTTTAAGGGGGAGAGGGGCATGGAGGCCGCACGCAAGCCCAGGATCGCAAAATCCGCTTCGACGACGTCAGTCCTGTGGCGAAGCTACCGCATTACGTTTTTGTTCCTCTCCATCATGATCGAACTATTTTGGGCTGCCTTGACCCTCCGCAACCAACCGCCGGATGTGGCTGGGCCTCAGTGGGAGGCCCTCTACCAGACGCAGGCGGCACGATTTCGCCGCAACGCGGAGGACATGGGTGGGCTCCTCATCAAGGTCGGCCAGTTTCTCTCCAGCCGCGTTGACCTTTTGCCGAAGCCATATCTCGACGAACTAGCCCAGTTGCAGGATCATGTGCAAGCGGCGCCTTGGGAACAAATCCGCCCGCTGGTGGAAGAAGAGCTGGGCCCATTGAAAGCTCAGTTTTTATGGTTTTCCGAAGCCCCGGTTGCGGCCGCGTCGCTGGGACAAGTCTACGAAGCGGTGTTGGTCAGCGGTGAGAGGGTCGCGGTGAAGGTCCAGCGTCCGGGAATCCACCGCATTGTTGAAGCAGACCTCAAGGCTTTGCGCTGGGTGGTGGCCTTGGCCACACGCCTGACCCAGTTCGGAAAGACCTTTGATTTGGTCACCGTGCTGCGCGAGTTTCGACGCTCGATATTTGAAGAACTGGATTATCGCCACGAACTCGCTAACACCGAAGCCCTCCGTGAGGACTTGCAGTATTACGGAGGCGTCATCGTTCCGCGAACCTATCCGGATGTATCCACCGCCCGAATTTTGGTAATGGAGTTTTTTCAAGGCATCAAGATTGACCGCGTTGATCTCTTGGAAGAGGCCGGCGTCCCCCCTGCCAAGGTGGCGGAGCAAGTCATACGGCTCTATCTGCATATGGTGCTCGAGTCCGGACTCTACCATGCCGATCCCCATGCCGGCAACATTCTGGTGGATCGTGAAGGCCATCTCATCCTCTTGGACTATGGCATGGTTGGCAACATTGACATCGCCACCAAACGAAGCATCCGCCAGTTGTTCATTGCGGTGTCCTCTCGGGATTCCGGCCAGCTCTTGAAGGCGATGTCCGCTCTCGGCATGATTCGCCCCGACGCCGACCTGAACGCCTTGCGCCGGCGCGTAAGCTATCTTTTGGACCGGTACTACGCTGAGACCCTCGATCAGTTGGGACAGTTGGACATACCCCAACTGCTCCGAGACGCCGAAACCATTTTGCGCGACCGCGCCATTCAGGTGCCCGGGTACTTCGCCTTTTTAGGCCGTGCCATTGCCATTTTGGTGGGTCTAGCAACGGCCATCTACCCGGAAATCAATCTGGTCGATCTGTTCACGCCGTACGCACGTCGGTTTGTTACGGAGGATGCCGGCGGCACGGCCGGATTTGCCAAGCGCCAAGTGCAGAAGTATGCGCGCACCGTGGCCGAACTGCCCTTGCTCTCAGCCAAGGTGCTACACGCCATGGAGCAAGGCGATCTGGAAACCCAGATTCAATGGATGCAAGGGACTCACGACCTGCATCGCCTTAACCGGACTGCCAGAGGAATGGCCAACGGACTCTACGTCATTGGATTCCTGATTGCCGGCGTCATGGCGCTCCCGCGGGAGTTATGGTTCGGGCGAGCGCTGTTGATGCTGGCTGGAGTCACCCTCTTGGTCGGCTGGTGGCGCCGGCGGCGCGGTTAAGGCGCGCCGCATGGTGTAAAAGGTGACGCCGTGGCTTTCAAACTGCCGCTCTGCGGCAAATCCCATGCGCCGATACAGGCGAAACGCCCGTTCGTTATGTGCCGCCACGGTAAGACGAATCCATGCGCCTAGGTGCTGATCTCTGAAAATGCCCATGACATCCTCTATAAACAGCTGTCCCAAACCGCGTCCTGTGAGATCTGGGCGCATGCCCAGGCCCAGATCCACCACCACGCCATCTAGGTTGTCATACGCACCAACCCGGAATCCGTCCGGCACTTGGGCGGCCAACCCCGTACAGAAAAAGGCGGCCACGTCCCCCTCCGCATCCCAAGCCGCCTCATACGATCCATCCAGGAGTTCCGCCAAGACCTCAGGATTGTCCGCAAGATTGTAAAAGTCATAGGGCGGTTCATAGCGCCACGCAACCACCGTGCGAGCGGCCTCCTCAGTCATTGGCCGAACCGTCCACGTGGTGCGCTGAAGATCTCGTATCACGCCGTACCCTCATCCTCATTTCCCAGCAGTAGCCTAACCGGTGGCGTCTCCCTGCACCTCGGGCATCCCCGGCGTGTCACCGGGTCCCCGGCCACGAAACGATAAGCGTCCATCAGCCCAAGCCACCCCAACCAGGATGGCTATAGCTCCCACACCTTCCCCGACGCTAAGGCGTTCCCCGAGAATAATCCACCCAGCCAACGCCGCCACCAGCGGAATGATGTAAAGCATGAGGCTGGCGCGGCCGGCACCCGCCGTCTCGACCGCATTCTGCCAAAGCGAGAGGCCCATCACCGTCACGAAGAAGATGGTATAGAGAAGCGGCATCCAGGTGGCAGTCCCCATCCGCCAAACCGGCTCGAATGAGACGAAGGGCAACACGCCGATGGCCCCTACGATGCTAATCCACCCGGTCTGTGCGAGTCCCTTGACCGAGACTTGAAACCGATCTGTCATCACCGCAAAGGCGCTCCACGATCCCGCGGCCAATATTGCGAACAGATCTCCCAGATAGCCCCCCTTGATGGAGGCCCCAGCCAACAGCGCCACCCCCACGAAGGAAAGTGCCGCCCCCCACCACATGTGGCTCCCCACGTTGGCCTTCCGTGTCAACCGCTGCCAGATTAAGGTCAGCAGCGGAGACAAGTTGAACAGAAACGCTACGTTGGCTGATAGGGTAAGATGCAGGGCTGTCGAAAAGAGCCATTGATACAGCGAAACGCCGACCAAGCCCATCAGGGCCAGCCCGACAATGTCACGACGTGTGTGCGGGACGGCTTTCACCATCCAAGGGAGCGTGACCACACTGGTGCCTAGAAATCGCCAAAAAACAAAATCAACGGGGGCCAAACGGCCCACGCCAATTTTGGTAATGACGTAATTGGCGCCCCAGCTCAGCACAATCAGCGCCATGCCGACGCCAGCCCATCGACGCGATATCATGGCTCTGAACGCGCCGCCGAGCCCACAAAGTACGCGAGCGCCTGCATTTCCAAAGTCAAGTCGATGTGTTGCACAAACACGGTCGGATCGTTGACCGTCAACGCCACCGGCGCAAAGTTCAAAATGGCCCGAACACCCGCCTCGACCAATCGATTAGCAACGGCCTGAGCAGCACTTTGCGGCACGGTGATAATCCCCATGCCGATATCACGCTCCTGAATGACCGCTTCCAACCGTTCGAGCGGTTCTACCGTGAGATGGTCAAACTGCGTCCCAACAACGGCCGGATTGACATCGACCACTGCGCTAATCACCACATCGCTCGAAATCTCATCTGTGTGGCGCACTAGGGCAGTACCTAGGCGACCGGCTCCCACCACGATAGCCCGGACACCCTGATCCAGTTGAAGAATGCGGCGGATTTCCTGCGCCAGCATCTTGGCGTCATAGCCAACGCCCCGGGTGCCAAACGCGCCGAAATAGGCGAGATCCTTGCGGACTTGCTCCGAGGAATACCCGGCCGCCTGCCCCAGCGCGTCGGACGTAACCCGATCATGCCCCATTAACGTTAATGCCCGGAGATACGCAGGCAGCCGACGGATGGTGGTCTCCGGTATTCGCCGCAGTTTTCCGTCATGTCGCTCCATTAGTGATCCCTAACCCCAATAAACTCCGCCACGTTAGCCAGCGCCTCCCGTTCCGGCCCCTCTGGAATCCCCTCGAGTGCTTGGCGCGCCGCAGCTAAGTGGTCGTCGGCCCGTTGCCGGCAATAATCAATGGCCCCACTGGCGATGAGTTGCTCGCGCACCGATTCAACGGCCAGATTCCCGGGTTCAAGATACTCCCGTAGCTGCGGTCCATACTCGGGATTCTCCAACGCATGAATGATAGGCAGCGTGTAAATCCCCGCCACTAAATCCTCGCCGACCGCCTTGCCCAACGTCGCGGGATCGGCCAACCAATCCAACAAATCATCAATCACCTGGTAAGCAAGGCCAATATGGTGGCCATAACGCCCTAATGCATCTTGGATGCGGTTCTCGGCATGGGATGCCGTCGCCCCCAAGCGGCAACAGGTCTCCAAAAAGTATCCCGTCTTGGCTTCAATTCGCCGCCAATAGGCTTCCTCGGACGCGATACGTCCTTGATCCAAGTGCTGGCTTATTTCCCCTGTTGACATCACATAGACCACTTCCGCCGCCATGCTGACAATTTCCGGACGCTCTGTCCCGGAAAACAGTTGGAACGCGCGAGCAAAGAGAAAATCGCCCGCCAACACCGCGACGGGATTGCTGAAGCGACTGCGCACCGCTGGCAATCCCCGCCGCAAGTCGGCATCGTCAATAATGTCATCGTGTACCAAGGTCGCCATGTGTATCATCTCCACGGCGGTGGCCACATCCAGCAACTGGGGAGACAGACGATGAGCGTCGCCAAATTGCCCGGCCAGCAACACCAACGCTGGCCTCAGCCGCTTGCCACTTGCCTCTTGCAGGTATTCCGACACCGAGCGGACCACCGGATTGTGTTGTTCCAGCGCCTCTCGGAGCCGATCATTGACCGCCGACATCTCATCGGCAATCAGCGAAAATAAGGCCAATCGTGTGTCTCCTTTGAACAGACTTGGCTTCCGGGCGGCGACCGCTGTAGGGTCGACTTATCGCCTGGACATCCCTTGTTGATGCTTCACCGCAAAAGCCGGGTCACGTGGTTTCGAGAGCGCGGGCCATGATGCCGCGCCCTCTTTCACTTCCTCTTCATCTTATCATGCCGTACACCTGCCTAGTGCAACCAATAAAATGCGGCCGAATGGTTGACAATATGAACGACGGGCGCCGGATAGACACCGAGCCCAATTGTCGCCACCACCGCCACCACCAGCACGATGCTCCCCGCCACCGGCCACCGGATAGGCTCGGAGGATTCGCCGGCGGCTTTCGAAAAAGCTCTTTGCAGGGGACGCACATAGGCTGCCAAGCCCACCATCGCCCCGACCACCAAACCGATGGCCAGTCCCGGCTGGTTGGCAAACAATGCTGCCTGAATCAAATAGAACTTCCCGACAAAACCGCCCGTCAACGGAATGCCCGCCAGCGAGAGCATGGCCACCGTCAGAAACGCCGCCAGCCAAGGCGACCGGTACGCGAGCCCAGTCAGGTCATCCAGCGACAGTGAATCCCGCTCACCGGCCACAAATTGAATCACAGCAAAGGCCGCCAACACTGCCAGTCCGTATGGGAGGAGGTAAAACAGCAACGCCCGGGCCCCGAACATGTTGTGCGCGGAGATGCCGACCAGCAGGTAGCCCGCGTTGGCAATGCCCGAATAGGCCAACAACCGTTTCAAGTCTTTCTGAGCCAGCGCCAGCAGGTTACCCACCACCATGGTGAGTACCGCGAGGTATCCTAAGGCCGGCCCCCACCAACCCGCGTCCAGCGAGAAGCCGAAGAATAGGAAACGCATCAGAATCGCCGCTGCTCCAACCTTGGTGCCGAAGGCCATATAGGTTGTGACCGGCAGCGGAGAGCCTTCGTAGACGTCGGGGATCCACATATGAAACGGGACAATGCCCAGCTTGAACACCAGACCCACCACGGTGAGCGCCAAACCCGCGCCCGCCAGCGGCAAAATCATGTGCGCAGGATCCAAGTGCGTGAACACCAATGTGCCCGATGCCCCATAGAGCAGGGCCAAGCCAAAGAGCAGGATGCCACTGGAGAAGGCTCCCAGCAGGAGATACTTAAGACCTGCCTCGCCACTTTCGCCTGTCCCGCGGCTGGCCGCCAGAATATAGAGCGGCAGTGAAAGCAACTCAATGCCAATGAACAGCACGACAAAGTTATTGGCCAATCCCAGCACCATCATTCCCAACAGCGCCAAGAGCACCAACACGGGGAAATCCGGTCCGTAGCGCTTGTCGTTCCAACCAATCATCAGAGCTCCCGCGGCTGCCACCAGCACCAGCCCGTTAACCACCAAACTAAACGCGTCAACCGTTACGGCATGCCCATACAGCGCCACGGGCAAGCTCTTGGAAGACCAGTCGGCGATGGTGATGATCCCCGAGACTACAATGGTCGCCAATCCCACCCAATAGGCCTGGATGGAACGCCGATTGAACACCATGACCGCAATCATTGTCACAAACACGCCGATGACGACGCTGTACTCGGGCCACAAGGCGTAAGTCATTAGTGGACGCCTCCTTTCCCGAGCGCAAAGTGCATGGCGTGATACAGTGACGGCACCGCGTGCGCGGTAATTCCTGCCGGCCAGATGCCAATCAAGATGACCAATCCTGCCAACGGAACCAGCCAGGCCACCTGCCGTGACCACAAATCCTTAATGGCCGTCGTCCGAGCCGGCCCTTGCATCACCGCTTGGAACACCCGCAGCATGTACCACGCTGCCACAATCAGGATAAAGCCCGCAATGACGGCGAAGACAACATGCGAAGCGATGAGTCCTTGAATAATCATGTACTCGCCTGCAAACCCTGGAAGGCCCGGCAGGCCAAGCGTTCCCAATACGAAGAAGAGGAAATAGGCCGCGAGTCTGGGTGCGGACCGATTCAATCCGGCCATATCTTGAATGGTTCGGGTTCCGGTACGGTTCTCCAGCATCCCCAGCACCAAGAAGAGTCCCCCCACCATGAGGCCGTGCGCCACCATGTAAAAGGTCGTTCCCAAGAGACCGACGGAAGTGAGCGAAAAGATTCCCAGCGCCATCATGGCCATGTGCGACAGCGATCCATAGGCGGTGACCATCTTCATGTCTTGTTGCCTGAGCGCCATGAGCGCTCCATAGACCAATCCCGCCGTGGCCACAATCAAAAGCAGCGTTTGGTACTCACGAAACTGCGGCATGAAAATGGGGATCATGACGCGGAGAATACCGTAAATCCCAGCCTTCGACAGCACGCCCGAAATAATGGCTGTCACCGGCGCCGGCGACTCCCCGTACGCGTCCGGCATCCACCCATGCAAGGGCCACAATGGCGCCTTGATGGCAAACGCAACCAAGAATGCGAAGAAGAGCCAACTCGCTACGCCAGCCGACATGGACATGCCGCTCAATTGGCTGATTTCGAAGGTCAATCCGCCACCGTTCTGGTTGTGGATGACGGCCAGCGCCACGACGCCGACCAGCATGAAGAAACTGCCCACCAAGTTCATGATAAGCCACTTCATGGCCGCTTTCTTGCCGCGCTCGCCCGACCAACCCGTTAACAGGAAGAACACCGGAATCAGCAGCACTTCCCAGAAGACGTAGAACACAAACAGGTCAACCGCGGCAAACAGGCCGACCACCGAGAACGAAAGCACCAAGAGCCAGAAGTAATAGGCCCTTCCGGCGTGCGCGTCCGAGGCGAATACCGCCACCACAAAGAGCACCGCTGACAATCCCAACAAAAACAGGCTCAGCCCATCGCTCACCAAGTGAAAGCGGATGCCCCACTGAGGGATCCACGCCCAATCGATTCCCGCCCGGCTGATGAAGAGCAGTCCGGCGTAGCCGACTAAGCCCACAAGGCTGGTGATGGCCGCAATCGCCTTGGACACCTCTTTGGGGGCGATCAGGGTTGCAATGGCACCGGCGAGCGGCACTGCCATTAGCCATACCAAAAACATGTATAATGCCTCCTTAGCCTTACGAGATGAACCCGATGCGAATCAAGTAGTAGGCCAACAGGGCCACCACGCCTACCATGATGGACAGCGCATAGCGCCGTACATATCCGGTCTGAATGGGCGCCAAGTCGCTCGCCCACGCCTGAACCCCGGAGGCGATGCCCACGACCCCAGCCAAGATGCCCCGCTCCACGGTCAAGAGCGCGGTGCCCAGCATCTTGAGTGGGTTGACCACTACCGTCATCCACGCACTATCCATCCCCCAGGCTTTCAGCATCCAAACGCCCGGGGCCTTGTCGGTCCCCGCCTTAGGCGCCGTGTCACGCTTCACGTAAAGCCAATATGCCACGAGGAATGCCACCACCGCCAGTCCGACGGTCAAGATGGTGCCAAACAATGGCCCCGATTCCAGCGCCGCGGCACTGCCGCCGGCATATTGATGGAAAGCCGGGCTGAGCCAGCGGTTGAGCCATCCCCCAAAGGCCCCTCCGATCAAGGACAGAACCCCGAGAATCACGACAGGAATGGTCATCACCAAGGGCGCCTCATGCGCGTGTTCATGGAGATGCTCATTGCGCGGCTTGCCCGTGAAGGTCAGGAAGAACAAGCGGAACATGTAGAATGCCGTCATCCCCGCCGTAAACACGCCAATCGCCCACAGGATATAATGTCCGCTATTGAACGCTTGCCCCAAGATGGCTTCCTTCGAGAAGTATCCCGAGAATGGGGGAATTCCCGAAATGGCCAGCGTCGCGACCAAGAAGCTCCCCATAGTCCAGGGCATCTTCTTCCATAGGCCGCCCATCTGACCCAGATCCTGCTCGCCAGCGAGTCCATGAATCACGCTTCCAGCGGCCAAGAAGAGGGTTGCCTTGAAGAATGCATGCGTCATGAAGTGAAAGACGCTGGCGGTATAGGCACTGACGCCGATTCCGAGAAACATGTAGCCCAGTTGGCTCAAGGTGGAATAGGCCAAGACCTTCTTAATGTCCTGTTGGAAGAAGGCGATGCTCGCGGCAAAGATCGCGGTGAACGCACCGATGACCCCAATCAGTTCGTGCGTCACCGGAGCCAGCCGCAAGAGAGGGTACAGCCGCGCCATCAAGTACACACCTGCCGTCACCATGGTGGCGGCGTGAATGAGTGCGGATACCGGTGTCGGACCTTCCATCGCGTCCGCCAGCCACATGTGCAACGGGAACTGCGCCGACTTCGCCATGGCCCCAATATAGAGCAGCAATGCTGTCCATTCAAAGAAGGCGGAGCCTGGCTTGGCATGCGTGAAGATGGCGAACAGGTGCTGGTATCCCACGCCGTGATAATGGATGTACAAGAGCGCCAGGCCCAGCAGGATGCCGACATCCCCCAAGGTATTCATTACAAAGGCCTTTTTCGCTGCAGCGACGGCGGTCGGACGATCGTACCAGAATCCGATGAGGAAGTAGGATGCCAGCCCGACCAAGGCCCATCCAATCAGCAGCACCACCAGGTTGCCAGCCAACACCAGCAGCAACATAGAAAAGATGAAGAAGTTCAGATAGGCGAAAAAGCGTGGTTCGCCCGCATCATCGTGCATATAGCCGATGGAGTAGATGTGGATGAGCGCACCCACACCGGTGATAATCAATAACCACACCGCAGACAGTGGATCCAGATACAGCCGAAAATGAATGGCCGGCCCAAATCCGGTGGCCCAATTCCACAGCACTCCCGTGATGACATGATGGGAACCGGCCAACTGCGATACTCGCCGGTCTTGAAAGATGCTCAGAATGAAGCTGACGGCGACCAAAAGGCTCGCCCAAATGCCGGGCAACCGCTTCGGCATAAGCCCTTTGAATGCGGTGATGGTCGCCGCTCCCAGGAGCGGCAAAACCAAAATCTCCACTAAACCCTGCATTCTGTCTAACGCCCCTTTAAAGCGTATTCACTACCCCTAACCCTTCAACTGCGACACTTCGTCAATGTCCAAGCGATGGCGGTGATGATAGACCGAGACGATAATCGCCAGGCCAATCCCGACTTCCGCCGCCGCCGTCCCAATGATGATGAACGCCATCACTTGACCCGACATCGCGTGAAAGGAACGGGCGTACGCCACAAAGACCAACGCCGCAGCATTCCACATCATTTCGGCGGCCATGAACATAATGAGCGGGTTTTTGCGCACCATGACCCCAACTGCGCCAATGGCAAACAAGGCGGCGCCCAAACCCACGATCCAGTTCAGCGGTATCATGATTCACGTTCCTCCAATCGCGGCGCGGGCTTGACCTGACGACGCGGCCGATTCAGCACGAGAACCCCCACGGCAGCGGTGAGCAACATGAGTGCCACAGCCGCAAGATAGATGAAGTCCGGTCCCCAGAGGGTCACACCCATGCCGCGAAGATTCCCGAAGTTATGCGGCAGCCCAAGCCCAATCGCCCGACTCGGATATAGAACGCCAACCACCGCCAAGCCGCCTCCCACCAACACCGCCAGAATCCCGGCGGTGAGCCGCTGGCCCGCCAAGTTCTCTTTGGGCTCGCGGTCGTCCTTGCCGGCAGTCAAGAGGGTCACCACGAACAAGAACAGAACCATGATGGCGCCGGCGTACACAATGACCTGCGCGGCCGCCAAAAATTCGGCCGACAGCAAGATGTAGAAGATGGCCAGCGCCAGGATGTTCATAATCAGGAACAAGGCGCTGTGTACCGGCTGGCGGGCTACGATGACACCGATGCCGCCCCCAAGCGCGATAATGGCCAGAATCACAAAGCCAATCATGACCGTCCGGTCACCTCACTTCCGTATGGCAGGATGAAGAAGCTCCTGTTTATCCGCAATCATCGACTCGCGATCATATGCTGCCAACTCGTTGAATGGCGTGAGCCGCACCGCGTTGGTAGGGCACGCTTCCTCACACATGCCGCAGAAAATGCAGCGGATCAAATCCACTTCGTAATCAATCGAGTACCGGTTGGTCCACGAAACCGGCTTATCAGCTGGCGCCTCTGCCGCTACCACCCGAATGGCATGCGCTGGGCAGACCGCTTCGCACAGTCCACATCCCACGCAGAGCTCATGCCCCTCTTCATCCTTGCCGAGCATGTGCTTGCCGCGAAATCGTGGCGAATACTCGCGGCGCTTTTCCGGATACGGATAGGTGTCGCGTGGCGCACTTAACGCCTTCAGTGTGGTTCCCATGCCCTTCGCGATTGCCTTGAGTCCCTCTAGCATGAAAATCCCTCCTTCAAACAATCCCCCGTCATCACCGTCAAATCAGTCCGGACACGAACGCTGCTGTGCCCAGAAAGTAAATCAGCGCCGCTGGCAAAAGCACCTTCCAGCCAAAGTTCATCAACCGATCGTATCGGAACCGCGGCAATGTTGCGCGAATCCAGATGAAGATGAAGAGGAAGATAGCCACCTTGATGAAAAACCAAATAATCGGCGGGAGCCATGGTCCCAGCCAGCCGCCGAAGAACAGCGTGACCGCAATGCCACTGACGGTAATCATGTTGATGTATTCGGCAATGTAGTAGCTGGCAAACCGCATCCCTGAGTATTCGGTATGATAGCCAGCCACCAGCTCCGATTCCGCCTCCGGCAAGTCGAACGGAGTCCGGTTGGTCTCCGCCACGGCGGTGATGAAGTAGATGATGAACGCGATAATTTGCGGGAAAAATAGCCATCCGTGATGCTTTTGATACAGCACGATGCCTTCCAAGTTGGCCGTTCCCGTCATCATGAGAACCCCCATGACGGAAAGGCCCATGGCCAACTCATAGGAAATGATCTGCGCGGAAGCGCGAATGCCGCCCAAAAGCGAATACTTGTTCTGTGAAGCCCATCCACCCAGCACCAAGCCATATACGCCCAGCGAACTGAACGCGAACGCAATGAGCAGCCCAATGGAGGGATTGGCAATGTCCAGATTGACGGTCAATCCAAACACATGGATGGGCGCGCCGAACGGGATGACGGCGTCGACACAAAGCGCAGTAAAGAGGGCGATGACCGGCGCCAGCCGATACACGAACGGGTCAGCCCCGGCCGGCATCAAGTCCTCTTTTAGCACCATTTTCAATCCATCAGCCACGGGCTGCAAGAGGCCGCCTGGCCCCACACGGTTCGGCCCTAAGCGCAGTTGGAAAAATCCCAACAGCCGCCGTTCCAACAGCATGGTGTAGGCGAACCCGCCCATCAGGATGGCGATTAGGAGAACGATTTTGATGATTAGGAGCACCACTTGAAGCACTATCATGCGCTGTGAACCTCCTCAATAACGGTCACGTTCACCGCGCCAGTGCCCAGTGCATTGACCGGGGCATCCGCCAGCCCCAAGGGCATGTAGATGCGGCCTGGAGTCATCGCGGGATCGACAGCCACTGCTGCCGTCATCTCGCGTCCCTCGCGGCTCAGTTTGATGACCGCCTGATTGCGAATTCCCAATCGGTCGGCATCGCTCGGGCTGATACGGCCGGGATATTGGGGCACTCGCGGCTTTAGGAAATCCGAAGGAATACCGTTTTCAATCACCAGCACACCAGTTATAAGCTCATACCCGTCAGGCGCCGACGACGCAGGCGCAATCGGCCGAACCTCTCGGGGGACCGATTCCTCAGGGACTAGATCCCCGCTGTTGTCATCGTACGGATCCCAATCTTCCTGAAGCACGAAGGGCTTCTCCATGGCGCGTGCCCAAGCTGTGACGTAGGTTTTGGTCGGCCGAGCCTGCCCCGGCGGTTGAACCGACGGCATCGCGACTTGAAGCCGCGCCTCCATGTTGACGTACGTTCCGTACACTTCGCCCGGCCCCGCCTGGGGTAAAATTGCCTTGAATGATTCGTGCCCGGCCGGAGGAAAGAGGCTTTCGGCCACCAAGACCGGCACACGCGCATAGGCCTGTCGCACCAGTTCCTGGTCGGGATACTCGCGGAGGAGATCCGCGCCCCACAGCACCAGCATTTGAAGCTTGCCGTCCCGAGCATCCTCCAGAATCCCCGTGAGCGACTCAATCCGGGCATCAAATCCGGCCCGCTCGAAGCCACGCCAGTTGCTGGGGCCCCAGGTGGGCAACACCCGTGTGGGCTTATCACCGCGTACCGACTGCAATGCCACCAGCACGGGCTCCACGTCCGCCTCCAAACCGTCCCAGAGAACCGTCAGGTGCTCGCTGTTCACCAACGTGGATCCCAACTCGGCAAGAGCCTCCCCGTCGATGCCACTCAGGTCGCCGAGCCCGTTCGAGACCAATTCCGCCAGCACAGCATGGCCTCTCGCGGCATCCGAGAGAGCCGCCGCCAATACCGCGGCTTCCTGCCCCACATGCGTCACCAACGTGTCGACGCGGAGCGTCTCGCGGCTCAGCGAGCGCGGCGCCACGCCCATGAGCTTCAAGGACGGAAGAGCTCGCGCACGATCCCGCAGGCGCAGATGGACCACAGGAACCGATTCATAGGGGTCGGTTCCAATCAACACCACCGCATCGGCGTCATCGATGTCAGCAAAGGTGCCATTCAGTCCTCGCGGCAGATATCCTGGCACATCGCGGCTGACGGCCAAACGTTCGGTTCCCACGACTTCGCGGGCGAAGCGGTTCAACTGATAGGCTTCCTCGGTCGAATGAAGCCCTCCGGCCACAAATGCCACCGAGTTGCCGCCGTGCTGCGACACCGCATCACGCAGCCACTGTCCCACTTGCCGCGTCGTGCGCGCGGCGGCTTCTTCCCGGCCCTCCAAATACGATGTGATTAGCCGACTGGGATTGACCGCAAAGTCGAAGCCAAAACGGCCGCGGTCGCAAAGCCAGCCCCAGCTGCGATCCGGCACCGGCCGCCCCTCGATCCGGACAATATGTCCGTCCCGTCCGGTGGCCAATGTGGTGCATCCCACCGGGCAGAGGGTGCAAACCGATTCTTCCCGCTCAATGTTCCATGGGCGAGCCTTGTGATGATAAGGCACTGAGAGGAGAGCGCCCACTGGGCAGAGATCAATCACGTTCCCGGAAAACTGGCTTGTGGCCGGTTCATGATCCACCGTGGTGACAACGGTCTCGACCCCGCGTCCCTCCAACAACAGTTGCGGTTCGCCCACATATTCGCCCATGAATCGTACGCAGCGCTGGCAAAGCACACAGCGCTCCTGATCAACGAGGATGAACTCGTTGATGGGACCATCCTTGACCTTTTGAATCTTCGGTTCTTCGAAACGTCCCGCCGGGGGGCCATACTGGAAGGTGTAGTCCTGCAGAAAGCACTCTCCACCCTTGTCACAGACAGGACAATCCAAGGGGTGGTTAATCAAGAGGAACTCCAGCACCCCCTTGCGCCCCTTGTCCACCGCCGGTCCACGTGTGTGGACCACCATGCCCTCCGACACGGCGGTCGTGCAAGCCGTAGCCAGCTTCGGCATCTTTTCCACCTGTACCAGGCACATGCGGCAAGCACCCAAGGGACCAAGCGCCTCGTGATAGCAGTAGACCGGGACATCAATCCCGAGTTTGGCTGCCGCGTCAGCAATCATCGTCCCTTCTGGAACGGTGATCTCTTGATCATCAATAGTTAACCGTATCATAGACTTTCGCCCCCAATGGACATCTGTGCTCGCGGACATGGGCCTCAAACTCGTCGCGGAAATGCTTGATTGCGCTCACCATGAACCCAAGCGAGGCATCCCCCAACGGGCAGAAGCACTTGCCGTTCATGTTGTCCGCGATGTCGAGGAGCATGTCGAGATCAGCCTCATTGCCTGCTCCGGCTTCAATGCGATCCAGCACGTCGGTCATCCAGTATGTCCCTTCGCGGCAGGGCGTGCACTTGCCGCAGGATTCCTCACGATAGAACTTGACCAGCCGCGCGGCCGCCCTCACGATGCATACGGTGTCATCCAGCACAATGCAGCCGCCCGAACCGAGCATGGACCCCGCTTGCAGAACGGACTCATAATCCAAGGGCGTATCCAGCTTATCCGGCATCAAAAGAGGCACTGAGCTTCCCCCAGGAATGACGCACTTGATGGAGCGGCCTTCCTGCATACCTCCGGCATATTCCTCGATCAACGTGCGCAACGGGGTCGCCAGCGGAATTTCGTAGTTGCCTGGCCGGTTGACCTTGCCGCTGACCGACATAATCTTGAGGCCTGGGCTCTTTTCCGTGCCCATCGACGTGTACCATTCGGCCCCATGGGTGACAATAGCGGGAACGTTGGTGATGGTCTCCACGTTGTTCACAATGGTGGGCATTCCGTAAAGTCCCGCCACCGCCGGAAAAGGCGGCTTGAGTCGGGGATTCCCGCGCCGTCCCTCGAGGGATTCCAACAGCGCCGACTCCTCCCCACAAATGTAGGCGCCTGCGCCGCGATACACAAAGATGTCCAAGGAGAATCCACTGCCGAGAATGTTCTCGCCCAAGAATCCAGCAGCGTACGCTTCCTTGACGGCACGCGCCAACTCCTCTGAACCCTTGAGAAATTCGCCCCGGCAATAGACGTACGCTTGCCCAGCCCCAATCGCATAACTAGAAATGATCATGCCTTCAATCAACTGATGGGGATTATTCTCAATGAGTTCCCGATCCTTGAACGTCCCGGGCTCCGCTTCATCGGAATTTACCACCAAGTAGCGCGGCCGACCGTCTTTGGGCAAAAACCCCCATTTGACGCCGGTAGGGAAGCCCGCGCCGCCACGCCCGCGCAGTCCGGACCGCTTGACCAAGTCGACCAATTGCTCGGGTTCAAACTCCGCCAAGGATTTCTTGAGCGCGTCGTACCCGCCGTGTTCACGGTACACATCCATGTGGCCGATTTGCGGAACTTCGCGGTTGCGCAGCAAATAGAAGGTCTGGCTCATGAAGACACCTCCTCCTTCAAAAGCTCGTCTGCTTTCTCAGGCGGCACCGGTCCCTTGTAGCGCAAGTTTACCTGCGCCACCGGGGCTAAATCACAGGCGGCCAGGCATTCCGCCTCCAACAGCGTATACGCCCCATCGGGCGTAGTCTGGCCCTGCGAAACGCCCAGCTTTTCTTCCAATCGGTGCATCAATTCATCGGAACCGGCCAGCATGCAGGACAGCCCCACGCACACGTGCACCACTTTTTTCCCCACCGGTTGCTTAAAGTAGAGGGAGTAAAACGAGGCCACCGACTCCACATACTGCACCGGCAAATTCAACAACTCCGCCACGTCGGACAAGGTTTCCGGTGCCAGCCATCCCTCTGCTCGTTGAATCCGATGCAGGAGGGGCAGAAGGGCCGAATTCGCTTTGGGAAACTCCGCCTTGGCCTCTTGGGCCCATTCCTTCCATTCAGGCTTCATTTGTCGACATCTCCCAGCATAATATCGATGCTTCCAATCGCCGTAATGACGTCCGCCACCAGACCGTCCTTACAGATAATCGGCATGGTCTGCAAGTTGTAGTAGGACGGCGTGCGGGCGCGCCAGCGATACGGCTTCGGACCCCCATCCGAGATAATATAGAATCCCATCTCTCCTCGAGGTCCTTCCACCGCTTGGTAGACCTCGCCGGGAGGCACCGGAAACCCAGCCGTCACCAGTTTGAACTGGTGAATCAAGGCTTCCATGTTGCCGTAGATTTCCTCACGCGGCGGCAGCGCCACCTTGCGGTCACGAGTAGCATACTCTCCGCGCGGCGAAATCTTTTGCATCACCTGCTCAACAATCTTGTAGGATTCGTACATCTCGTCGAAACGGACCCAGAACCGGGCATAGGCATCGCCTTCGGTGCGCGTGGGCACCTCAAACTCCATCTCGTCATAGAAGCAGTAGGGATCTATCTTGCGCAAGTCCAGGGGGATCCCCGTGGCGCGGATGTTCGGGCCTGTGACGCCATATTGGTAACAGGTTTCCCGGTCCATCAAGGAAATGCCTTTTAACCGCTCATTGATGAGCGGATTGCCATCCACCATATTGCGGTACATCTTCATCCACCGGGGGAAGTCCTTGAGAAAGTCCTGAACTTTTTCATGGAACCCGTCCGGCAAGTCATAGGCCAATCCCCCCACCCGGAAGTAGCTCGGGTTCATGCGCACGCCGGACGCCGCCTCAATGAGGTCGAGAATCACCTCGCGCTCCCGCATGCAGTAGAAGAAGAGACTCATTGCCCCCAGGTCCATCACGTGCGTGCCGAGCCACACCAGGTGACTGGCCAGCCGGGTGAGCTCAGAAAAGAGGACCCGAATGTACTGGGCCCTTTTAGGAACTTCTATGTCCACTAACTTTTCGACGGCTAACACATATGCCAAGTTGTTGGTCATCGGGGCCAAGTAGTCAAGGCGGTCGGTAATAGTGTTGCACTGCTGATAGGTGAGCGTTTCCGCCGTCTTTTCGAATCCGGTGTGGAGATATCCGATCACCGGCTCGGCCTGCACCACCCGTTCACCATCCAGCACCAACCGAACCCTCAGCACACCGTGCGTGCTGGGGTGCTGCGGCCCCAGGTTGATGACCATGGTCTCGTCGGCCATGGGCTCCAAATCTTCTCTTACGTTTTCTCGAACGTCGTTGGTCGCCATGATCTCCCTCCTAGTCCACCCGAGGTCCAGCTGTCGGATAGTCCTTGCGCAACGGGTGGCCTTCCCAGTCATCCGGCAAATAAATGCGCGTCAGTTGCGGGTGGCCCTCAAAGACGATGCCAAACAAGTCGTAAGCCTCCCGCTCTGGCCAATTGGCGCCGGCCCAGAGGTCCACCATTGACGGCAACGGCTGATCTTCATCGACGAAGGTCTTGAACCGCAGCCGTTGATATTTTTCGGGGTGATAGACGTGATACACCACCTCGAAGCGAGGCCGCGCCGGAAACCAATCCGCCGCCAGCACATCGTTGAACATCACGTAGCCTTCCACGCGCTTCACATGCTCGGCGAACGCCAGGAGCATTTCCCGCGGCACCGTGACCGTGGGTTGATCAATGCTCGGCACCACCTCAAGGCTTCCTGGAAATCGGGTTTGAAGGCGGTCTAAAATCTCCGGGTCCGTCAACTTCATGACGCTCCCCCCTGAGTCAGTTCCAAGTACTTGGGCGGCAGTCCCATCTGAATCTTTTCCCGGAGCTTCAAGATGCCAAACATCAAGGCTTCCGGGGTGGGCGGGCAACCCGGCACATAGACGTCGACCGGTACGACATGGTCCACACCTTGGATAATCGCGTAGTTGTCAAATACCCCACCCGATGACGCGCAGGCCCCCATGGAAATCACCCATTTTGGTTCGGGCATCTGCTCCCAAATCGTCCGTAAAACTGGGGCCATCTTTTGACTGACACGACCGGCCACAATCATCAAGTCGGCCTGACGCGGCGAAGCGCGAAACGCCTCGGACCCAAAGCGGGCCAAGTCATATCGCGAACTGGTGACACTCATCATCTCAATGGCGCAACACGCGAGCCCAAAAGTCGCCGGCCACACCGAGGACTTTTGCGCCCAGCGGGTCATTTTGTCGACAGTGGTCAGTAAAATGCCGCGTTCTGCTTCCTGTTGGGTGGAGCTCAATCCCACTGAAATCCCCCCCTGTTCCACACGTACGTAAACGCCATGGCGACAATCACCAAGAACGCCAACACCCTGAGCATGCCCGCCTGATGCAATGACTTGAGACTGGTTGCCCAGGGATAGAGCGACATCACCGCCACGTCAAAAATCATGAAAAACATCGCTACGCGATAGAAACGCACAGAAAAATACTTCACCGGCGCTTCCGGCACAATCCCTGATTCATAGGTCACCCGCTTCAATCCGCCCGGAGCCTTCGGCCCGGCGTGTTGAGACGAGGACGCGACCAGGTATGCCACCGCGAAGGCCACAAGCACATATAGCAGCAAGGCCCCGTAATGGGTTATCATGTTCCTCCGCTCCTATCCCTCTCAAAACGATTCAATTGTGACGCAATTCACATATGATTCCGAAATTCCAGTGCTGTACCTAGCCCTATTGTAGCAATCTTTCTTAGCCGATCAACTCGCTCGCAAGAAATTGATCAACGATTTGCCGATTCCTTTTCTAACAAGATCCTCAGCTTGCGCAGCCGATGATTAACCGCTGATTTGCTCACCGGCGGACGCAAGTGGCGTCCCAATTCCTCGAAGCTCCATTCCGGATGCGCGACCCGAAGTTCCGCCAGTTCGCGCAATTCATCAGGCAATCGCCCAATCCGTCCCGAAGACCTGAGGCTCGCCAGCCGTTCCGCGTCGCGCAGGGCAGATTCCACACTGCGTTTCATATTGGCGGTCTCGGAATTGACCAAGCGATTGACCTGGTTTTTCATTGAGCGGACCACACTCTGGCTCTCCATGGCCAAAACGGTCTGATGCGCTCCCATGCGCCCCAATAGGTAAGCCACATGCTCCCGGTCCTTGAGATAGATTATCGACATTTTGCGGCGCGCCGATACATGTGCCGAAACCCCCATCGCCGCCATGGCCAGCGTGAGAATTTCCCCCACTTCCGGAGTGGGTGCCGCAATCTCCCAATGAACCGGGCGGTCTATTTCCGATACATAGCCCCGCACCAGAAAAGCCCCCCGCAACAAGCCCGCCGGGCAGTCGCTAAGGCTCTGTTCAATGTCGGGCGGCGGCACATCGTTGCCCCACAGCGAAAATTCCACCCGGCTTTGACGGCGCCCCAAGCGAATGGTCGGCTCGAGCTCCAGATGCTTCATCAAGCGGTAGGCGCGCCGGCTGACGAAGGCTGCCCCGGCCCGCAACCACGGTCCCTGACGGTCATAAGGATCCGATACGTGCCCAGAGAGTCCCCATAACTCCGCCCAGCAACAAGGCATAGAGCCAATGGCCGTTTGCGCCAACTCGGCCTTAACTTGCCTCGTATATGACCACGTCATTCACCGACCCGCCTTTCTCTCAGGCGTGCTTCCAGCCACAGGCCATCCAGCACCCGCCCCTCCGCCCAACGCGGACGGTATCTAAGCAAGAGCCGGAGCAGCGCACGCGCCAACTTGTCCGGATCGTGGCGCACCACCCCATCAACGGCAATCAACGGCGCGGCCACCACCTCCGGCCAATTGCTGCCCCCGGGCGGAGCCGCCACCGGTTCCGCCCCTTCGCGGCGGTAGCGTTCCAAAATGGTCTGGTCCACCGGCTGGTTATTGACCAGCACCACGTCAATCAACCCTCGTCCAACCTGCCGCTCCAGCGCATCGACGTGGTCCTGCGCCGAATAATGCGTGGTTTCCCCGGGTTGGGTCATGACATTGGCGACGTAGACCCGAACAGCCCGCGTGTTGCGAATGGCTTCTTGAATCGGACGCACCAACAGGTTGGGGATCACTGAGGTATAGAGGCTTCCAGGACCCAGCACCACCATATCGGCTTCCAGAATCGCCGTCACCGCCTCCGCCAATGGTGTGGCATCGTCCGGGTCCATGCCAATCTTGGCGATCCGGGCCGGGCTGCGCCCGATGTTGCTCTCGCCGTAGATTACCTCGCCAGTCACCAACTCCGCCCACAGGGTCACCCGCTCCAAGGTCGCGGGCAGCACTGTCCCCCGCACGGCCAACACGCGGCTCGATTCCCTCAGTGCCGTAACAAAGTCCCCCGCCGTCTTTTCCATGGCTGCCAGAAAAAGATTTCCGAAGCTGTGCCCCTTCAATTCACCGGTATCAAAACGATGCTGAAACAGTTCCTCCATCAAGGGCTCTGTGTCGGCCAGCGCCACCATGCAGTTCCGAATGTCGCCTGGGGGCAGAATGCCTAAATCACCCCGCAGACGCCCCGAACTTCCGCCGTCATCGGCTACCGTCACCACTGCAGTCAGGTTCGAGGTATAGTTCTTCAATCCCCTGAGGACCACCGGAAGGCCAGTCCCTCCCCCTAACGCCACAACTTTGGGACCGCGCGCCAGCTGCCGCCGTGAATAGAGAAGTCCCGCCCACTTGTCGGAACCCAAGAGCTCACCGATGCTGCGCCAGAGTCCCCAAGACCCCAAAGCCACCAATACCACACCTAGCCCGGCCACCGCAATCTCCAGCCAGAGCCTCCAGGGATCGAGCGAGAGCCAACGCCCCATCGCCACCCCCAGACCCAAGAACCCGACGGCCACAATGATCATGAACCGTTTGACCTTGAGTCCCGGCAGCAACAATCTCCACATTTAGGATGTCCCACCCGCCAGCCGTTCCACGTCGCGATGCTCTATCCAGATCGACTCTCCGGTGGACTGCAGATGAGTCGCGAGATGGTTGGCAAAAACCACCGACCGATGCTGACCGCCGGTACAGCCGACAGCCACGGTGATGAGCGGCTTTCCTTCTGATTTGAACTGCGGAATTAAATAATCCAATAGACTTTCCAATCGTTCCAAGGTTTCGCGGGCTACAGGAAAGCCCATGACGTAACTTTCCACTTCCGGGTCATTGCCGGTCATGTGGCGCAAGGGTTCCACGTAATGGGGGTTGGGCAAGAACCGCACGTCAAACACCAAGTCCGCGTCCTTAGGAAGACCGTGCTTGAAGCCAAACGATACCAGACGGACTTGAAAGGGCACCGTCTCTCTCAGCCGAAACGCATCGTTGAGGCGTTGCCGCAATTGCAGCGGGGTAAGCCCTGACGTGTCAATCACCATATCGGCTCTCCCGCGCAGTTCCTCCAGCGCCGACCGCTCGCGCCGAATCGCCTCGACCAGCCGCGACCCAGCCTCCAGCGGATGCCGGCGCCGTGAGAGTTTGTACCGATGAATCAGCGTCTCTTCGTCCGCCTCCAAATAGAGAATCTCATAGGGCATCCCCGCAGCGTCAAACTCATCCAGCACCGCAGCCAATTCGGGGAAAAAGCTGCCTCCGCGGATATCCATGCCCAGCGCCGCTCCATGCACATCGGGACTGCGATGCACAAGTTCGGCAAACTTGGAGGCCAGGGATGGCGGCAAATTGTCGACGCAGAAATAGCCGAGGTCCTCAAACGCCCGAATCGCCTCGCTGCGACCAGCCCCTGACATGCCTGTAATGATGATGAACCGTGGCGCCATTGCCGCCCCACCTTTCTCCATGGTTCGAATGCCCATGCCAAGCGATTCCCTATCCATTGTAATACTTTCCCGAACGCCTTGAGCCGTTTTGGCGTTGACAGACGGACGCGAATAGTGTCGAATAACGATACAGGATGCTTAGCAAGGCATCGACAGATTCCCAGACTTGGATGGCCTGGTGGATGACAAGGAGAGTGTCATGGCAGCTTCCGAACCTCCTGCTTGGCAGCCCCCGTCACGGCGCCAAAAGCGAAACCAACCCAACATCAACCCGTTGCCCCCGCAGCCCGACAGCCGCTCCGCACGCAACCGGCAGCGCCGCGAACGCTCCATGGAGCGTCAGTTCAGTTGGCTCTTCGCCCTGGCCGTCGGCACCACCATTTTATATTTGATGAGCCGCACGCCCCTAGGGCTCAGTCTGATCCGAGGACATCTCTAACACCCATCGTTCAATCGCCTTTGCCGCGCCGTCCTGGTCGACGGGCTGGGTGACCGCGTCGGCCGCCATTTTGACAACCTCAGGCGCTTGACCCATAGCAACGCCCCATCCCGCCCATTGCAGCATGTCAATGTCGTTTTCCGCGTCACCCACCGCCAGCACGCGGGACTGGGGGACGTTCAGCGACTGGGCCGCGGCCTGAAGGCCCACCGCCTTACCCACCTGCTCACTTACCAGTTCCAGATAGTCGGGTTGGGACTTGAACACCCGAATGGCATACGGGGCGACCAAGGTCTCCAACTCTCCGCGCACCCGGTCAAGCACCGCTTCATCATCCTGCAGCAGAACCTTGATCGGAGATTCCGGCCAATCCGTAAGTTCGGCTGGACCTCGGACCCAAGCGGGAATGTGATTCTTTTCGATATAATTGCGCACCCGGGGGTCCTCCCGAGACACCCACAGTTCCGTCCCCACATAGACCTGGGTGAGAAGGCCCCGGTCGACGGCCCACTCCACCGCCCGCCGAGCTCCTTCTTCCGGCAGCGTGACCTTGGCCACGATGCGGCCTTCGGGCATCTCCGCCACGACCGCGCCTTGATAGGCAACCAACGGGCCTGCCGGCAAACCCAACTCACGCCAAAACGGCTCGGCCGAGTGAATCATCCGTCCGGTCGCCAAGATGACCCTGACACCGCGTTCGAGGGCTTCCCCAACCGCTCGTTTCAATCGTTCTGAGATGGTGCCGTCCGGTTGCAAAGCGGTTCCATCCAAATCCAAGGCGACTAACGCGAACGCCGACGCATTATCCAATTCACTACCCCCGATACAACTGCTAGCATAATGGATGCCCACAACGCAGGCATGAAGCCATTGACACGAAATCCGGGCACCAGCGCGGAGACCAGCCACAGCATCAGCGCATTAATCACCCAGCCGAAGAGCCCCAAGGTCAGCAGGGTGAGCGGCAGGGTCATGATGCGCACAATGGGCCGCACCACCAAGTTCACCAAGCCAAGAACGACGCTCGCCACCAGCACCGCGCCGACGCTCTTCGCCTCAATTCCCATGTGTACATGCGCCAGAACAAACAACGTCAGGCCCGTCGCCAGCCAAATCGCCAAACGCCTCATGCCTCGCTCCCTCCTGTCCGCGTGCGCAGGTACGCCAACACTGACTCCGCTGCCGGCTTGGACATCCCTGGGAGCTTACCCAAATCCTCAACCGTGGCTTGGGAAATGGCCGCCAAATCCGGGTAAGCCCGCAGCAGCGCCTTCTTGCGCTTCGGCCCAATGCCTGGAACGTCGTCCAACAACGATTTCAAATTTCGACGCGTGCGCAACTGCCGGTGAAATGTAATGGCAAACCGGTGCGCCTCGTCGCGAATGTGCTGCAGCATCTTCAGCGCCGAAGAATCGCGGGCCAAAATGATGGGGTTCGGGCTCTCCGGCTCAAACAGCCACTCATGCTGCTTGGCCAAGCCAAACACGGGAATGTCGCCCACGCCGAGTTCGCGCATGGCCCGTACGGCATACCCCAATTGGCCCCGGCCGCCATCGATGATGACCAAGTCCGGAGCAACCGCAAACCGCTTCAATTGCGGATTGTCCTCCGCCAGTTCGCGATGCCGGAAGCGCCGTTGGATCACCTCATACATGGACTGAAAGTCGTTTGGACCCTCCACCGTACGAATCTTGAAGCGGCGGTATTGTGACTTGTCAGGCTTGCCGTCGGTAAACACCACCATCGATGCCACCGATTCGGTGCCTTGCGTGTTGGAGATGTCATAGCACTCCATGCGATGTGGCACCGCGGGAAGTCCCAGGGCATTCTGCAAGCCTAAAAGCCCCTCGTATACGTGCTTCTCTTGCATTTCCTGCCGCCGCAATCCTTCATCCCGAGCCATTTCCGCATTTTTCCGAACCATCGCCAAGAGTTGTGCCTTCTCTCCGCGCTGAGGAACCTTGATCGCCACCGCACCACCTCGCTTGGACTTGAGCCACTCACTCATTTGGTCGACGTTCTCGGGCAGCGCTCCGACCAGCACCTCAGGCGGCGTCTCTTGTGCATTGCTGTAGTACTGCAGCAGGAAGGCCTCCGCGATGGCGGCGTCGGATGAGCCTGCCACGCCCGTTAACGTCAGCGCTTCGCGTCCGGTCAACCGTCCTTTGCGCACCCGAAAAATCTGGACGATGGCTTCGTCGTCCAGCACCGCCCAGTGAATGGCATCCAGTTCCCGCTCGGTGCCCGCTGCCACCCGTTGCGGCTCCCGCACTTCCCGTATCGCCTGAACCTGATTGCGGAGTTCCGCCGCCCGCTCGAACTCCAGGTTCTCGGCCGCCTCGTTCAGCCGTTTCAACAAATCCTTTTCGACTTCGTCGGCGCGGCCCTCCAAAAACTGCTCAACCTGCCTCATGGTGGCCCGATAGGATTCCCGGTCCACCAGCGCCTGACAAGGCGCCTGGCAATGGCCGATGTGATATTCGAGGCACGGCCGGGCGGCATTGCGGAACTTCTGGTTGGTGCAGTTGCGAATCGGAAAAATCTTCCTCAAAAGTCGAATGGTATCCCTCACCGCCTGTGCCCGCGGGTACGGTCCGAAGTAGCGGCTGCCCTCCTCGCCCGGCTTTCGGGCGATCAATAGGCGGGGGAAATCCTCCTCCCAGGTCAGTCGCAGGTACGGATAGGCTTTGTCGTCCTTGAGGCGGATGTTATAGTGCGGCTTCATTTGCTTAATCAGTGTCGCCTCAAGGATGAGCGCCTCAACCTCGGTGGTGGTGACGATGTACTCCAAATCAACCACATGACGCATCATGGCCCGAACTTTGGGCGCGAGCCGAGCGGGGTCCTGGAAGTAGGACCGCACCCGATTTTTCAACACCACCGCTTTGCCGACGTAGAGCACCTCCCCCTCGGCGCCCTTCATGAGGTATACGCCAGGGGTTGACGGCAAGCTCTTCAATTTTTCGTCCAACTCGGGCGTATGCGTGCCTGCCATGTTCACCTCAACTTCTAGACCAACCGGCTAGCGCGCTTCTGACAGGGCCTGCTGCCGTTCGATGTGGCGCCTCAAATATTCGCCGGTGTACGATCCCGGAACACCCATAACCAATTCTGGCGGTCCCTCCGCCACTATCTGACCGCCTTGGTCACCGCCTTCCGGGCCCAAGTCAATAATCCAATCGGCGGTTTTGATCACATCCAAGTTATGCTCAATGACCAGCACGGTATCCCCTTGGCTCACCAGCCGCTCCAACACCCCCAGGAGGTGGCGGATATCCTCGGCATGCAGCCCGGTGGTGGGCTCATCGAGAATATAGAGCGTCCGCCCGTCCGAACGGCGGGAGAGTTCGGTCGCCAGCTTGACGCGCTGCGCTTCGCCGCCCGACAGCGTGGTGGCCGGTTGGCCCAGCCGAATGTAGCCAAGGCCCACGTCGTGCAGAGTCTCCATCTTGCGCTTGAGCCGTGAATGGTGTTGGAAGAAATCCAACCCCTCATCGACCGTCATATCCAGAACATCCGCGATGGTCTTGCCGCGATAGGTGACATCCAGCGTTTCGCGATTGTAGCGTGTGCCTTTGCACACCTCGCACGGTACATAGACATCCGGAAGGAAGTGCATCTCAATCCGGAGAATGCCATCGCCTCGGCAAGCCTCGCACCGTCCGCCGCGGACGTTGAATGAGAATCGCCCGGCTCGATAGCCCCTGACCTGGGCTTCCGTGGTTTCGGCGAAAATCTCCCGTACCAAATCAAAGGCCCCTGTATAAGTAGCCGGATTGGACCGCGGCGTGCGGCCAATCGGGCTTTGATCGATGGCGATGACCTTGTCCAAGTGCTCCATGCCGCGGACCGCGCGGTGCTGCCCCACGCGACGACTGCGTGCGCCATTGAGGTCCAACTCCAAACGACGGCGCACAATGTCGTTGACCAGGGTGGACTTTCCCGATCCTGAGACCCCGGTCACCGCCACCATCAGACCCAGAGGAATGCGTACTCGGACATTCTTGAGATTATGCTCGCGCGCGCCTTCGACGACCAACCAGCGATCCCCGGGGCTGCGGCGGTGCTGCGGCAGCGGGATTTCCCGCGCGCCGGAAAGATATTGCCCAGTCAAACTTCCAGTGTTGGCCATCACTTCAGTTGGGGTGCCGTGAGCCACGACGTGCCCGCCATACACCCCAGGCCCGGGCCCGATGTCGATTAGATAGTCGGCTGCCAGCATGGTGTCCTCATCGTGTTCCACGACCAGCACTGTATTGCCCAGATCCCGAAGCCGCTTCAACGTCCGAATCAAACGGTCGTTATCCCGCTGGTGAAGTCCAATCGACGGTTCGTCAAGGATGTACAGCACTCCCATGAGCGAAGACCCAATTTGCGTAGCCAATCGGATGCGCTGTGCCTCGCCTCCCGAGAGCGTTCCCGCTGCCCGCGAGAGTGTCAGGTAGCCTAATCCGACATCGACCAAAAAGCCCAGCCGTTCCAGCACTTCTTTCAGAATCGGTTTGGCGATCCGCTCTTGCCGGCCCTCGACCGACAGTTCCTGCAGAAACTGCCGGGCTTTCAAAATCGAGAGATCGGTCAACTGGGCGATGGACAACCCCCCCACCGTCACCGCCAACACTTCTGGCTTGAGGCGCTGTCCATGGCATGTTTGGCAGGGGCGTGCCGTCATATATCCTTCGATCTCGGCCTTTTGCACATCCGAGGTGGATTCGCGGTAACGACGGTCCAAAATGGGGATGAGCCCGTTCCACATGATGCTCTCCCTCCGACGTTGCCCAAACATGCTTTCATACTCAAACGGAATCGGATGGGAATAGCCATTCAGCAAAATACGCTGTGCGGACTCCGGCAGTTCCTTGTAGGGAACGTCGGACGGAATGCCGGCCACACCGGCCAGCGCTTCGATGAGATCCGGATAGAAGCGGCTGGTGCCCCGATGCAGCGGAAACAGCGCGCCATCCGTCAACGAGCGCTCCGGGTCGACAATCAACTCGGGATCAATTTCCTGCTTGAAGCCCAGTCCGGTACAATCAGGGCAGGCTCCAAAAGGCGCATTGAAGGAAAACATGCGCGGGCTGAGCTCCTCCAGGGAGATGCCGCACACGGCGCAGGCCAAGTCGCGGGCGTAGAGAGCCCCTGCCGCGTCAGGCGGCCCGATTTCCACCAATCCTTCGGCGATTTCGAAGGCGTGCTCGATCGCCTCCGCGAGCCGTGACTGCACGTTCTCGCGGAGGACGATGCGATCCACCACTGCGGCGATGGTATGCTTCTGATTCTTGTTCAGCGCAGGCGCGTTCTCGACCTCGAATAGCTCCCCGTTTATGCGAATGCGGGTATAGCCGAGGCGCCGAATCTCGTCAATGACCTTTTCATGAGTGCCTTTGCGCCCCCGCACGATGGGGGCGCGAACCTCGAGCCGTGTTCCCTCCGGCTGTTCCAGGACGCGGTCCACAATCTGTTGCACTGTCTGCGGTTGAATTTCCGCGCCGCACTTGGGGCAGTGAGGCTGCCCTGCACGGGCATACAGCACGCGCAGATAGTCATAGATTTCGGTGACTGTGCCCACCGTACTCCGGGGATTGTGGCTCGTGGTCTTTTGGTCAATGGAAATGGCCGGCGACAGCCCTTCAATGGTGTCTACGTCGGGTTTGTCCATTTGGCCCAAGAATTGGCGCGCATAACTCGACAGCGACTCCACGTAGCGCCTCTGCCCTTCCGCATAAATCGTATCGAACGCCAGCGAGGACTTGCCGGAGCCCGAGACCCCGGTGATGACCACCAATTGGTCACGGGGGATCTCTACGGTAATGTTCTTGAGATTGTGTTGGCGGGCGCCAACGACCCGAATGACCCCGCTAGCCATGCCGCTTGCCTCCCCCCACACTCTTGATTGGCCGTTCCGCCTCAATTTCCATCAACATGTCGCGCAGGGCGGCCGCACGTTCGAATTCCCAATTGCGGCTGGCCTCCTTCATTTCCTTGCGGATCTGGTTTGCCAGCTTGATGCGCTCGCGCTGCGACATCTCCTTGACCGACGTGGCGGTTGTGCCAGCCTCGGATGCCGGGCGGCTCGCCGTAATCACTTCCCGGACATCCTTAGTCACGCTTTGCGGGATGATGTGATGCTCCTCGTTGTGGCGCTCCTGAATGGCGCGACGCCGGTTCGTTTCGGAAATCGCCTTATCCATGGAGTCGGTCATACGGTCCGCATACATGATGACGGTGCCCTCCACATTTCGGGCGGCACGCCCGATGGTCTGCACCAGCGACGTCTCCGAACGCAGATACCCTTCCTTGTCAGCATCTAGAATTGCGACCAAACCGACCTCAGGGAGATCCAATCCCTCACGCAGTAGGTTGATGCCCACCAGGACGTCAAATTCTCCCAACCGCAGGTCTCTGATAATCGCCATCCGTTCCATGGTGTCAATGTCTGAATGCAGGTAGCGCACCCGGATGCCGGACTCCCGGAAGTAATCGGTCAAATCCTCCGCCATGCGCTTGGTCAGCGTCGTGACCAAGACCCGCAGGTTGCGATCCACCCGGTCGCGAATCTCACCCAGCAAGTCATCGATTTGTCCCATGGTGGGCCGCACAATCAGTTGGGGATCCAAGAGCCCGGTCGGCCGGACGATTTGCTCCACCACCTGTTCGGCATGCTGCAACTCATAAGGTCCTGGGGTGGCAGACACGTACATCACGCGGTCAACGTGGCCGCGAAATTCATCGAACGTCAAGGGGCGATTATCAAATGCGGAGGGCAACCGAAACCCATACTCCACCAGGCTCTCTTTGCGAGACCGGTCGCCGGCATACATGCCCCGAATCTGCGGAACGCTCACGTGCGACTCATCAATGATGGTGAGAAACTCCTCCGGAAAGTAGTCCAACAGGGTATACGGCGGTTCTCCCGGCGCGCGCCGTGTGAAGTGCCGGGAATAGTTCTCGATGCCGGAGCAAAAGCCCACTTCCTGCAACATCTCGAGGTCATACCGGGTCCGCTGCTCCAAACGCTGCGCCTCCAGGTCCCGCCCCATCTCCTTCAACACTTTCAAGCGCTCTTCCAGTTCCTGTTCAATGCTCTGAATTGCCGGATCGCGGCCGCTTTGGCCCATGACATAGTGGGACGCCGGATAGACCGCCACATGTTCGCGATCGCCCAGGATCTCCCCCGTCAGCACATCGAATTCACGTATCCGCTCAATCTCGTCGCCGAACATTTCCACCCGGATGGCCTGCTCGCTGCGGTTCGCCGGAAAGATTTCCACCACGTCACCCCGCACGCGGAACTTCCCACGTACGAAGTTGACATCGTTGCGGTCATAGCGAATCTCCACCAGCTTGCGGAGAATGCTGTCCCGGGTGCGCTCCTGGCCTACACGCAGCGACAGCACCAAATCGCGGTAGTCGGTTGGAGAACCAAGGCCATAGATGCAGGAAACGGACGCCACCACAATGACATCCGACCGCTCCAACAGAGACGAGGTGGCGGAGTGCCTCAACTTGTCAATTTCATCGTTGATCTGCGCGTCCTTCTCGATGTAGAGGTCGGTTTGAGCGATGTACGCCTCCGGCTGATAATAGTCGTAGTAGCTCACAAAGTACTCGACCGCATTGTGGGGAAAGAACGCCTTCAACTCACCCGCCAGTTGGGCGGCCAGCGTCTTGTTGGGCGCCACCACCAGAGTTGGAAGGCCAACTTTTTGGATGACATTGGCCATCGTAAAGGTTTTCCCAGATCCCGTCACCCCAAGGAGGACCTGCTCGTGGCTTCCCTGTTTGAAACCTTCCGCCAATGACTGAATGGCGCCTGGCTGATCACCAGCCGGCGCGTACGGACTCTGTAAGTCAAATCCCTCCACGTTGACCTCCCTCTATTTCCCGTAAACGCCCTTCTTAATCATGTTCTCCAACGCCGCAATCGCCGCCCTCAGCTGCGGATCTTGGGCCGGTATGTCTGATGGCTGCACGTTGGTCGGCTCGACCACCTGAATGTTTGGTATCAAGCCCTTGTGTTCGATGTAGTCGCCATTCGGCGTATAGTAGCGGGCCACCGTCAATTTTAAGGATGCCCCATCCGAGAGAGGAATCACTTGCTGCACGATGCCCTTTCCGTAAGTGCGCGTGCCCACTAAAAGCCCGCCTTGGCGCTCTTGGATCGCCGCCGAAAGAATCTCTGCCGCGGAGGCGGTTCCTCCATTGACCAGGACCACCACTGGGAGCCGGGTGCCAGGCCCCAGCGAGTCATATGTGGCATCCTTCTTCGCGTTCTTGTACTTCAAGGTCACCACCGGGCCCTTGGGCACAAACAAGTTTGCCACCTGCAACGCCGCCGTAATCTCTCCTCCAGGGTTGTCGCGCAAGTCTAGCACAATCCCCTTGGGGTGCTGCCGCATCAACTGATGAAATTGCTGCACAGCCTCCGTTCCAGTGTCCTGGCCGAACTCCACAATATTCATATAAGCGAGCCCGCCTGGCAGCATTTCACTATATACGGTCGGATAGGGTATGCGGGCCCGTGTGAGCGTGACGTGCCGCGTCTGGCTCCCCTCGCGAATGGTCAAGTCGACTCGCGTGCCCACCTTGCCGTGAATCAATTGCATGGCGGCATTGGGGCTCATACTGGCGGTATTGTGGCCGTTCACCGCTGTGATGGCTTCGCCGGCCCGCAACCCCGCCTTAGCGGCTGGCGTTCCGGGGAAAACACTTTGGATGGTCAGGGGTTTCTTTAGCGTCACTTCAATACCGATGCCTACGTAGCTGGGTGCCAACAGGCTCTCCAAGTTCTGGGTCTGCCCGCCGGTCAAATAATTGGTGAATTGATCATGCAGTGTGCCCACCATGCCGTTGATGGCCCCCAACAGCAGTTGATTGGGGGTGTTGTGCCAGATGGACTTGCTCCGAATCAACTGGTAGGTGGACACAAAGCGTTGAAATTGGGTGCTGTTGAGCATACTGACGGGGATGCGGGAAGCCTCCAAACGCGTCTTGCTGGTAGCTACCCACCAAGTCGCCGCGGACGAGCCAGCCATCAATACCAGCGTGATTAACCCCCAGGCTACGAAGCGCCGCGCCTTCATGAGAGACCCCCTTAATCGTATCTCTCATTATAGCACGATTGTTCGCTAACTTAGACTTTCAGGAAACGGCGCAAGGCAATGATGCTGGCCACGGCACCCACGGCGAGCCCTCCGGCGACCGTGAATACTGTCGTTTCCACCACAACCGGATGCCACGCCGCCATGGGCCAAAAGGGCAACGAAACCGACGCGCGATTGAGCACCCAGCGGTATCCCACACCAATCACGACATCCGCCACCACAGCACCAACCAGGCCGATGGTGAGTCCCTCCATGATGAACGGCCAGCGGATAAACCAGTCTGTGGCGCCGACCAACCGCATCACTTGAATTTCCCGGCGCCGAGCGAAGACGGCCAATCGAATGGTGTTGACAATAATCAACAGGGTCGCGACCCCCAATAGTCCCTCCACGATCCAGCCCGTCCACTTCAAAATGTGCCCCAAGCGTGTCAACCGCTTGACCACCATGCCCTGATAGACCACGTTGTGGACTGCCGGCATCCGGGAAAACCGCGCTGCCAGCACGGGGATTTGCTGAGGCGCCTTGGTGTAGACATCCAGTCCATCAAATAGTGGGTTGGATTTGGAGATGACTTGAAACAACCCCGATTGATCGGGAAACTCGCTTTTAAGGTTTTGCGCCGCCTGTTGCTTGGTAAAGAAATCGATGCGACGCACCTGAGGCCAATGCTGGGCTTGGTGCAAAATCGCCATCTCCTCACTGCGCGGCACCTTGGGCTTGATGAAAACCCGCATCTCCACCTGATTTTGCAAGATGGTGGTGACATGATTGACATTGACGCTGACCACCACAAAAACAGCCAACACAAAAAGCGAAATGGTGACTGTGGAAATCGATGCCAGCGCCATCCACGAGTTGCGCGAAAGACTTCGGCCAGCCTCGCGGAACAAATACCCGATGCTGTTAAGACTCATAGCCGTATGCACCCCTCGCTTCGTCGCGCACGATCCGTCCACCCTCGATAGCCACGACGCGCTTTTGCAGCTGGTTCACCAAATCTTTCGCGTGGGTGGCCATGACGACGGTGGCTCCCCGGCGGTTGATTTCCTGAAAGAGTTTCATAATTTCGGCTGCCGTATCCGGGTCAAGATTGCCTGTGGGCTCGTCCGCCACCACGTAGGAGGGCTGGTTGACCAGCGCTCGGGCAATGCCCACCCGTTGCTGCTCCCCGCCGGACAATTCATTGGGAAAGTGGTCGCGCCGCCGGCTGAGCCCCACCAACTCCAACACCTGTGGAACCCGCTTCATGATATCCTTGCGGGAAGCCCCGACCACCTCCATGGCGAAGGCGACATTCTGAAACACAGTCCGCGTAGGCAACAACTTGACATCCTGAAAAACGATGCCCAACTGGCGGCGCAGCCGCGGCAACTGGCGCATGTTCAATTTCTTCAATCGAAAATGGTCGATGGTGACCTCGCCCTGGGTGGGACGCTCCTCACCGTAAAGCAATCGAATCAGGGTCGACTTGCCTGCCCCTGATGGCCCCACCAAAAACACAAATTCTCCTCGATGGACTGTCAACGAAACCTCCGTCAACCCTTGATGGCCGTTGGCATAGCGTTTCGTGACACCGTCTAGTCGAATCATGCGACTCCTCCTTGAATCCATGCGGTTCAGAGAATGGGAATTCAGTCGGTTCCGGCGCTCCCACTGTGCTGTTTCATTCTTCGACAAAACCCCGGCAATTCCTGCCCTGATTCGACCTATGGTATAATATGGGCTTGACATACCCTGGGGAGTTGATGAGCGATGATTCAATACACCAGCTTCGGAATCGCCTTTGGCGCCGGCCTTGCTTCCGTTCTTTCCCCCTGCGTCGTGCCCCTGGTTCCCTCGTATCTAACCGCCATGGCGGGCACCCCGCTCACCGTTGACGCCGTGCAGGACCGAACCGTACGCGCGCGGGTGCTCACCAACGCCTTGATTTTTATCGCCGGCTTTTCCTTGGTCCTGATTCTCTCAGGGTTGGTCGCCACCGCCATTGGCCAATTTATCCGCCACTATCAAACGCTCATCAGCGAGCTGGGCGGAGTCGTGATGGTCATCTTTGGACTGGAACTGGCGGGGATCATTCATCTCGGCCTCTTGAAGCGGGACGTGCACTTGACCATGCCCAAGCGCGGACGTCTCGGGGTCTGGTCACCGCTCATTATGGGCATTGTTTTTGCGGCGGGATGGACTCCCTGCGTGGGACCTATTTGGAGCAGCATTCTCATTTTGGCATCGCGCTCACATACCGTCGTTCTGGGCGGGGTCCTGCTGGCGACGTACGCCATGGGCCTGGCCCTACCGTTTTTCATTTTGGCATTGTTCCTCAGCCGCGCCACCCTGTGGACGCGGCAACTCAACCGCTACCTGCCATGGATTGAGCGCGTGGCAGGCGGGCTTCTAACCGTGCTCGGCCTCTTGCTCGCCACGCATCTTTACGTCCGCTTGGCGGGCCTTGTCTAATTGCGCTCCGTTGGGCAATATTCCTCAAGCCACCGGATAACTTCCCGCGTCACCTGGGTGGGTGTCGAAGAACCCGCAGTAACGGCAACCCGATCAATGGATTGAAACCAGACCGGATTCAAGTCCTCAACTTGTTCAACGCGCACCGCCGGTTTGCCGGCGACCTTCTTCACGACCTCGACCAAACGGTTGGAATTGTTGCTCCTCCGGTCGCCCACCACGACCACCATGTCTACGTCACTGGCCGCCTTTACAGCCGCTTCCTGCCGCAACTGGGTTGCCAGGCAAATTTCGTTGTGCACCTCTGCCAGAGGATAACGCTCCTGCACCGCAGCGATAAGAGACTCCGTGTCCCATTGGCTGAGTGTGGTCTGCGTGACAATCGCGAGCGGTGTCGAGCCGTCGAAGGGAAGCTCTCGGACGTCATCAATAGTCGACACTAGGGCCACGCGACCTTCTGGGGCCTCGCCCATGGCACCTTCCGGTTCCGGATGTCCCTTGCTGCCAATATAGATAATGGAATAGCCCTGCTGGATTTTCTCTTGGATTAAGGTGTGCGTCTTAGTGACGTCGGGACAGGTCGCATCAAAAAAGTTCAGGCGGCGTTGCCGCGCTTTTTCCTTCACGTGCGGCGAGATGCCATGGGCCGTGAAAATCACTGTCGCTCCCTCGGGAACCTGGTCCAGGAGCTCATCACGCCGTCCCCCATCCAGCGTTTTAATGCCAAGGCTCTCCAACTCGTCCACGGCGTGGCGATTGTGGACAATTTGTCCGAGGACATAGATGGGACGAGGTACATTTGAATCCTTGGCTACTTGCCTAGCCATCGTCATCGCATCCACAACACCGTAACAGTAGCCCCGCGGGGTAATTTTCACAACGTCCATCCGATGCACTTCCCTTTTTAAGGATCGCTATCATTCTACACAAAAAGTCCCGCTCCTTGAGCGGGACAAAAAAATGGGTCGGCACGGCCTGATGATCCCAGTCCCCTGCGGGACCAGTAGTCTCAGCGTACGCGAGGGGGACGACCGTGTTCGGCATGGGAACGGGTCAACTCTCAC
>JAKADO010000096.1 GCA_021820485.1 Bacillota bacterium
GACAACCCGATCCACCGAGGCGTACATGTCGGGACTGGCTTCCTCCCCGCGCAGCAGAAGGCCGTCCATCGGCACGGTCACCTCGATGATTTGCCGCTCCTTCTCCACAGTCAACATGGCATGGGCAGTGACATCCTGGTGCTCGAAGAACTTTTCCATTTTGGACAGTTTCCGTGTCACATGATCCTTTAGCGCTTCCGTTACGTCTACGTTTTTTCCACGTACAATAACGTCCATCGCTTGCGGCCCCCTTCGTTCTTCCCAATCCTCGGACTGGTACCCATATTATAGCACCGGGATCGGATCCTCCGAAAAGGACAAAAAAAATCAAGGCCGGAATCCCGGCCTTGAAGTGAGTCGAACCTCTGACGGTTAGAGGCGGACGACGTTTGCGGCCTGAGGACCGCGGTCACCCTCTACAACATCAAATTCGACACGCTCGCCTTCGTTGAGCGTACGGAAACCTTCGCCATTAATGGCACTGAAATGTACAAAGACATCGCCGCCGTCTTCTCGCTCAAGAAATCCGTACCCTTTTTCCGCGCTAAACCATTTCACGCGACCAGTCATCTTCGAGTTTTTCCCCTTTCACTTAAAGGCCCGCTCCAAAAGGAACGACCGCGGTCACTATAACATTGCCTTCCAAAAAAGTCAAACTGTTTCAACTGACACAGTTTGTCATCAGGCGGCCGTGCCTTCTGCCAACGGTGTGTTCAGCACCCGGGAAGCCAGCGTCCACGCCGCCAACAGGAGCCATAGGGCCACCACAACCGGAGCAGCCGAGCCTAATCCTGCAACGCGTCCCAGAAAGCCACCACCCGCTGCCCCCAGAGCTCCTCCAAACCCGAGCCCGATGCCCCGAATGGCCATCACCCGGGTGCGCACGGCATCCGGGGTGGCGTTTTGCACCCATACCATGATGACTGAGCCAAAGAGGGCGTTGCCGACCCCCACGAGACCCAGCCCTGGCAGCCCCCACCACCAGACATTGACCAGCAGCACGCTCCCAAACCCTACTGCCGTCAAAAGAAAACCCGTGGCCAAGAGTACTCTGGGGACGCCACGGTCCATGATGTGATAGCGCTCAATAACGGTTCCCGAGACGAAGTTGCCGACCGCCATGGATAAGACCAACCAGACGTAATGACTCGAGGACACCCGCCAGTAATCCCGCGACAATGGCGCCAAAAGAGTGTTTAAGGAAGCCACCGCCATGGACAGGGCAGTCGTCAGCAGAACCAACTGCGCCACCAACCGGTGGTCTTTCAGATGCTGGAATCCTTCGCCGATTTGCCGCCAAAAGTCGCGGGTCCCACCGCGGACAGAAGCCCATAACGCCGGATCCACCCGAATGGCGGAAATCAGCAATGCCGCGCCCAGATAGGTTGACGCGTCCACCCAAAAGGCCGGCGCAATGCCCCAGAGGAACAGAGTGGCCCCTACTGCCAAATAGGCGCCGATATCGGCCACAGCCGAGTAGGTTTCCTGGCGCGCGGCGCTTTGGGCGTTGATCGAGGGATCTCCCGCAATCTGCGGCTGTACGCCCCTCAAGATGGGCTGATACACCATCGCAAAGGCATACATAAGGAACACCGCAATAAGGGTCCATACATAGCTGTGAACCACCGGCAGGGATGCGACCAGCACCGCTCGCACAATGTCGGAAACTAGGAGCGTGGACCGCTTGGGCAGGCGGTCTATGACACCGGCAACGGCCCAGCCAAGCGCGATGCGCGGCACGTAAGCCATAGCCAGGACCAGGCCCAAGGCTGCCACATTTCGATGCGTAATGGCCAGCACAAAGAGCGCCAGCGCAACCTCCGTAAAGTTGTCTCCCAGCTTGCTCAACGCCTGAGAGAGAATCAGCCTATGGATATTGGAATGAAGACGCGATTTGGAAGACATTGCCGACGACTCCTTATGCAGGAAGAAAATGTAAACTTAGTATAGCGAACACACCTTGCCCACGCATCGTACCAAGGGGGATTTTAACCACAAAACTGGAAAATCCCGCCTCGAAACTTGACATCGAATCGGGGAATTCTCATCTTCCTCGGCAGAATTCCACAGATTAACAGTCATTCTCACCTGGGGATAGTGGGGATAAGTCTGTTGATAAAAGCTATAGCAACACTTTCGCTGGGGATAGAAAAAACCCAATCGAGAATCAATCGTTTACCATATTTTGGCGCAGAGACTTCCTGGCAACCTTGTTTTGATACATCCGCAAATCCGCTACATTAAGCAGAATTTCCGGGGTTTTTCCGTCCTCGGGATACAGGCCGAATCCCGCGCTTACCCCCAAGGGATTTTCCACATCTACCCAGTGTTCGCTCTCCAAGCGTCGTTGCACGCGCGCCAGCGCACGGGACACGCCATCCGCATCGACATTGTCCAAGAGGACGACAAACTCATCGCCGCCGTATCGCGCCAGCACATCGCCGGGCCGCAGTTCCGACCGAACCATGCGTGAAAAGATGCGCAGCACCTCATCACCCATCATGTGTCCGAATCGATCATTTACCTGCTTGAAATGATCCAAATCCAAAAATGCTAGCGCCAAGGGGCGGTCGGGGTAGCGGCCAATGCGCCGCTGCAGCACCTCGCGAAAGTAACGGAAGTTGTAGACGTCGGGGAGCAGCGGGTCAACGCGTGAAATGGTCACCGCTTCCTCTTGCAAAAGCCACTTGCGATACGCCATGGCCGCATGGTCCGCGAGGACCTTGGCCATCTCGAAGTCGTAGTCGCTGTAGTGGTTGGGATGGTTGCGTCCCGTGACAATGAATCCCCAAATCTTTCGATCGGTCATCAAGGGCAAGATAAAGCCGGACACCAAGGGGTGCGTGTCGCTGGCCGACGGACTGGCGCTGGGGTGGTCTGCCGCATTGCGGACAAACTCCGGCGTGCGGGTCGACAGCGCCCAATCGGTCAATCCCTCCCCGCCGCGAATGAAAAATTCCGGATAGGGAATCTCCCCATCGCCGGGATGCACGGCGGCCTCGCGGTGGAAGACCTTGCCCTCAGGATCCCACAAGTACATAACGAAGAGAGTGTATCTCAGCACGTCCCGAAAGGCGGACTGCACCCGTTCTGCCAACTGGCCTTTCTCCATGGCGGCGGTAATCGACTCCGAGGCTTGGGCGGTTCGGCGAGTTCTCCCCTGCGTTGTCAGCGTCTGGTAATAAAAGCTCAGCAAGAGGGAGACCGTCGCATAGGGTAGAAGTCCGAGCAGGCCCACCCACCAGTGGTGCGGATAGGCCCGGTCCAAGAGAATGTAAATCGCCACCAACGGAAGACTGAGTCCCCAGCCCAATCCATCCAGGAAGAGACTTTGGGTGACCTCCTTGCCTCGGAGGTAGCCATCCCGCAAAAGATAGTAAAGGTTGACAATCACATGGTTCACCACCAGAAAACTGGCGGCAAACACCAAGACCTGCCCCACGGGGTTGGTCGTCACCGTACGGGCCAGGGCATTCGCTGCCTGCAAGGTAAGCAGCATGACCGCCATGGTGGACACGGTCGTTAGGCCGCGGAAACGCCGGATCCAGCTGAGGATCGTGCCTACGACAATGACCCAGAAGGCTTCGGTCACGCCTGACACCAAAAGCACCGACATATACCCAGCGCTGGACAGACTGATGCTGCCCAACTCCAGTTCCAAGGGCCATGATTCCGATATGAGGACAATGATGATGCCAACCACGAGCGTGGTGCGGTGGTCAAAACTCAGCCAATGGGCGTGGGGCTTGGTGATCCAGAGGGTCGCCGTCAGCCCAATGACGAGCCACAGAAACTGTTGGGCACGCTCCGCCTTCGCCGTCAATACCGAACCCTTCCCTTTCCGACCGCAAGACGGGCTGAACCAAGAGGTGAGCAGCCCCAGACGTATGGCCCGATTCCGGTATATCAGCATTCGGTATTGATCGACAATTTCCTGCAATCACCCATAAGATTTTGACACTTTATTTAACCGGCAATATTCCGCCCAACAATTGCCGGAGACCCCCGACCATGACCGCGGTCCCGGTGTGGCGGGACAGATCCAGCCAGACCACGAACGGATACTGGCACTCCGCCAGCACCTCATCAATGGTGGACGGATGGTCCAGCATGCGAAACGTGGGATGCGCCCGGGTAAACCGCTCCAAAATCGCCTCGGTTTGGTCACCCGATCCGTCATCCCACAAAATCACTTCGATTGGCCGCTGTTCCCATTGGCGTTGACTAAAGAAGCTCTGCAACTCCCGCATCGCTTGCTCGACGTGACTCTCCTGATTGGTGACACGCACCACCAAACTAATGGCCGGCGCCGCCGACGAATGGCTGCCGACAATTTGGTCGTAGATCCATTCCAAGAGCGTCACGACGCCATAAAGCGACAGCGCCAGTCCCAGTGCACTCCACCACGTCACAGTCCTCGCCCCCTGTCCGATATATACGCAGGGTATGCCAGAACATGCTACGGGGATAACGCCGACTTAAACCTTGATGAACTGGGCGCGCTCCTTCAACGCATCGACGCGGTTGGTTTCCTCCCATGGCAATTGGACGTCAGTACGCCCAAAGTGCCCATAGGCCGCCGTTGCCCGGTAAATCGGGCGCAAGAGGTCCAGTTCCTCAATGATGGCCAAGGGCCGCAAGTCGAACACTTCCTTGACCAGCTCCGACAGTTTGTCGTCCGGCAGCTTTCCGGTGCCAAACGAGTCCACCATGACCGAAATCGGACGGGCGACCCCAATCGCATAGGCGATTTGAATCTCGGCCCGGTCGGCGAGTTCAGCCGCCACCAGGTTCTTCGCCACCCACCGTGCGGCATAGGAGGCGGAACGGTCCACCTTGGTCGGATCCTTGCCGGAAAAAGCGCCCCCACCGTGACGCGAATATCCGCCATATGTGTCGACAATGATCTTGCGGCCCGTCAATCCTGAGTCCCCATGGGGGCCCCCTACCACAAAACGGCCCGTCGGGTTGACCAGGATGCGCGTCTCCTTGGAGAGCCAGCGGTCTCCCAGAACTGGCACCAGCACCGATTCAATCACACTGTCGCGGAGCTCCTCCGTGGTCACGTCCGGCGTGTGCTGCGTGGACACCAACACCGTGTCGAGCGCCACTGGAGTGTCGTTTTCGTAGCGAACGGTCACCTGGGTTTTTCCGTCCGGCCACAAGAAGGGCAACACGCCATCCTTGCGGACTTCCGCCAAGCGTCGCGACAATTGATGAGCCAAGGAAATCGGCAGCGGCATCAATTCTGGCGTCTCCCGACACGCATACCCAAAGACCATGCCCTGGTCGCCGGCCCCAATGCGTTCACGCGGATCCGCTTTGCCCACCCGGGCCTCCAAGGCCTGATTGACGCCTTGGGCAATATCCGGGGATTGCTCATCAATGGAGGTCAACACAGCGACAGTGTCGGCATCGAAGCCCATTTTCGCGCGGGTGTAGCCGATGGAACGAATGGTTTCGCGCACCACTTTCGGAATGTCGACGTAGCACGTGGTGGATATCTCGCCCACGACCAGCGCCAAGCCTGTCGTGACCACGGTCTCGGCCGCCACGCGCGCGTTGGCGTCCTCAGCCAAAATGTGATCCAAAATTGCGTCGGAGATTTGATCGGCCACCTTGTCAGGGTGACCCTCGGTCACCGATTCCGACGTGAAAAAGTAATTGCGCCCCAATTGCTAGCCTCCCAAATAAAAAATCCTCTTCCGCTTGAGAGAAGAGGGAGTCCTCTTATTCTCTCATCCGTCCGGAAAACCGGTCGGGGTTGGCACCTGGGCTATGCCTGGTTGCCGGGCTTCATCGGGCCTGTCCCTCCGCCACTCTTGATAAGAGAATGTCCTTAAATTGTCGACGCAATTATAGTTCAACGCTGAAATCGTGTCAATAAAAGATGCTTTGCGGCTCCGGGGGTGAATGCGCCCCAAACAGGGACGCGCGCCGGGGGCCTGAGGCCGCCCCCGGCTGGGTCGGGCGAATGGCTGGGTGTTTTTAAACCGGGTGCTGCGTACGGAACTTCTGCCGAGTTGCCTCGCCGCCCCGCAAATGCCGTTCCGCCTTGTTGACCTCCAATACCTTCTTGACCTCATTGGCTAGGTGAGCATTGACTTTAGGCAGACGTTCAGTGACATCCTTGTGCACCGTGCTCTTGGATACACCAAACACCTTGGCGGTATCACGCACTGTTGCCCCACTCTTCAGAATATAGTTGCCAATTTCCATGACGCGTTGCCAGATGTGGTCCTTCACCTCTCCGGCCCCTTTCTCCCCCCGTCGTCTGCTAGATTATATGGTGCGAAAAAAAATAAATGCCAGGGCGGGTGCCCTGGCATTACTTGGCTTTTAACCTTATGAAGAGGGGTGGAGGTAGTTCATGGGATTGGTGGCCTTAGCGCCGTGGTAGACTTGAAAGTCAACATGCGCTCCCGCGTCCCGGCTATAAAGACTGGCGCCTCCCACTGTGCCAACCACTTGCCCTTGGCGAACGGCTTCGCCCACCTTCACATCGGCTTGGCCCAAATGCCCGTACACGGTCTCGAACCCATCACCGTCGTTCAGGGTGACGGTCAGTCCCATGTGCGGCTCGTGAGTGATTTGTGTCACCGTACCAGCCCATCCTGCGTGTACTGGATGCCCTTTAGCGGCGGCGATTGTGATCCCGGGGTTGTAGTACCATTCGTTCAACGCGCCCGAATATTGCCATCCAAACGCGCTCGCAATCTTGCCTTGCACCGGTGCTGTCAACGGTGCGGAGGTGGGACCACCGGCCGCAGGGGAAGTGCTGCGATTCTGGGGGGTGACCGGCGTCGTGGACACTGGGCCCGTCACGGCAGCAAGGTGATGATGGGTGAGAACAACGACCCCGGCTCCACCCACGACCACAATGCCCGCAACAACACCCAAAATAGTTGTGCGACGATTTGCCATGCTATTCCCGCTTCCTCTGCTGAAATTACCCCATTGGGGTTATTTTCAGTTTGCCCAAATAATTCCAGTTCAAACCTCAATAGGTGACGGTGAGCAATGGAGACCCAATGTACACTTGGGTTTGATGGGTGTAGGCGTTGTAGCTGGCGGCAACCTGTACATTAATGGGATGCCCCTCGAGCTCTTCAGAGAATGAAATGAAGGGGCTCTTCCCTGCTTCGGAGACATAGCCCGGCGTACGTACCCCATTCAGGCTGGAGGCGCCAATGGAGGAGAGGGCACGCTGCACCAGACGGTATTCCTGCGCTGGGCTCCGTTTGCCAGCGACCGCCCCTTCCAGATTGACGTTCCGGTGGACCATGCCGTAGCCTTTCAGCACATGGTCAAACAGCGCCTCGGTTTCACGCAGTCCGGCAAAGCCATGGGGTGTGGTGCGATCCACCACCACATAGGTCGCCCCGCTTTTCAGGCGCTCCACGATCACCCGCGTGGATATCCCCGCCACGCGCGCGCTCTCCGAGACCTTTTGGTAGCCAATGCCCTCTTGAGATACCTGTGGCGCGTTCATGTGAAGCTTTTGTGCCACGCTCGACGCCAATCCGGCCAAGTCCAGCGTGGCGTTCGGCACCTCCACCCAATCGTTGATGCTAAAGCCGGAGGGCTTTGCGCCGGTCGCCTGAAAGGCGGTCATCAACGGCGACACCACGGCCGCCCGTGCATGAGCGCCGACCCAGACCAGCGCTCCCACGCCCAAGACCCACCAAAAATTGCGCATGCCCGTATCCCTCCCTGAAAAATGCTTCTCTTGATACCAAATTGTTCCACGAGGAGGACGCATTCATACCTGGACCGCGTTCAGGGATGGCATCACACAAAAAAACAGCCCTCCCATGAGGAAGGCTGTGGTTGTTGCTTGAACCTAGTGAGTGGTGGTACTGGCCATGTGCTGCAAATCACGGCCCGCCAGCTTCAGGCGGTTTTCGGCCCGCGCAAGGGCTCGTTGAGCCCGAGCCAGATCCACCGCGGTTTGCGAGGCCCCCGTGTTCAGTCGCTCCAAGGCTCGCTGACGGGCCCGCTCGGCGCGGGCCACGTCAACCATATCAGCGGTCTCTGCTGAGTCCGCCAGGACCGTGGTGGATTCCGCCTGCACCTCGAGGAACCCGCCGCCCACAGCAATCTGCTCGATCTTGCCATCCGGGTCATAGACCGTCATGATGTGCGGCACCAAGGGCGTGATGATTTGCATGTGGTGGGCCAGGATCCCAATTTCCCCTTCGGTGGTTCGGACGATGATTTCCGTCACGTCTTTGTCGTAGATCACCCGTTCCGGGGTCACGACACGAAGCCGATAGGTGGTGGCCATGCTCTCCCCCCTTAAAGGGTCTTGGCTTTCGCGATCGCCTCGTCAATGCCGCCTACCATGTAGAACGCCATTTCCGGCAAATCGTCGTGCTTGCCCTCCAAAATCTCCTTGAACCCGCGCACCGTTTCTTGAATCGGCACGTACTTTCCGGACATGCCCGTGAACTGCTCCGCCACGAACATCGGCTGAGACAGGAAGCGCTCAATCTTACGGGCGCGAGCCACCGTCAGCTTGTCGTCGTCGGAGAGTTCATCCATCCCCAAGATGGCGATGATGTCCTGCAGATCCTTGTAGCGCTGCAGCACTTGCTGGACGCCACGCGCCACTTGATAGTGCTCCTCACCCACGATTTGCGGGTCCAAAATGCGCGACGTGGACGTCAACGGATCCACGGCCGGGAAGATGCCCTTGTCCGAAATCCGCCGCTCCAGGTTGGTGGTGGCGTCCAAGTGCGCAAAGGTCGTGGCGGGCGCCGGGTCGGTGTAGTCGTCCGCCGGCACGTAAACCGCCTGAATCGAGGTGATGGATCCCTTCTTGGTCGACGTAATGCGCTCTTGCAGCTGCCCCACGTCGGTAGCCAGAACCGGTTGGTAACCCACGGCCGATGGCATGCGGCCCAACAGCGCCGAAACCTCCGAACCCGCCTGCACAAACCGGAAGATGTTGTCGATGAAGAACAGCACGTCGCGGCTTTCCTGATCGCGGAAGTACTCCGCCATGGTAAGACCCGACAGCGCCACCCGCATGCGCACGCCCGGGGGCTCGTTCATCTGGCCGTATACCAGAGCAGTCTTGTCAATAACGCCAGACTCCATCATTTCCCGGTACAGATCGTTGCCTTCGCGGGTGCGCTCGCCCACACCGGCAAATACCGAGTACCCGCCGTGCTCCTTGGCGATGTTGTGAATCAGTTCCATAATCAACACGGTCTTGCCGACGCCAGCGCCGCCGAAGAGGCCCACCTTGCCGCCTTTCGGATACGGCGCCAGCAAGTCCACGACCTTGAGGCCTGTCTCAAAGATTTCCGTCGACACGGCCAGTTCCGTAAAGGCTGGCGGGTCGCGGTGGATCGGCAGCTTCTCGGCCGCATCCGCAGCTTCCTTGCCATCAATCGGCTGACCCAACACGTTGAACATCCGGCCCAGCGTCTTTTCACCAACCGGCACGGCAATGGGATTGCCCTGGTCAATCACTTTCATGCCGCGTACTACACCATCCGTGGAGGCCATGGCGATGCAGCTGACGCGGTTGTCGCCCAAGTGATGCATCGCCTCCAAGGCGATATCGATCTTGGTTGCCGCCACGGAGCTGGCCGGGCCTTCGCCCGGGGCTTCGCGGTCGTCTGAAACAATACGGAGCTCGTTGTAGATGGCCGGCAATTGACCCTCCGGAAACTCCACCTCCACAACAGGCCCGAGAACCTGCACGACTCTCCCTTCATTCAAAGCCACCCGAACACCCTCCTATTTCAACGCTTCCGCGCCGCCTACTAGTTCCGCGATTTCCCGCGTAATAGCAGCCTGACGCAACCGGTTGCGCAACAAAATCATGCGGCGAATAAGCTCATCCGCGTTCTTACTGGCGTTGTCCATCGCGGTCATCCGCGCCCCTTGCTCCGACGCTTTCGACTCCAAGAGCGCTCCAAAAATCAGCATCTCAATGTACCGAGGCAGCAGATCTTCGAACACTTCGCGGGGATCCGGCTCAAATACGTAGCCCATGTCAGGGCCGAACTTTTGGTTCGTTTGAGGCGGTTCCACCGGCAGAAGGCGAATGGTTTTGGGCTCTTGAGACATGGCGTTGTGATATTCCGTATAAGTCAGGTAGACGGCGTCCACGTCCCGCGCCAAGTACCGGGCGATAATCACATCGGCAATCGCCTTGGCCTGCCGGTAACTAGGATCGTCCCCCAAGCCGACGAACTCCTCCGCAATCGGCATCTGGCGGTAGCGGAAGAAGTCCCGGCCCTTGCGGCCCACCGCATAAACCACTTTTTGCCGAGCTTCTGAGGCCCGCAATTCCGCTTGGGCCCGCCGCAGCACATTCGTGTTGTACGGTCCGGCCAAGCCCCGGTCGGACGTCACCACCACCATGGCCATATTCTCTTCCGGCCGGGTCTCCAGGAGGGGGTGATTGTGCCCTCCCCGAAATACAGCGCGAGCGGTCACGGAGCGGATTTCATTGAAGTACTCTCGGGATGAACGCGCCCGTTCCTCAGCACGGCGCAACTTCGCCCCAGCCACCAACTTCATGGCGCGGGTAATTTGCTGCGTGTTTTGGACACTGCG
>JAKADO010000097.1 GCA_021820485.1 Bacillota bacterium
CCGCAAGCGCCAGCCGCACCCGCTCCGGCCACTCCGCGTCCACGGCCGGCAACCGTTCAGCCCGAATGCGCCGGCCCACCGACAAATACCCGGATAGGCCCAAACTGTCAGAAACCATGATGAGTCCATGATGCGCCATCACTTCAGCGATTTGGCGGAGCCTTCCCCAGGAGCGTCGGCGCAGCTTCACCGGGCACCGCCCGGCCTTTTCTCAAACATGCCAAACACCACCGGTTCTTGATCGCGGACCATGACGCGTCCTCCCGCCACCACCGTCAGCACCGCCTGACCGTCGGTCAGGATCAAGTCCCCCCGCTGCCCCACCGCGACGCGGCCGACGTCATTCAGCTTCAGAATGGCGGCCGGCGTGGTGGTCGCCGGTTGAATGGCTTCCGTCCAGGAGAGTCCCAGTTCCTCGTGCAAGTCCCGACAACTGGCAAAAAGACTGTCCGGCATCCCTACGCCCATGTGCACCAGTTCCCCCGCGGCGTTGAACACCGGCGCGGATCCCCCGGCATCGGTGCTGAAGGAGATACGGTCATGCGCCACCCCAGCCGCCCGCAGTGTCTCCACCGACTCCACCGGCGACACCGCCTTTTGGTCGTGCGCATCGGGCGTGATGCTGCTGGTAATGTCGCAATACCCGCCCATGAGTCCGTAGCGCACCGCATCGGCCAACAAGTCGCGGGTTCGGTTGAGATGGGTGGGAACCAGCACGCTGATGGGAATGTCCGCTATCTTGAGAATTTCAAAAATCGGGTCGAGGCGGCGTTGCCCGCTTCCCACATGCAAGTGCACCACGCCCGCCTTGCCGGATAAAAGCCCGCCAGTGCGCGCCTCACCTGCCAGTTGAGCTAACTCGCGGTCGCTGGGATGGCTGCCGCGATGGTCCGAAATCGCTATTTCCCCGACGCCCAGAATGCGATCAATCAAAATGATGTCGCTGCGCGGGGTGTCGGTGATGGTGCGGGTCGGCACTTGGTAGGCCCCGGTATAAATCCAGGCGTTGATGCCTTCCAAAACCAAGGCGCGCGCCTTGGCCAGCAACGCCTGCACGGAACGCGTGGTCCCATCGGTGCCCAGCACCCCCACCACAGTGGTGAGGCCAAAGCGGGTCAAATCGGTCAATGCCAGCTCTGGGGTACGAAACTGGGGCCCGCCTTCACCACCCCCGCCAGTAATGTGGACATGCTGGTCCACCAGTCCGGGAAAGACCATGAGACCCTGGGCGTCAACAACCTCTCCCTCCGCCCAGGACGGGAGGGCAAGCGAGGGACCGATGTCGACAATTCGATCGCCCACCGTGAGCACGTCCACACGGCCCAGCGATTCAGGGGCGTACACCTCGCCATTTTGCACCAACGTCGCGCGTACCTTCATTGATTGCTTCCGCTGCCCTTCTCTCCCTTGCCAAGCACCAATTCAATCTTTTTGGCGATCTCCTGACTCTGCTGAATCACGCTTTTCAGTTTGGTCAAATTGGCTTCCAACTCTTGGCTCAGTTCATATTGAGCTTGGGTCAACACCTGCGCAACCGTCTGCTCAGACGAACCATTCGTCTTGGAGCTCGAGGAACCCTGCTTGGTCTTGGAAGAGACTCTGGAAGCGGACGATGTCGAGGCTGTTTGGGACGACCCGGACCCCGAACTGGACTGGGACGACTGATTTTGACCGCTGGACGACTTGTTGACCAGTTTCTTCAGTTTGCCCATGCTAAGTCCCCCGGCGCTGCCAGACCCCGCATTCTGGCTTCCCGCCCCCGACGCGTTCTGTCCTTGGCCGCTTCCCGATTCGTTTTTGGACCCGGAGCTCCCGACGGCGTTCTGGCGCATCGCCTCCTGAATCATTTGCTGCACTTGGCTGGCGGTCATGAGCGTTTCAGCGCTGTTTCCCGCATTTCCCTGGCCTTGGGCCGAACTTTGTCCCGCACTTGAACCCTGGCTTTCTTGCGCCTGACCGGACCCATTCCCACCCATCGCCTGCTGGATCATCCGCTGAACCTCTTGAGCCGTCAGCGCACCGTTGCCGGATGCCGACGTATTCGAGGAACCTGATCCCCCATTGGATTTCTGGCTTCCCTGGCTCTGGCCCGATCCACTCCCGTTCATCGCCTGCTCGATCATCTGCCGCAGCTGTTGCGGCGTCAACCCGTTGGCGTTGCCCTGATTGCTCGAACCTTGATTGCTTCCTTGAGCCATCGATTCCCCCCCTTGGGACTTCAACGCCTGTTGAATCATCTGTTGCACTTGCTGCTTTGACATCGCAGCACCGCCTGTGTTTTCAGAGGATACCTGTTCCGGGGCCATCGCCACGCCGGCCTCTTCCCGCAACAAGGCGTTTTGCCGGCGAATTAATTCCTTCAACGTAGCATTGCGTCCGGAATGGGAGGAGGACGACTGCTCTTCCCGGCCGTTGTCGTCGGCCTTGTCTTTGGAAGTCAGTCGTCCCCGCCGGTGCTTCTTCTCTGCCATGACCATCGCCTCTTTTTGGTGACGTTTGGCAATAGTATGGCCGATGGAAAAATCTTTATGAGGTGGCAGACTGGATATCGTGCAAAGCTTGGTTGATATTGGACACCGGAAAAATCTTCATGTGGTAGCCGAGCCGCTTGGCCATGGCCTCCGCCTTCGGATAGTTGCCCTTGGGAACCAAGAAGATGCGGGCCCCCGCACGATAGACCGTAACCACCTTTTGAGCCACGCCGCCGATTTCCACGACTTGGCCATTGGGAAGAATCTCCCCCGTGCCGGCCACGATGTGGCCTCGGGCCAGATCATGCCCGGTGACCTGGTCATAAATCTCCAACGCAAACATCATGCCCGCACTGGGTCCGCCGATGTTCTGAGCCTTGACGGTGACCTGGCGGGGAATGACCGGATGCTGCAACGCCGAAACCAAGACCCCAATGGCGGGGTCGGGATCGCCCTTGATGCGGGTCGTCTTGACCGGCACCACCACCTGTTGCCCGCCCCGTTTCACCGTGATGTTGATGATGTCGCCCACCTGGAAGTGGTGCATGACTTGGCGCACTTGGTTCGGTGAGGTGACGGGATAGGGTCCAATGCGGGTGATTAAATCGCCGGGCTTCAGCTTTCCAACCGCGGTGCCGGTCTTCAACACCCCAGCTATCAGCGCCCCCGGCACCGTGACCACCTTGGCTGGCAGCCCTGCCAGCTTTTCGCCCACCACTTCCGCCGACCATTGGCTCTGCGCCATCAAATCCTGATTGTACTGAATGTATTGGTTCATATTGAGGCCGCCCAAGGCCAATTGCTCCGAGACAAACTCCACGGTGGGATTGAATTGGCCCATAAGATATCCCCATTCACTCACCGGGCCAATGTTCACCGCCACCATGAGCAGTCGTCCCGGTCCCGGCGCATGACCGTTCTTTACGTGAATCATTTGGCTTAAGTCTCCGGTGATGCCCGGGCTGACCTCCACTTGACCGCTCGGAATGAACCGGAGCACTTCAATCGCGATGGCCAGAATCGCTGCGATCCATAACAACTTCGGCCACCATCGCCGCTTCTTCACGCCGACCCCTCCAACATCCGCAAAATTTCCGGCATCTTTTCCTCACAGGCTCGCTCGCCCGCTCGAATGAATTCCTCCACCCGGGTAAACTGCGCTTCCCGGGCATTTGGCAAGCTGGGCTCAATCACCACATCCGCATTAATCGGCTTGTACTGTCGAAGCTCACGCGCCATAATGTCGAATGCCTGAAACAGAATGTCAAACACCGACTTCACCACCGGTGTCATGTCGATTCCGGCATCCACCGCCACCACCGGAGCTTCAGGAGCCAACTCGCGCGCCAGGTCGACCGGGACACGGTTCAGCACGCCGCCGTCCACCAACACGCGGTCATCTTTCACGAAAGGACTGAAGATGCCCGGAATCGAGGTGGTCGCTCGCACGCCCTCCGCGACGCTTCCCTCGCCAATCACCACTTCTTGGCCGCGCTCGATGTCGACGGCCACCAGCGTCAAAGGTGGGTTGCAATCCTGAAAGGTTCGGTTGTGCGTCAGGAGATTCATGAGCCCCAAAAGCTTCTGACCCCGTACCATGCCCATTTTGGATACTGAGAAGTCGATCCATTGGTGGCGGCGAAGGCCCACAGCCAGCTCCTGCAGCATGGAGGGGCTGTAGCCTGTGCAGTACAGCGCGCCGACCAGTCCCCCCATGCTCGAGCCTGCAATTCCCAGAACGGGCACGCGGTAGCGCTCCAAGCATTGCAGCACACCGATGTGCGAAAAGCCCCGTGCTCCTCCTGATGACAGCGCCAACGTGATTCCCCGCCTCACAATATCCCTCCTGCCAGTCTACTTCATGGTATGTGTTCCCGTCCCATCCCATGATGTATCCATACCAACGCCCCTTCGCGCATAGGGTATAGCGGGAGGCGGTGGACATGACCATCCGTCAATGGACACGCATGGGCATGGCTCTCGCGCTCTTGGCCTTTGTGCTGTGGAGTGCGGCGACCGCCCCATCCCTCACCCGCCAGACGGCCGAATACGCCATCGCACTGTGGTGGAACCACCTCGTCCCGATTCTCTTGCCGGGCTATGTGCTGGCCGAAGCCGTCATAGCGCTCATCCCCCTGCGATCCGCGTGGATGCTGGCATTGCTCGCGCTCTTGACATTCCCCCCGTTGGTTGGCGTGGTGCTATTGGACTGGTCGCGCCAGCATCCCAAGAGCTTCCAGCACATCCTGCCACTCTTGTTATACACCAACTTATACAATCCATTGTTGTTTCCCCATCCGCGCACCGGCGTGGAAGTGGACATCGCGCTCTTCTTGGCGGCCAACCTCTTGTATCCCATTTGGCGCATGCCGCCCATCCACTGGCCCGAAACGCCCATTCGCCCGCGACAATGGATTTTGGACGGCATGAATTGGACCACCATACTTGGTGCCGTGGTGGTCCTGGCCTGGCTCTTCCATCGCTGGGTGCCGAGCCTGGGGCTCGGCTGGCTCATCGATCCCGTGGGTCTCCACTGGGCGTCCGCATCCGCTGTCCCGCTGCCCGTGCTCTTCTGGACCGCCTTTGGCGGTCTCGCCTATTGGATCCCGCTTCTTCTCTCCTGGCGTCGCATCACCCCCGGCTGGGCCCGCCTGGTAATCTACCGGCTGCTCCAATCCGGTCTCGCAGCCGGCCTCGCGGCAGGTCTAGGGGCCCTTATTCGTTAGCGGCGCTCTCGCGGGGATGCAGATCCTGTCGGTTTTGTCGCACGGTCGCGTGCAGCCGGCCGAGGTCAGCTTCCAGCCTCGCCAGCATGTCGTCCGCATAGGCCAACGCGCCCTGGTGAATCTCCGTGGCCCGCATCTGCGCTTGGCGCACCATCTCGCTCGCCCGTTCGCTGGCCTCCCGGACCACTTCAGAATCATCGGCCAACGCATGCGCTCGGTGCACCGCTTCACTCACCAAGTGATCGGCATCCCGGCCCGCTTCCTGGATGATGCGGTCGCGCTCCTGAATAATCCACTGCGCCTGTCGCACTTCTTCGGGCAGGGTATGGCGGAGATGCTCGATGGTGGTCCTGATGGCGTCTTCGTCCACCAGCACTTGACGCCCCCAGGGCAGGCGGCGCCCCGATTGCACCAGCGCCTCCAATTTGTCCAAGAGATGTCCGACCTCGGAAATGATGGTCTCGTGCTCCACACTAACGCCTCACTTCGCCTTAAAATGCTGGACCAAAGCCTCACCGACCGGCTTGGGCACCAAGGGCGCCACGTCGGCATGATAGCTGGCCAGTTCCTTGATCAACGTCGAGCTTAAATACGCATGGCTCTCATTGGTGAGCATAAAGACGGTCTCGATGTCCGGGGCCATTTTCTTGTTCATCAACGCAAACTGAAATTCGTAGTCAAAGTCCAAGACAGCCCTAAGCCCGCGGATAATCACTCCCGCATCGCGGCTTCGCGCGTAGTCCACCAAAAGCCCCGAACCTTCCTCCACACTGACGTTGGGCAGATGCGCGGTGGATTCGCGCACCAACCGCACGCGCGTGCCGGCGTCGAACACCGCCTTTTTGCCCGCATTCACAAACACCGCCACGATGACCGAGTCAAAGACGGCCGCCGCTCGCTGAATGACGTCCAAGTGCCCATTGTGCAGCGGATCAAAGGATCCCGGATAGATGGCTTTCTTCGTTCCCATGGTTCTCCCCCGTCAATTGGCGTCCGGTTGCTGATAGGCGGTCAAGCGGGTATCGCCATAGCGCCGCGTCCAGATAGGCTCCAGTCCATCCAAGAAAACCTCCGCATCGGATTGGCGGCTTTCCACCACCACCATGCCGTGGGGCGCCACAATGCCCCCCAGCGACATCCGCACGCGGTCAGACAATCCTTTAGCCCATGGCGGATCGCAAAAAATGATGTCGAATTGACGCCCCTCTTGCAAGAACGCGGCCATCGCCTCTTCGCAGGGAACCGGCCACACCTCCGCCCGATCCGCCAATCCCACCAGCTCCACGTTTCGCCTCAGGGTCTTCAGAGCCCCGCGATGCGGCTCCGCGAAAACAGCCCGCGCCGCGCCCCGCGAGAGCGCCTCCAATCCCATCGCCCCGGTTCCCGCATAGGCGTCGAAGAACCGCGCATCGGGAACCCGGCTTTGCCATATGTTGAAGAGCGCCTCCCGCACGCGATCGCCCGTCGGCCGCGTGTCCGATCCCGCCAATGACGCCAGCCGGCGACCGGATGCCTGTCCACCAATAATGCGCACGGCGCTCACCTCACTGCCCGTCCCTATTATCGCCAGTTCGTCGAGTTTCGTCCAATATTTTGGTGGGTCTCTCTCCACACATGGGAAATGCTGCCCACACGATACCCTTCCACCCGCAAGAGCGACAGAATGGTGGGCAGCGCCTTCAATGCGGCCTCATTCCCGGGGCCATCCGGCAGCATGATGATGGATCCCGGCTCCACATGGGCCATGATTTGACGAATGATGGCGGAAGGGCTCGGGGCACCATTAGCCACGCGCTCGCCCGGAGTGGGAAGAACGATGGCCAAATTCAGCCTGCCGGCGGCGCGCTGGGCAGCACGGCTGATGGCGCCGTAGGGGGGACTCAGCCAGTGCGGCGTCGCGCCGGAGATGGAGCGAATGGCTTGGTTGGCCGCTTTCAGATCGGCCAGATCTTGAGCGAAGGTGTGGATGCTTAAATTGATGTGGCCGTCGGTGTGGTTTTCAATGGCGTTTCCGGCCCGAGCGGCCGCTATGATGAACCGGCGTTCGCGCTCCGCGTTCAATCCCACCACAAAGAAGCTCGCGTGTGCCTGGTATCGGTCCAGATCCGCCAGAATGGCACCAGCTGCCGCGGGATTGGGACCGTCATCAAACGCCAAGGCCACCCACCGCGCCTGAGTGGGCAGGCGAGAAATCACGCCGCGGGGGGATGCCGCCCCGATGGCGCTGTGCGCCGCCATCCCCCAGAGCCAAGGGCTGTAGGCCAGCGCCGCCGCGATCGCCAAGAGCCGCGCCCAGTGGCGCCGCACGCCCCTTAGCGAGATGACATGGAAAAACATCTCAGCGGGTGGTGCCCCACAGAATGCAAGCCACCCCAATCCCTATCCAGACAATCTTGGCCACGGGGACTTTGGTGGCCGCCAACCCGGCAATCCCCAGCAGCATCGTGGTGGTGAGAATGATCGGGCCCGCCAATCCAAGAAATCCATTGATGCGAATGGCCGTATCCAGCCGAAAGTAGCGCCACATAAGAAATGCCCCGGTAAACTCAATGCTGGCGGATAGAAAACGGATGAAAATCATGCCTTTGAGAAAAATGTCGTCAGACATTGCGCCCCTTCTTTCCTCGCAATCGCGCGGCCGGGATGCCGCGCCTCATTTCAACCATTGTGAGACCAAAGTAATGAATTCCAACATCACATAGGTGACGCCCGCGGCCATCAAAGGGCCGACCGGCTGCCCGCCCCACACCACAATGCCAATGATGGAGCCGACAATCAGACTGACCATGAGGTGGCTTTGCTCATTCAGCATGTGAAGGCCCCGCCCATTCAAGTGGGTGGCCACGGCACCGCCAATCAACGCCAAGATGCCGGGCAAGGTGATGAAGCTTTTCCCCACTTCCTTTAAATTGACTTTTCCCAGCGCGAACGGGACCAGCATCGCCAAGGTCAGGAACAAAAGCCCCATTTCCACACCGCGGCGCTGCAAAGTAGGCATCAAGAACGCCAGGGGGGTCAACCGCAGCATAATCAGGATGGCAGCGGCTGCCGCCACCAAGTTCGAGCGGGCGGCCAGCCCCAGAAGCAGAAAGATGACAAGCACTACGTTTTCTGTGGTGAACATGGCGCCTCCCTGTCTGTCCAGACGGGAATAATTATGAGAGGACAGCCATAAAAAGACCGGCCCCAAAAGGGGCCGGCCTCCGTACGAAACTGTTAGTCGGCGGCGCGAATCCACCCGTCCTGGCACAGCACCGGCACAATGGCACTGGTGTTGAGGCCGGCGGCAAAGTCCAAATCCTTCTCCAATCCCATATCCCACAAATCGCGACCGTGCCGCGCCTCCCGGACCGCCTCCCGAAGCCGATCCCGATGCGCCGAAAAAACGGTGGCCGCCATGTCCGCCGCGTCGCTGCGCGATTCCCGAGGCCACAAGCTGACCAGCGCGCCCGCCGCCAGCACATCCTCCAATGACACCCTGCCGCGCGTCCCCGAGGCCACCACCAAGGTGGGGCGCTCCAATTGCCAAAGATATCGGCTGGCCGCATCCGCGTTGGTGAGGGCCGCCAAGACAAGCCGGGGAATGGACCGCACCTTGTCAATCGCGGCCGTTCCGTTGGTCGTGCTGAACACCACCCGCTGGCCATGCACACGCGACTCCGGCCAGTCATAGGGGGAGTTGCCGCCGTCAAAACCGTCCGGCGGACGATTGTCGCGTTCCCCGCCCAACAGAAGATGCGGATCGCGCTCCTTCAGGGCGTATGCCTCTTCCAGGCCGGCCACCGGCCGTACCGCCAACGCTCCCCGTTCGAGGATGGCCGTCATGGTGGTGGTCGCGCGCAGCGTGTCAATCACGGCGACCGCGCCGTAATGCTCAACCTCAGCCTCTTGATAACGAAAGACTACATCAATTGTCCGTGTCACGCGTGCCTCCCTGCACCATGGACGCCTTGGGCAGCTTCACCGGCTCCTCCAACCCCTGCACGGTCAGGTAGTAATGGCGCAGCGTGTCGCCACGCAGTCCCACCCGAAGCGCCTCCAATGCCAGCACGTCGTGCGGCTGGACATTGCCGAGGTTGATATTGGGCCCAAAGCGCATGATGAGCTCTTGTTGTTGTTTTTTCTGGGGAGCCTCCCATAGAAGGCGGCTCGGATCCGACACATGGTGGATCATGGCGTCCAGTTCATCGCCCAGAATGTTTCCGTCATTGTCGTAAATGACCACGCCCTCGCCGCTTTCCCGGCCCTCCACAATGACCACATCCGATCCGGCCTCCAAGTCCCGGTTCACCTGCTCATGGAGCGGAATGGCCACGGTGTCGCGCGGGTCCTTCTTGCCGACCTCGCTCAGCACCAGTTCGAATCCATAGGTGCGCGCCAGCTTGATGGTGTTGTAGCGCGTCTCCTCATCAATATTAATGGTGCCGTCCGAAATTTCCACCCCAGTAAAACCCAAATCGCGTGCCCGGTCCAAGTATTGAAAGATGCGCCCCTGCAGCAAGGCCAGTTCCAGAAAGGTCCCGCCGGGAAAAATATGCACGCCGTAGGACTTCACCAATTCTATCTTTTGCCGTAAAAGCCGCGTGTTATAAAATGCCGACGTGCCAAAGGTCAGTTTCAAGTGATCAACGTAGTCAGAGGCCAGTTCCATCAAGTCGCGCGTGTCAGTGAGCCCCAGACCCTTGTCAATCACCATGGTCAATCCCGTCGCGCGGGGCTTTTCGCTGCGATTTTTGAATGGGAAGTCCAAGATGTCCAACCACGCTTCGCCATCGTGCCTTAACATGTGCGTTCCCTCCTGATTTTCTCAATCGGATCCTTCGCACGATATTCAGGATGCCAAAGAGCGGTGACGGCCAAATTTTAACGGGATGGTTCGCTTTCGCCCGGGACAGGTTAACTGTTAGCTTCGCGATATTGGACGGGGAGGATCATCATCAATGGCCGTACAAACCAAAGACCGTGGACCCACGTCGTCGGGGTCCGGGTCCAATGACGCAGACACGCATGCGATGAAATTATGGGTACTCTGTTTAGTGCCATTCATCATGGTGCTTGGGAACTCCATGCTGATTCCCGTGTTGCCCAAGATGATGAAAGTGATGCATTTGAGTCTCTTTCAAGTCGGCCTGGTCATTACCATCTTTTCCATTCCCGCTGGTGTCATCATTCCGTTTGCGGGGGCCTTGTCCGACCGCATTGGGCGCCGTGTCATCATGGCGCCGTCTCTCGTGCTCTATGGCCTGGGTGGACTGGGCGCAGGCTTTGCCTCATGGCTCTTCCCGCATCCCTATCCGTGGATCATGGCGTCCCGGTTGGCGCAGGGCGTTGGCGCCGGCGGTACC
>JAKADO010000019.1 GCA_021820485.1 Bacillota bacterium
GTGCCGGCGACCACCGTGGCGCACCGAGTGTCCCAGATGCTGGAGATGGAGTAGCCCGATGCGAGATTCGCGCCGTGCCCTAGCGGATGTTCTCGGTCAACCACCCGATAGCCTGATCGAATGTCGGTAGCTCATCCAAGCAAGCGGGATCGACCGTGCGTGCCCGCTCGTTCAGGGCTCCGAGCCGAAACAAGGCGGCGCGAACCAATAATTGCGAAAAGGTTGAGGTTCGGGGAATGAGGGGCACAATCGCATGCCCGCCAAACCACAGCATGCCGTCCATGAGAATCACCGCATCGGCAAAGGCCGCCGGGCGCCAGTACGGAGAAAAGTCGATAACGGCCGGCATCAAGCCCGCCCCGAACAAAACATTACCCGACAGATCGCCATGAATGACTTGGGCCGGAAGGTCCAAGGGCTCCCATAACTCATACAGTATCCGGGCCCGGGATATCGTCGTCGGTAACCATTCCAGTGGGACCTCTCTCCACGCCGCGCGATCGGCGACGGCCCACCGATGTGTCCGCTGCCCCAGAAACGGCGGGGGCTCGACCCTCGACAGGGACCGATGAAACCGCGCCGACGTCTCCAGTAGTTGGCCCCAATGCCCGTCCGGCCCCGCGACGCCTTCGATCCAGCGCGAGGCCATCCAGCCTGACTCGACCCAGCGACCGCGTAAGCTCCGGACCGGCTCGGCAATCCGGAACCGATCGGGGACCAGTTGCGACAAACATTCCTGGCACCAGGTCGCTTCCACGATGTCGTCGACAGGCTTGAAGACGACATCCCCCACACGAACACTGCGATGACCACCGCCGTTCAGCGGCGATGCCGTGTCGTCCGCCGACAGGCCCCATGCCGCCTGAACCGCCGACGGAATCAGATCTCCGACGAGCCGATCCATGGATTGCCTCCCTCCGTGAGCCGTTGGCAAACGCACCGCCGTCGCGCGGCGCCCCCATTTGGCACCAACGTCCCAGTGCGTTCTCGCCCCGTATGCCTCCGGCGTCCTTATAGGAAGTCGGACACGGGCACGAGATCAACCTCTCGACTATCCTGCAGCAACTGGATTAATGGGGCGACATGATCGGCCCCATAAATGACCAACCAACGGTCATCGGGCTGCATTCGCTCGCGGAGGTTGGCATAGATGGTGAGATTCCGCGCTTGCCAGGTGGCCACCCACTCCAGACCCACCCGTCGGCCGTTGGCGTGACGGATCTGAGTCATCGCGAGATAGAACGGCAACACGCCCGTGAGTTCTTCCGGTTGATTCATCCACCGCAAAATCTCGCGAATCGATTGATGGCTGACCCGGTGCTGCATGCCCTGATTCCGCTGTTCGCCCGCCTCCATCATCGATCGGTAGAGCCCAGGCATGGCGGTCTTCGCACACCCCATCACGTCACCGATTGTGAGCGAATCGGACTCATTCTTGAAATCGATCGCATGCACCCGTGGTAGCTTCATGGCCTGAGCCACCCGAAATCCCAACTGATAGCGCTCGTTGGGGGGCAGGTCCCATCGGCCATCGAGAAATTGCCGGTATTGGGCGTCGACAACCTCCTGGTCGGAGACCACCAGTTCCACGGCCACATGCGTGGGTTGATATGCCGCCAAGCAGTCGACCACCTCGGCAACATCCCGCTGGCGATCCGCCGTCGCGACGTCCTCATGGACCCGAAACAGGTTTTGATTCGTGTAAAAATGATAACTACCCAGTACCATGACGGTCACACGGACCACTCCTCTTTTTCATTCACGTTCCCAAGGATTTTCCCACAGGCTTTCCGCCATTTCCTGCGTCCGCTCCTTGCGCGTTACGCCCCGCCTTGCTGCGGCGCTTTCGCCCCCAAGAGCCCGTCATTCGTGTCGCGAATCATATTTTGCGCAATGATTGGCAATATTCTGGCTTCAGCCATTCGCGTGGCGCCAAATTATGGCTTCCCAGTGTCCAGCTCCTTCGCGTCCTCAGGGTAACCGCTCAAAGACCGAAGCGGTCCCCAATACGCCGGGCTACGACCGCCGCCGACACATGAGTGTTATTGATTCTCAGGTAATTCATGTCCGTTATTTCTCCGGGCTCCGAATTGAGCCGATGACGATCCATCGCTTGGACGAGTCGTTCCCGCGAAGCGGCCACGTCCCGCTTGCTGGGTTTGGCGGCGAGCCGTTCCGGCGTGTCATTGCGGGCGAGACGTACGTCCTTGTCGGCCTCGAGTTCCACCAAAAACGTGTCGTGTCCAGCCGCGGTAAAGATCGTGCGCGTCTCATGAACAAATCGCCAGGCGTCGGGATCATCAAAGGTCCAGACATAGGTGAAGATGAGACCGGGCAACGTGCTTTGTGCGGCGGTTTCGAAAATCATCCGACGAAACGTATTCGACAAGCGCCACGTCTCCGGCCTCTCGCCGAACAGGGCCAGCAAGGGCTCCAAGGTCATGTGATTGTGAAACAATCTAAACCCCGTCAGCTGGGCCAGCTCTCGACCCACGGTCATCTTCCCGACGGCCTGGGGGCCAAAGATGAGGACAAATTTCATCAACACTCCCCCCCTTGGCATGATACTCCGGCCCAAGACATCGCCGGGCATTTTTAGAACAAACAGTCCTGAATCCGTGGGCTAAGTATTCTTGTGCGGCGGGTGTAGAGGTGTCCCGCGCGTGGGCAGCCTCATATTCTTGCCCGGTGTCTAATTTCAAACGCGGGTTTTGTCACGTATTCCATGTAAGCCGCCGTGCCGTCGAAATCCAAGTAAGCCTGAAAGTGGTTACGAATAGCAGGGGCGGTAATAAAATCAAGCACCGCGTCGTTGGGGACCCAACGACCCTCCGTCGTTTCCTCGGATGCGCTTAATGCGCCCCCGACGGGTTCACAGACAAAGTCCACCATCAACTTCGTGGGAACATCGGTGATACCGTCATACCATTTGTGGATTCCGGTATTTGAATACATGCCAATTAAATGCCCGACCGCTACATCAATGTCGCTTTCTTCCTTGATTTCTCGGCGCAGGGCGTCCGGTAGGTTCTCTCCGACCTCCACCTGCCCACCGGGGAACACCCAACCGCCGTCGTGGGTCTTGACTAGGAGAATGTTCCCATGCTCATCTTCCACGACACCACCGACAGCCACAATGTGTGTTGGAAACGCCATTTCATGCCTCCTCAGACGATTCGACTTAGTAGAGTCCTCCTTTGTAGGCCCTCACTCAGGAGTCGTGGGACCACCCTTCAAGAATCTTGCTAATCGCGATCAGAAATCAGGCCGTTCCAGACAGGGCCTCAAAATGAAAATGACCGCGATCGTCCTGAAACTAAGGTACCCAACGCATTTCCAACCGTTGATCACACCTAATAGAAACTAGCAAGTCGGGTTCGCCGGTTTCTGTTCGCCATTCTCTTGCTGAACTCCTTGCGAAGCTATTGCCCCCAAGAGCGCCCTAGCGAAGGCTGGCAAGACGTCGAGATTTGTCAGCTATAAGCGCCGTTCGAGGCCGGCTCGAACGGCCGGCCACTCGTCCGGCATGATGCTAAAGATGACCGTATGGCGAATGGAGCCATCCGGGCGAATGCGATGGTTCCGCAAGGTGCCCTCGTAAACGGCACCCAACTTCCGAATGGCGGCTTGGGAGTGAGTATTCTGATGGTCGGTACGGAAAACAACGCGGAGCGCTGCCCACTCCTCAAACGCATGCCGCAAAAGCAGCCATTTCGTTTCGGGATTTACCGCGCTACCCCAGACGGTCGGCGTGTACCACGTCCAGCCGATTTCCACTCCCCGGTCGGCCGGATGGATGTCCATATAGCGGGTGCTACCGAGAACCTCGCCCGTTGCTTGGTCAAGCACGACAAACGGATAAGAAAGACCGTGCTCCTCCTCCGCCCATGCCTTCGCCATCCACGCGTCGAGCTCCGCCGGGTTGCGAAGATTCATCGACATCCATGCCCAAATATCGGTGGCCTGGGCCGCCGTCAATAGTCCCGCTCGATGCGACGAACGCAGAGGCTCCAATCGCACCGCATGGCCGTTCAAAATGCAAGGCCCCAGATTCATGCGTTCTCTCCTTTTGAACCGAATATCGTCGTCGTCCTGCGGCGGAATGTTCCGTGCCCGAGGAAAACGGTCTCGAGTGCCCCCATGGTCGAAAACGGTGCATGTGTCAAATAGAGCGGGGAATCACGGCCGTATAGGCATCCACCCTAAGGAGTTGGCACACGTTTCGTTCGTCCTGAGGTTCCCAGCCAATGAACTCCCTTGTGGCAGTGCTCTCTTGCCCCCGTTTGTGCCGCAAGCGGGATTCAATCCGGACCTTACCAGCCGAACGTTGAAAAGCTCGTCCCGGCCCGAATATGATTCAGCGCGACGCGGGCGTATGGGACCATCTGATCTGGCAACTCGTCCCAGCCAAACCAGGCGATCTCGCTACACTTGTTCGGTTCTTGGTTGATGGGCGTCCCGAGCCAATCGTCCGCCACAAAGAAGAACGCTACCCGCCCGGCACCCGACGCCGAGTGCATCACATGGGCAAAGCGGACGGATCCCGAATTCAGGTGTACGCCGAGCTCTTCACGGACTTCACGGACTAGTCCTTCCATGACGGATTCCCCCGCTTCGAGATGACCCGCCGGGACATGATAGAGGCCGTCCGCGAACCCCGTGTTCTGTCGGCGTCCCAACAAAATTTGGCCATCTCTCACGAGCACCGCATGGATGTCCACAATCACCGTATGGCGCTCGGTTGTCTGAGCATCTGTCATGACGCTCCCTCCTTGACTTCATCTATTCGGTATTCGCCGAGCGGCTCGCGGCTGGTGAACGGCTCGCTGGCGGCATCTAAGCGTCGCCGCGCGTCATCGGACAAGGTGACTGTGAGGGCGCCCAGGTTTTCCTGCAGTTGCCCCACGAGGCGGGCTCCGGCAATGGCCGAGGCCACTTCGGCATGATGCCAAAGCCAAGCCAGCGCCACCTGGGCCGGACGTGCATGGATTTCCTCCGCCACCTCGGCAGCCAAGGCCAGCAGGCCGGGCTCCTGATATGGGAATGCCCCGCTGACCCGGGAGGCGCGGGCTCACCCGGGCGATACTTACCCGTCAACAGACCCGAGCCCAAGGGAAAGTAGGCCATGAGGCCCAGTCCTTGGTCGCGTAGCAACGGCACCATCTCGCGTTCCGCGGTCCGATCAGCGAGGGAATAGCTACACTGGTGCGAGACAAACGAACCCACACGCAGACGTTGACTGATTCCTAAGGCCTTCATCAGCTCCCAGGCCCGGTAATTGGAGGCGCCGACGTACCGCACCTTGCCCTGTTGCACGAAGTCCTCCAAGGTTTGGAGCGTTTCATCGAGGGGTGTCCACGGATCGAAGGTATGTACCTGGTACAGGTCAATGTAATCGGTGCGCAGCCGTCTCAGGCAGCCTCCAACTCTCGCGTCAGGTGGCTCCGGGAGGTCCCGCGCTCGTGGGCACCATCACCCACCGGTAGCCCCGCTTTGGTCGCAATGATCACCTCGGCGCGATGCAGGGGGAGCCAGGTGCCAATCGCCGACTCGAAGGCCCCCCGGGCCATAGACATTGGCCGTATCAATGAGGGTCATGCCGGCATCCCGCGCGCGATTCAGAATCCTGTGCGATTCGTGGAGGTCCGCACGGGTCCCGAGGCCACTCGCTCCAAGCCCCAACATTGATACACGCAAATCTGACTGTCCTAGACGCCGATATTGCATGATGTCTACCGCCTTATCCGTCATTCATATACGAGTACGTTGAACCTGGGGCGCCCAAACGACAACGCGCCCGAATAACAAGCTCTCGGCAAGACTTCTCCGGCACCCAGTGGCCTTGGCCTACGCCATTGGTCAACGGCAAGTTACGGGTCCGTTCGTTGAGAGAAACCGCCAACTACTGGCTATGTTCGGGACGAGGTCGGTCGCTACAGCCTACTCAGTAGCCGACTAAGACCCACTCGCAGCACGTTGGCGCATTAGTCGTTTCTCCATCCGCACGCAGGCGATTTCTACGCCCGATCGCAATCGGTGCGTCCCATTTTCCACAGATTTGTAGCCCGCATTCGTATAGAAGGAAACCGCTGTCAGCGATGCATCTAAATAGACACAGGGCACGCCACCTGTGGCTGCGGACTGTTCTACGACTTGCAACAACTGTTGCCCAATGCCTTGGCGCGCATAATGTGGATCCACGTACACCGCAGTAATTTCGGGGCCCTTGCGTCCCGCAAACCCCACCACCTGACCATAGCTTTCGGCCACCCAGAGCTGTTCCCCGCTCGTCATCGACTCCACGTAATTCTGCGGTACGCGGGCCCCGATCCACCCTTCCACTTGGTCGGCCGTATAGTCAAAGCGGCAAAGAATCCGGACCGCGCGTTGATGGACGTGGCAGATACCGGATGCATCGCTGGCAACAGCGGGTCGAATGGTCACGTCAGACATCAACCATCGCACCTTTCTCCAAGTTAGCAAGATATGGGCAAACCCGCTACGCGGGCATGAGAAAAACCAGTGCTCCCGCGAGCAATCCGGGGGCCGCCAGCCTCATGAGTCTGGTCGTTTAAGCACCTCCGCCCCCATCGACACAACACCGAGGCTGGCAACGAGGCTAGCCCGAAACCGTGCTCGACCGAAGACACGGTGTCCCACGAGGACTCGGCGGAGTGCTTGCAGCGATTGCTTTAAATGGCGAAAGCATCACGTCTAGGCGTTTTATAACGTAAACGGGCGCATCTATCGTACAAAAACAGTGTCCAGCCTCGAAGTCTAAACGCCATTTCATTAACAACATCTTCACCTCGGATTGAATAGAGTCTACCCGTTGAATAAAATGTTTTGGGTCGTAGCGAGATCCGATGCTTTGAGCCCTTCGAAATCGGGATGCTTGTTCTCTCGGTCGAGCAGAATAGACTTAATGCCACTATTGTGTGCTCCGACAACATCGTCTGGCAGAGAGTCACCTATCATGCACGCTGTGTCCCGACGTACGGCAAACGATTTCAAAACATATTCGAACGCTTTCGGTTCCGGTTTGGCCACGCCGATGTCGGAACTCACAAAAATTCGATCAACTTTGTTCTGCAATTCGAGTGCTCTAATCTTGGAACGTTGACCATCCGATGGGCCGTTTGTAAGTATAGCCGTTCGGATGCCCAAATGTTTCATGTTCCGTAAAAACGGCACGGCGTCGGGGAACAGCCTCACTCCATCGTTCGTTTCCTTCATATAGAGACCGTTTAACGTTTGGATCATGGAAGCCGGGACTATCATGTTTAATCTTTGGAAGACGTCTTCATATCTTCGGGTACGGTAGTCGGCTGTCGATAATCGCTTTAAGGTAAAATCCCTGAACAACATAGGCTCAATCTCGTTGTATACCCGCCAAAAAGCACTTGGCTCGACGCCGATTTCCTTAAAATACTCTGATACCGCGTTTTTGCCCCTAGCCATGGCTTGCGAGTAGTCGCACAACGTGTCGTCCAAGTCGATAATAAGAAGGCTTATCATGTTCACGCCTCCCAGACTATTCTAAAACCAATGCCCACTGTACCAACCCGATACCATTTGTGTCTCGTGTTGTGGCATAAGAGAAATTCTTCTCCTTTGTTCCAACAACCACCTGTGCCTATCCGATCAAACTGTTCGGGGCTCTCTTTCGGGGGGACATCGGCACACCATTCCTCCACATTTCCAGCACCATCAACAAGCCCCCAGTCAGTCGCTGGATAACTCCCAACCGGGGTCGTTCCTCCAACATAGTAACCGTAATTGGCTAGAGAACTGCGGGGACGTTCATGGCCCCACGGATATGGACGTGTGGCGTCTCCACTACAGGCGAACCACGTCCATTCGCTTTCTGATGGCAGTCTTCCTCCCATACAGCCCCGAAAACGGCTGCACCTAACCAACTTCCACTGCGGGATGAAACTCGAAACCATCCCGCACTGCGTATAGATGGTCACCTGTAGACCAGCGAATAGGAAGTGACGGATTATGGAGGTTTAATAAAAGGTAGCTATCTAACTCTCCATGCATCGGCAAGGCGTTCAAAAGCCTTACGAGCTGGCTGTTGGTGACCGGGGCGCGGGACGCCTTGAACTGATGGCTATTCCAAATGAGTAAGGTCACCGCGCTTGACACCAACGTGTCCCGTAAGTTCGGGAACATAGCCGAGTTGAACCATCTCCGAAACCGTGCACGGTTCAATATAGATTCGGGAAAAATCATCTATATTCTCCCTCCAGCTATCTAGGACGTCGATTGGACGCCGCAAATACGAGAACCTATCGTCGGCGGTTCGCTTGTGCGACTCTGAGAAAAACCGAATTGGTGGCCTCGGTTCCGAGAAATTCCCGTAGACGACCTCTGGTTGACGGGTGGTACTTCTCCATCTATTGGCGTAGCAGCATCCACAGGCCTCCTTCTAAGGCGTGCACTTCGGTCACCAGCGCGTGCATAACCACGTCGCCATCCAACGAACGTCGGTGTGCGACAATACCACCCCATTCCCAGTCCGTATATGCCCACTGAGGAACTTTTTTCAGTACTTGTCGATAGTCGTAACCCGCCGATGCATTGCCAATCGCGAATCTCTGCCGCATTGTATATTTCGTGTTCCCCACACAAAACACACCTAAATACCGATCGGAAACACCACCATTGACTGTCTCGACGTCGCCGCGATTCATGGCTTCCCGGCTCCGTAGTACCGCTACCTGCGCGTCATTACGTCCATTTCTTTTGCAATGCCGCATGTCGGCACGACCATCCATCTCCGACGAATCGCAGGACAATCCGGCCCAAAACAAATATAGCAGAAAATTGCGCTAGGTCGCTATTCGGCCCGAATGTGCAGTAAGGACCCTCCTCAAGCCGGCAGTCGTTCAACCGTATTTTGCACAATACAGAGGATTATTCCGAACGCCCAATCCACCAGGTTTTGCACAAAACAGGCCAACTCCATCGAGATGACGCAGAAGACCATCCAACCGTAGATTGCAAATAGCCCTTTTTTCATTGCGGAGTGGAGGCCGGTGCGCTCAGTGCTTCATACTTTGTAGCGCATCATCAAATTTGCTACGATACCCGTCAGGGGGAGGAATGCGGCAGTGATACAGATTTTATGGTGGATTCATGTGGGAGCCGCGGTTCTGGGCTTTGTCTTGTCCGGCATTGTGGCCGTTCTCGTCTTGCGCCGCCCCAAGACCGAAGACCTCTCGCAGAGCTTCTGGCGATGGCAGCGCACCGCACAGTGGATTACGGTGGTGTTGGGAGCGGCAGGTACTGGTCTGTATCTCATGGGCAAACGGCCGACCGATCCGTTGCATCTGCTCTATGGAGCACTAGCCTTGTTGGCCGCGATGCTCTTGGGAGCCTTTGGCCCGGATCGCGATCCGCGCGATCGTCTACAGGGCTGGCAGGTCAACCCCAAGTGGATTCTTTTTGCCCTCGATGCGTTCTTATGGGCCATGTACGGACGCGGACTCACGACAGGATTTTTCGGCTTCTAATAGGCCGCGCACATAACCGGGTTCACTCACGGGCACCCTAACAAGAGAGTTCCAAAGGGGGGCCCACATGGCGGCAGCAAAGCACGCAGTCGTTCTGGGGTCACGGTTCGGGGGTCTTGCCGTCCTCAGTTGGCTGCGCCGACTGTATTCGCCCAATCAACTGTCGATCACAGTGATTGACCAGTGGCACGAAATGATTTTTCGTCCGGGTTTGGTGCACGCTATGAATACCGCACCTGATGCGATGATGAAGGCCGTGCGGATCCCGTTGCGGCCTTTTTGGACCCGCCAGCGGGTCCAATCCCTCCATGACACCATCGTCGGCATCGACCCCAATACCCGTGAAGTATATACCGCCTCCCATCCCCCCATTGCCTACGATGTCCTGTTCATTGCCACCGGCAGCACTCCGGGCTGGGATCTCATCCCCGGATTGAGCCTGCACCATCAAGGCATCTGCGAAGGATACATGGCTCGGCATACGGCTCTGCGCAACACCCGACAGCCGGAGGGACACTTTGTCTTCGCCACAGGCCCCATTGACGCGCCCAGCCAATGGTCGCCCACCGTGCATGTTGGCTGCGAATGTCCGCTCTTGGAGTCCGCCCTTCTGTGGGACCAGCAGTTGCGCCGCATGAAACGTCGTGACGCGGTCGAGATAACCATCCTGACGCCAGCGCCCCAGGTGGCGGAGAGTGCGAGTCCAAAGGTTCAAGAGCGGGTGCGGGAGCTGTTTCGGAAACGCCGCATTCGCATCATAACGCATGCGGAAGTTCAAGCGGTCGGAGAGGCCACCGTGGCCTTGCCCAACCGGACCATCGCGTACGACCGTATCGTGTGGACTCCTCCGCAAAAAGGATCCCAGTGGCTCCGTGGATCCGAGGTGGATGACGGATGGGGCTGGGTGCCCACCACGACACACATGCAACACCCCGACTGGCCGGATATTTATGCGGTGGGCGACGTGGTTAGCCATCCTTGGCCCAAGATGGGGCATACCGCCATGGTGCAGGCCCGCGTAGCCGTCCACCACTGGGCCTGGCAACAAAAACGCCTGTCAAAAAAGCCCGATCCATACCACCCCCAACTGGTATGGGTGCTGGAAATCGGGCCGGGCGATGCTCTCTTCAGTATGTCCGACACATTCTTTGGCGGGCACCGGGAGATCATGCACCGCGGCCGAACCTCCTATTGGGCCAAGGAATTCTTCCAAAAGGCCTATGTCAGCCGCACCGGAGCCCTGCCCATTATGCCTTAGCTTCCAATCCCGTTGCACGCGCGCTCCACAGCATCACCACGTCGGTAGGCGGCCGGTGGCTCTCCATGCCATCGTACCCGAGCTGACGCAACACCTCGGGCAAGGACTGCGATTCCCGCCATTGGCGATGGCTGTCGGAAAGCCAACGATATGGCGCCATGTCTTGTGCGCCGTGCCAATCCGGCGCTAGGACCCGGCGGCCCCACCAGGGCATCCAGTGATGAAAATAGAGATTGAAGCCCCAGTGCCGCCAGCCATCGGGCGTTTGCGTTTCCAAAATGACGAGATGCCCGTTCTTGGCCAGCCGCTTTTGCAACTTGGTCAAACTCTGCACCGGATCCGGCTGATCTCGGAGCACAAACGTCATGATGAGGGCATCATAGGTCTTTTCCTCTGAGTCTGCCCAGTCGTCCAAATGCTCATGAGCCGTGGGGATGTCGTCCGGCACCTGGGCGAGCATTTTCTGAGAATAATCCACACCCAGAATATCTGCTTCAGGCATGGCTTCACGGAGGCGCCGCAAGAGGTAGCCGGGCCCGCACCCGATGTCTGCCACTGACTTGGGTTTCCAGGCTTTCACCAGGGAAGCCACCTGATTCATCCACTCCGGGTAGTGGCCGCGCGACACCACGACCGTTTGGTCAACATATCGATCCGCCATAAAATCGAAGGTGTCCCGTAAATCTTCTTCACTGTAATGACGGGTGGGCCAGGTTTCGAGATGCATCCTTCCACTCCTCGCTGAGCCGATTGAGGATCTGATTGAGTTGGGCATAGGATGCGGCAAGTTCCCCCACTTTATCCGGCAATTTCACCAGAGCACCTTCACCGTCGAACGGGATCGAAAACACCTGGGCGGTTTCCCGCGTGCGCGCAATCAACGGGCGGGCCTGGCGCAGTTCCGCCAGCGAGGTGAGGCCAAGCGTCCGCAAGAGCGCCGCCAGTTCCTCACGTGTCGCTTCCAGCCATTGGACGACGTGCTCGCTGGCTAGATCCACATCCAGTGGAGGGGCTTGGTTATGCTTGGAACGGGCAAATGCCAATTCTGTGGGTGGGGTGAAAGGGAGTTCCTTGGCCACCTGTTGATGCAGCGCGGCGAACAAAAGCTCCGAACCGATGGCTGCGGCGTCCGCGCCCAACGCCACGAGCCTGGCAATGTCGGCCGCGCCATGTATGCCGCCCGACACCACCAGACTGATGCGATCCCGAAGCCCCATCCCCACAAGCCATTGATGCGCCCGGTGCGTTGCCAAGGCCGTGGAAATCCCAAAGTGGTCCGAAATGACCGTCGGGCTCCCCGCACTGCCCGCGCCCGAGCCATCCAACGTAATGACATCCACAGGAAGGCTCAGCAAATAGGCGAGATCCTGCTCCAAATGCTGACTCGCCGGTAACTTCACGCCCAAAGGACAATCCTGGCGTTGACGCCGCACCTCTTCCACCCACTCTTCAATAGAATGGTAGGGGGCTGCCTGAATGACCGCGGGCCCACGCGCGGCATGCACCACCCGGCCAGGCAAGTCAGCTGTTGATTTGGTGAGCCCCTCGCCTGCTTCGGAACCCTGTCCCCACTGGAGCTCGATCATGTCGGCAAGCGTCAGGACTGCCGGCTGGTGAGCCCAGGAGGCCCGGCTTTGCTGCAAGATCCACCGTTCCGCATAGGCGCGCTCCTCGGGAAGATAGGGTCCCTCCCCGGACACGATGGCAATCGCGGCCAAGGTGGACGCTTGGGCCAACGCCACCTTCGTCTCCGCGCTGAGCCCTATGCCGTAGCCCATCGGAGCAATCAGGACCGGCATGGAGAGAACCAGGGGCCGCAGCCGATTGGGTCCCAGCGTGACTGAGAGATCCACTGGCGCGTTCTGCCTCCTCGGCTTTAAGACCAGCGTGGCGGGGTCAAACCCAATGGTCCGAATCCAGTCGACCGTGGGCTGCGATCCCATCGGGTGTTCCGCTGGACTCCCCGTTTGCGCCCGCTGCATGGTGAGTTCCAGATCCTCCAGAGTGTGCGTTCGCAACGTAAAGAGCATTTCCCATAAATTGGACTTTGGCGCTTTCCCCAGCGAATCTTCGACACCGCGCGCCAAGCGCCGCCCCATCCAATAGACGCCTAGGGCCACAAGACTGAGCGTTATCAAGGGACTCAAGATGGCGACAATCAGCGCCATCACATCTCTTCCTCCCGGTTCCGGCGCCGGTACCGCGTCGACAAGAACCATTCGACTGGCACCACCAGTAAAGTCCACAAGAGCGTGGCGGGCGTAACCCAATGGAAGAGGACTTCGCGGGCCTGCACCACCGAGGGAACGAAAAGGGTCGCGCCAATCAACAGCCCTCCCGCCGCGGCCACCACACCCCACCGCAGCATGGCGGCGGGTGGCCGAATGTCGCTCGTCACGCTCCAAGCGAAGCAAAACATGTGAACCGCCAGATAAAGGACGATGCTGGAAGTCCAGGCCATGATGACAAAGGCGCCGATTCCCTTAAAAAAGAAGGTGCGTACGGACACCAGGGAAAATATGTAAACCAACGGCCAATAGAGATGGCTGACCCCATTCGGCCCCAGCGTGGCAAGTCCAATCACATAGAATACGAGAAGCACCGCTCCCTGACCCAAGATGGCGAACGCGGCCGTGAAATAGGCGTCCCGCGGCCGCTTCCATTCCACGTGCGGCGTCAGCGTCACCACCACACTGCCGTTGGCATACAGAAACCAGGTGCTGGCCACGCTATTGAGCCATGGCGCGATGAAAAAATGCGGCGAGGGAATGAGGGCGTCAAGAAATCTGAGGTGAATGCTGCTAAACGCCATGATGATGACCAGCAACAGCAAAATGATGGGAAACCAAAACTGCACTGAGCGCGCGACGGCTGACAAGGTCCGGATGGCAATCCACCACGCTATCCCCACAATGCACACTTCCACCGCCAAGATCGGTGTCAAGGGGTAAAAGTAGCTCTTCATCATATGACCGTACAGCGCCAGAATAATGGCGTCGGTCACCAAGCAAACCAGTACGGAAATGGGAAATACAAACCCGATTCCCAGCACTGGGAGAATCTTTCGGAGGGAGGCGAGAAATGTGGGTTGGCCGACGTTGAGCGCAATGGCCACTTCCAGCAAGGTGACGCCGACAGCTATCGCGGTCGTGGTGAACAACGCATAGATTCCATTGGATCCCATATGGGTCACCAAATATTGGGGCCAGAGATAAATGCCGCCTGCCACCACCGAGATGGCTACCAGCCACATGTACTGCCCTGGGGAAATCGGTTCGGCCATTTTGTTCATGGACTGACCCCCGTCGCTGGAATGCGCGTCGTGACCGCTATATGCGCCTCAATCGGCCAGATCATCCCACGGCGCTTTTCGTTGGTGATGCCTGCTTGGGGATGGCGAAAGAGATAATCACGTCCCCACCCGAAGGGATCGATTCGGGTCTGGTTGGCGAATTGGATGGTGCGAAGGCAGGTGTGCAGAATTTGCCGAGAGGCAAGAGATTGGACCAGTTTCAGCTCCCGCGGCGTCATGGCGGCATTATCCGGCCACTGCGTCAAGGCACCCTCTGCGTGAATTTTCACTCGGGCCACAAGCACGCCATCCTTAACGGTCAATTTCACCTTGGCATGGCTCTTGATGCCGCTCATCGAGACCAACCCCTCGCGCACCTTGAACGACAAGCTTTCCTTTCTGATGTGGTTGGTCAGGTACGCCCATCCCAAGGTCATGGAATGATTGAGGAGGTGCGGCATGCCATCCGTTGGGTAAACCAGAAGTTCGGAAATGCTCGGGCGCTGAGTCCCATACGGCAGCACCGGCGAAATCCCGGGGGTATGAATCTCGTCCCATACTTGCCATGCCGGTTGGGACAAATCCACGGGCTGGCACTTCCGGCACTCAAAATACTTCGTGAAATAGACGGTTGGGACAGGCTCCTGAAGCGTCGTGGGCAGCGCGGTGACCGCTGTGGGCTCGGCCAAAAGATAAACCGTCTTGGGAAGAATGCCGTCGCGATTGTAGGCGTTGATCACCCTGTTCACCGTTTGCGCCGGCAGGTCCTGGGAAAATACCACATCTTCCAATTGACCCAAGTAAAGGTCCCGGGCCAACTGCACCTGCACCTTCTGATAGGCGGCCCCCAGCGACACCGCGGTGGTGCTGGCCGTATAGAATTGCTGGGTGGACGAGATGTTGCTGATGCTGCTCAGCGTAATCCCTGGATTAGGAAAGTAAAAAGTCCACTGGAGCCGATGGTTTGACGCGGGCTTGACGCTCATTACCAGCGCCGACGCGCGATCAGCAAGCGACAGTTGGTCCCAACAGCCAGTCAACGCCAACGTCAGTATGCCCATGAGGAGCCCCGCGACCACCTTCTTCCTCATGGGCGCGACCCCATCTTTCCCTTTTGTAGGCGTGGATGGGTGCTCACGGCGCTCGTCCTCCGCCAGGTGGGGCGCGGCGAACGCGGCGCGGTCCAGCGACCGGTAATATCGACCCAGGGCAAGCGCAGCACCGCGTCGCCCCAATCGTCGGGCCGGAACGGCGCCCACGGCTCAAAGTAAGGGGTGCCAAAAGATTTCATGTCCACCAGCACGGCCACAAAGGCAACCGTCATTAACGCAATCCCCAAAATGCCCAGATAGAGCGCGGCCCCCAACATGAGAAACCCGACCACCCGCCAGGTCCCCGTCAACTCGTAGACTGGCGTTGCAAACAGGCTTAGGGCCGTCAAGGTCATGATGACGATAATCTGGGTATCGACCAGTCCTGCCTTCACCACCGCAGTACCGACCACGATCGCGCCCACGGTGCCAATAGTGGTGCTCAGCGCCTTGGGAAGCCGCAGAGCCGCCTCCCGCAAGGTTTCTATCACCAAGATCATCAGCACCACCTGAACCACCGGCGGGAACGGCAGCCCAATGTTGCTGCCCTGAAAAATCACAAACAGGGACGTAGGCAAGATCGAGGGATTCACTTCCGCGAGCGCCACAAACACGGCAGGCAGGTAGATGCCAAAGAGCCACCCCATGAAGCGGATGATGCGCACGAAACTGGTGTCCACCCAACTGCTCGAGTAGTCCATAGCCGTACGATAGAAGTCGATCAGCGGAGCTGGGGCAATCAGCACAAACGGATCGCCGTCCATCATCACCAACACCGCCCCCTGCAACAGTCGCCATACGGCAATGTCCACCCGTTCCGTCTGTCGTACTGTCGGAAAGATGGACCGCGGATGGTCGCGAATCAGACCTGCAATTTGCGTGATGGTCATGACGCCATCCACGTCAAGCGCCTCGACCCGTTCCATGACAGTGGACACCACGGCGGGGTTGGCCACCCCTTCCAGGTAGGCCACAGAAAGAGTCGCCTGCTGCACACGCCCAATCGTTTGGTCTATGAAGAGCAGGTCGGGAGTATGCAGACGGTGCCGAATCTGCGTTTTCTGGGTCATCAAGACCTCATTGAACGCCTCCTCCGCACCCCGCACCGCAAGTTCCGTTTGTGGCCGCTCGATGCTGCGCTGGGGATATTTCACCGTGTCCACCACCCAAACAAAGGAGAGGCCTGGGGCGAAAAGAAGCGTATGGCCCGTAGAGAGCTTTTGCAGAATGTCCGGCCATTCCGTGGCTTTGCCAAGGTCCGCCGGTGTTACGACAGTTTCATCCCAGGAATTCGGCGACGCACTGGCCGTCAAGAGCTGCTCAACAATGTCTTGGTCCACCATCTGAGTGTCGGAAATCCCGTCGAGACACACCATCAGCACTGGTCCCGCCGGACTGGACGGCACCTGAAGGTATCGCATCAGGACATCGGAATTTCGGCCAATGCCCGCCTTGATGCGCTGATAGGCAGCCGCCACGTTGGGCACGTAATGGTCTTCCGGAGCCAGAGGATCCGCTGCCAACGCCGCGGTCCAGCTATCCAGTTCTTGATGAAGACGCTGAATTTCCGTCAGGATATCTTGGATTTCTTGGCCAGGCTTCCTATTCATGGGCTGTAGCATGCCCCGAGCGCCCCCGGCCCATTACAGGGCTGAGACGGCAAGAGGCGGCCACGCCGCATCAAGCAGCATGGCCGCCCCTTATGAGGTCAGTTATGAACGAGCCGCCTCGTTGGCAGCCTCGGTTAGAATGCCGCCGACCTCTTTTGCAAAGGACTCCAACTTCTCGTCCTTCACCATGCCCAACAACGCATCTGGTTGAGGAAAACCAATGGTGGTTCGTCCCGATTGCCGGTCTTCATAGACCACCATTTTACACGGCAGCAAGTATCCCACCATTTGATTGGTGCTGAGGGCCATCTTCGCCCGCGGAGCGCTGCACACCTCTAAGATTCGAAATGGCGGTTCTTCCGCAATCCCCTTCTCCACCAACTTTTGATTGATGTCGAGGTCCCACAGCACGCCGAATTGATGCTTCTTCAGCACACTGCCCAATGCCTCAACCGCCTCGTCCACCGATTTTTCCGTCTGGACGCTGTAAAAATCACCCATGGAACATTGTCCCTCCTTCGCCCTAATGGCCAACATTATACCCCAAGGTGTATTTTCCTTGAATCCCATGCCCCAAACTCACGAATCGTCTAATTGCCTTGGTTGACGCTGAATGCATCATTCCCGACAGTGTCAAAAAGTTTGCACCCATCCGCGTGGTGCGCCTCCAACCAGAGACTGGGGCGGTTTTCATGGCAACAATACCCTTGCCGGTATTGGGAACGCCAACCAGTCCATCAATTGCGGCCAAAGGGCCCCTTTTCTGAGGATCCTTTGGCCGTCCATGGCGAGTCTTTGGACCGTAGTATGCTGCATGCCGTAAAGCCGATACTGTACACAAAATCGAAAATCTGGGGGGATTGCATCATGGAGGTCGAGGCACTATGGTGGGCCGTCGTCTGCGGCGTGCTCGTTGATGAGTGGGGCTTTGATGCGCAGAACCTCCATCCTGACACCCCGCTGTTCACGGACAACGTCTCGAACTGGATGGATTGGGCCGAACTTTTGTTGGCGGTTGAGGACCGCATAGACATGCCCTTGCCGCCCACCGTGGCTGCCGAGTTCCTGCAGTGCGGTGAAGACTTCTCGCGATGGCTTTCCGAGTTTGGACCTCCCAGAACCCGATTTTCGAAAGGGGCTTAAGGGCCACAGCCCACAACATTCTGCAACGTTAAATTGATTTTTGGGGAGTGACGTTCCATGGCAACCGTCTCGTCCGAAACCACCGCGACCAGGAAACGCAAGTCCTGGTCCGAAGAGTTGGTCATAAAAACCATTCAAACCCGCTACATGAACGGCAGCGCATTGAATCCGCAGGACCTGCAGCTTGAGGATTCCAGCCTCTTGGCCGCGGGGCGGCGCTATTTCGGTTCTTGGTCCAAGGCGCTTGAGGCTGCTCATGTTCCCCCGGTTCCGCGCCACTGGACGATGCGCCACCGACGCGGCTATTGGACGCGTGACCTGCTTCTGGAAGAGATTCGGCGCCACGCGGCCCAGGGAGATCCCCTGTATGCGCATGCCATGCAGTCCATCGACAATTGTTTGGTGTCTGCCGCCACCTATCACTTTGGGTCCTGGGCGGAAGCCCTTGAGGCGGCGGGATTTGACGCGGATTCCATCCGTGCCACCCGGAGGCACACAGCCGCCTCGGTCATCGAGCAAATTGGAAAGCTGTTGACCTCCGGCCAAGAGGTGGTGGAATCCACCGTGAGCCGCGACGACTACACATTGTACCGCGCCGCCCAAAAGTACTTTGGCAGTTGGCAGAAAGCGGTCGAAAACACCCAAGCGCAGATGCACTTTCCGGGAGCGTCCTAATGACGGAGACACCCGCGGTGTCTATGGGACCTGAAAAGGATGCCGATACCTATTTGGGGCTGGAATACCGTGTCAGCCTCGCCCGCTTGGCGCTCCAGCAGCTCAGCCCGTCACGGGCACTTTCATGGGGCGTGAAATCCTTGCGCATGCGCGAGGCGCCAAATCCGTCGGTCGAGTCATCCGACTGGACGGCTGTCAAACCCAGCTTGTCCGGGATTTGCGGTTCCGACCTCAGCCTTCTAAGGGGTTCGAGTTCCCCATATTTGGCACCACTGGTGTCGCTCCCGGCCGTCCTCGGACACGAGATCGTAGGTCGAATCGACAGCCCCTCGGCTCCATGGCCGGTCGGTACGCGAGTCGTCATCGATCCTTCGCTGGCCTGTTCAGCCCGGGGGCTGCCGCCATGCCCAGCCTGCCAACGCGGCGAACCTGATGAATGCGAATCGAGGGCGGATGCCCAGTTGGGCCCCGGCCTCTTGATCGGCTACCACCACATGCTGCCGGGAGGTTGGTCTAACCGCTTGTGGGCACCGACCTCGCAGGTCATCCCCATCCCAGATGAGCTGGGCGATCGCCGTGCCGTACTCGCTGAACCAGCCAGCATTGTCGCAGAGGGGCTGTCGCGCCTGCAATGGGATCGCGTGACAACCATCCTCGTCATCGGAGCGGGAGCGATTGGACTCCTGACGACCTGGCTTGCCCACGCCCAGCACCCGCATGCCGCAGTGTTTGTACGTGCCCGTCATCCTCACCAGTCCCGGCTTGCGATGGAATTGGGCGCGTCAAGGGTTTTTGATGCGGGCGGCGACCGCGAGTTCGTGCTTAGCCCTGAACTCGATGCGCTCGCCGGACGGTCATTGCCGAGCTCATTTGGCGGATGGCCATTTCGTACCGGCGGATTCGACGCGGTCATCGATAGTGTCGGTACGGAGGACTCGCTGTATCAGGCATTTACCCTCACCCGGCCGGGAGGCCAAATGCTGCTCTTGGGGGGCGCTGGGCGCGTCCGCACGGACTTGACCCCGTTATGGAGCCGCCGCATCACGTTGCTGGGCTCTTTCGGATACGGCCATCACCCCTTTTCGCCGGCCAAGCAGACGTTCCATGACATCATTGCCCTTCTGGGCGAGAGTCACGCACCCGTCGAACGGATCGTCAGCCACATCGTACCCTTAATAAATTTCCGTGAGGCGTTCGACATTCTCAACAACCGAAAGACCGGGGCCATCAAGGTGGCATTCAGCAATGGCTTTGACATCGAAACCTAGCTGCCCCAACAGTGCAAGTCCACGAGCGCGGTATCGAGCTCTTAACTGAGGAGGTATTTAGCATGTTGTTTGGATTTAGCGGCGACGCGATGTCGCCTTGGTTATCCGAAATGCAAGAGGATTTACGTTTGGTGATGGAAGAGCATGGCCATCAGGAAACCGACCAACTGCAGGACGCTGGACTGGTTTTCCACGCTGTCTCGCCGAACCGCCCACGCCCTTTTCGGCGCCAATCCCAAGCTACCTTTGTGGTAGGATTGGTGCCCTTTGAAACGCGGATCGACAAATCACTGGCGCAACTCTATCCGCTCTTGGTACGCTCGCTGTCCAATCTCATCATTGGCGGTTCCGACGGAGACTCAGCCATCCACCTTGTTACACCGGAATTGGGCAATTACGCGGTCGAACGGGCTTCCCTCAACTGGCGCGATGCGCTCTACGACCGGATTGCCCCGCTTGCTACGTCCCACCTCGTGATTGACAACATCTTTGATCCCGACTTGCCCGAACCGCTATGGGAAGGCACGCAAGTCACACGCGAAATGCGTGACGCGAGTCGGACATTGGCGTCCTGGGCTCTCTTTCCGGCCCCCTATCCCGTCGCAGACCTATTGCCCGCTGAAGACTACCGCCACCTGCAAAAGGTGTTCGGCATTGGTGGTCTCAGCTACGGCAACCTCAGTGCCCGCCATGAGGGCGACCTCTTTTGGATGTCCGCCAGCGGGGTCGACAAAGGAAAGATCGGCACCGTTAGCCGTGACATCCTCTTGGTCAAGGGCTATGACGAGTCCGAGCGTGCCATTCGCCTGTCGGTGGCCCCCAATGCTCAGCCATTGCGGGTATCGGTCGACGCCGTCGAGCACTGGGGCATTTATCGCAAGCACCCCGAAATCGGCGCCTTGATCCACATTCATGCCTGGGTTGACGGCATTCCCAGCACCACCATCAATTACCCCTGCGGCACCGTGGAAATGGGCGAAGCCATGTCTGAACTGCTGGATCAGGATCCCCACCCGGAACGCACCATCATTGGACTGCGCAATCACGGCATCACCGCGACCGGCCCGAATTTTCCCGATATCTTGAGCCGCCTCGAAGGCCATGTGAAGTCGCAAGTCCCCATGCAATAGCAAAAAACGCTATGGCAAAGCGGGGTTGCTCTCAAAAGGGCAGCCCCGCTTTGTTCTGCAAATCTTCCGCGCACAGCCCCATCAGTGAAGGTTTTGGAACGAACGGACGTTTTAAACGGAACGATGGACCGTCGCTTGATCGATTTCTGAGTACGATACTAAGATTCAAGGACGACCGTCCTGCCAATCCGGACTGGGGTCTCGTATACCGCGCTCGGACACGCCTTCAGTTGGCGCGATTGAAATCAACCTTGCCTTGTATGGTGAGGTATGGAAGGAGTGGAATTCATGGCCAAAACAGTGATATTGGGCTCGGGATTTGCGGGGCTGACAGCCGCAGTCCGCTTGAAACGACGTCTGCGGGGCGAAGATCATGAGATTCTCGTCATTGACCGGAGCACCACCTTCGTGTATCGACCGTCACTGGTGTTGGTCGCGTTTGGCCATAAGCCAGTTCGCGATGTAACCTTTGACCTCACGGCCACCTATCGCCGCTTGCGGATTCCGTTCCTTCACACGGAAGTTCAAGAGGTGGATCCCGAATCAAAAACAGTGGTGACCTCGACTGGACCAATCGCCTACGATAAGCTCATCGTGGCCATGGGAGAAAAGCTGGCGGTTGAGGAAGTGCCTGGCATGGCCGATTATGGGCACAATGTGTGCAGCCTCTCCGGGGCTATCCGCCTCCGGGAGGCATTGAAAACGTGGTCTGGCGGGCCCGCAGTGATCGGATGGTCCCAGTTCGTGCAAACCGGCGGGCCTGCCTTTGAGGTCGCTGTGGAATTGCGCCGATGGATGACGAAACGGGGATGGGGCACGCCGATTCACTTCATAGATCCCCTGCCAAAGATTTGGGCTCCCGCTGGTTCCGCGGCCAGCACGTTCATGCAGCAGCTGTTTGATGATCGAAATATTGTTCGCCACGGACCGGTGCAAGTGCAGGCGGTGGAACGTGATCGCGTGGTGCTTACCAACGGCGACGTGTTGCCGTCAACATTAACCATTGTTACCCCACCATTTCGCGGTGTGGAGGCCCAACGTTCCCTAGCCGGAACCAATAAACGCGATTGGTTGGAAACGGGCCGTGACATGCAGTCCGTGCAGTTTCCCGACATCTATGTGGCGGGCAGTGCCACGGCCTTCGAAGGGCCTAAGCAAGCCCACACGGCCATGCTGCAGGCTGAAGTGGCCGTGGACAATCTGGCAGCCGATCTTCACCATGCGGCAGACGCGCGGCGTCAGTATGCCCACGAAATGAGCTGCGTATTGGATTTGGGGCAAGGACAGGGTCTCTTCGTCAAGAAATCTCTCTGGACAGATGAGCATCAAGTGGCTCGCGTGGGCCGTCAATGGCCGGTAGCGAAGGCAGCGCTGGCGTATGCCTACGTCAAAACGCCTGTGTTCAAGCGATGGGGATTCTCCGTTCCGCAATAGCGCGGCCGGAAAGAGCCTGTGACCAAGAAGAGGCTGTCTCCTCCACCGAGGGGGCAGCCTCTTTTCTGTTGAACCACATTAGCTTTCGTGCGTTATTGCCTAAACTTGCGTGGATGTTCGCAGCCACCCGACCAGGTGGTCCGCCTCTTCAAACGCTAGGCGCACGCAATCGGAAAGACCGGGACCCTCGAGGTAGGGGCCGAGCAACGACCAATACGGCTGGCCATCCATAGCCATCCGCCGTGTCCCCGCCACGAACCCGGGCGGCATGGACGGAATCGCCGCCTCATAGCGCGAAAGCGTCGTCCACAGCGGTGCCGGATGGGATTCTACAATTGACGTCAGGGCTCGTTCGTGCTGTTGAAGGATTTCTTGGTCGGTCCAATGTTGCGGGTCGGGCCCAGGTGGACCCCAGAAAGTACGGGCTAGAACCACGTCGTCACTGCTTCGGTACGGCCATTTCACATTTAGCCAGGTACAGGCCGTCAACCCATAGCCCGTCTCCGGAGAGACCATGAATCCCGTGTGGTTGATTAAGCCGCTTGATCCAAAGCTTCCCTTGGCGTATACCGCCCCCACCACCGCACGAGGATGGTACTGCACGTCTTTGAGCCACGGCATCTCGGAGTCCATGATGCGGGCCACTTCCCAGGCGGGAACGGCCATGATTAGCGCATGATAGGGTCCTGCAACCACGCGGGAGCCATCCACGAACCATTCCATTCCCCGTCGCGTCACCTTGACAACCCGAAACTGCGTATACACGGCGGTATGGCGCAGGCGGTCTCCCAATGTTGCCGGCAACAACTCCAATCCGCCATCAAGCGTGTACGAACGCACTTCGGTACTAGGAAAGTCATGCCACCCATCGCCCCGAAGCCACAGCGGCGGCTTGGCTTCCGCGTTCACCGGCAGCAACTGGCTCTGAAGTCCCAACTGCCGACACAGGTCCACTACGCCGCCCGGCTTATCCACCATGCTGTCGGGGCCCATTTCCACCACCGCCTCATGCCACCGCGCTGTTCGAATCACGCCCCCGATGGCATCACGCGCCTCAAAAAGATCTATGCTGGGAGGTGTTCCACCCCAATCCTGCTGTTCCAAGGCATAGGCCGCCGCCAAACCCGAAATTCCTGCGCCGACAATCGCGATGCGTATCATCCTGGCCCTCCTTCAAGGTGCTGTCGACCCTAATGGTCACAAAACGCGGCAGTCGTTACCTATGGTCCTTGGATCCTACTTCCCTTGTCCGTCCGGTCCATCGCCCATGCATAGCATGCCGCCGACAGCTCTCGCTAATCGCAGGCAGAATGGCCTTTTGCCATCCGATTTCCGCCCATGACGCCCTTTCACAATGGGCCGTAAGGCCCTCTTCCATTCCCATGAGACGCCGTACGATTGAGGCAACCGGTACGACAAAGGAGATGTCCGGCATGGGGGCCCGATACGTGGTATTGGCGACGGACGGTTCCGTCAATGCCTTGAAAGCCGCCGCATGGGTGGATGAACACTTGGCCGGCTGCCACGTGCGGCTGGGGTTGGTGTCCGTTGCAGGCGTGTCCTCGTTCGACGACGCGCGCTTGGCCCATGGCATCACGTTCAACGAAGATTGGGCCAATTCCCGGGTGCTGGAAGAAGCCTGGTCCCACGCGAGGCAGCGCGCCGAACAGGCTCTCCACCAAACCGCACAGGTGTTTCAACACCTCACCGTGGATTCGGCCACCGTACTGGAGAGCACTGGGCCGGCGGCAGCTATCGTCCACTTCGCCCGCGACCACCATGCGGATGCCATCGTTGTTGGACGCCGCGGCCATACGTCAATTGGCGCCTTGCTCGGCAGTGTGTCATTCGCCATTGTGCAGCAGTCGCCAATCCCTGTCACCATCGTCGGCTCCTATCCCATTTGGGACGATACGGCCACCCACATTGTCAAGGAAGGATGAAAGGCCATGGCCCTGTCCGTCTTGTTGCCCACGGATGGCTCCCCCTCGGCGTTGCATGCCGCCGATTGGCTGAACGATACCGCCAATCCGGATAAGGTCGAGGTAACGCTCATGTACGTCATCGCGCCTCGTATGGAACTGGGGATGGAACGATTCTTCACGGACGCCCGCCTCGACTCACTCCGCATTCTCGAAGAGACCGAAAGTCGATTGACGCGGCATCGGACCTTGCACAAGGTCACCGCATTGGGAATGCCTGCTGAAGAAATCATCCGCTATGCCATTGACCACGACATCGGGGCCATAGTGATGGGACGCCGCGGCGACGTCAAGGTCGGCCATTGGATTGGCAGCGTGTCCTTCGGCGTGTTCCAACGCTGCCCAGTACCGGTCACCATCATTGAACCGGATCCCGAATGATCGGTGATGAAGCGTCTCAAAGGAGGCTTTCGCTCATGTCTATTCCCACAGCAGCTGCTGCTCCAAGCCTGGAAGGACTCTTATGGGGTTTGGGGCTTATCGTCCTGATTGGCGCCTTTGTCGGGGTCAGTGTGCTTATCGACAAACGAAGATTGCCCGCTGAGACGCGAAAGACGCCAACCAAGGCCATCCACGTTCCACATCGGAGCGGCCCCGTCATTGTCTTTCCCACGCGGATGATCCGTCTTTGGTGCCGCTTCCAGTTGTTCCGGCAAGGACGAACGCATCTCACCAGTTCCACCCGCCACCGCCACCGGGCGATCCGGCTTGCTAGACGGCCGGATCTTTTGCACAGTACCCATGCAGGCCCGCGTGACGCGTAAAGCCTGCCCCGCAAAATTTCATGAGCGCTCCATGAAAAAACGCGCCCCGGGGACGATTGGGGTGCGTGTTCATTCGTCTCACTACAGCATCGTCTGGTGGGATTCCATGGACTGTTCGCGCCAGCGGTAGCCCACGCCACGGACTGTTTCGATATAGCGGGGATGCTCGGGCGAATCTTGAAGCTTTCGCCGCAGCCGACCGATTTCCACATCCACCGCGCGGTCGCATGCATCGCCGGAATCGCCCCAAATATGGTCCAGTAGGGCGTCCCGGGTCCAGACACGCCCTGGTTGCCGAGCCAACTGCATCAAGAGTTCAAATTCCAGCGCGGTGAGTTCGATCTCGCGGTTGCCCTGGCGAACACTGCGCCGTGCCACGTCCAAGACCAAGTCGTGGCGATACAGCTCCATGGTCTGGGTCTCCAGACTCGCCCGACGATGCAAGGCCTGGCATCGAGCCAGCACTTGGCCCGGGCTAATTGGCTTGGCGGCGCAATCGTCCGCGCCCGCGTCGAGCGCCCGTATGACGTCCGCTTCGCGACCCGGCCTGGTCAACACGAGCAGCGGCACGGTGCCATGACGGCGGATCGCCTGAATCGCGTCAATCCCTTCGCTGTCCGGAAGACGCCACCCTAGGATGACAACCTGCGGGACCCACTCTGGCAACCGCTGCAAGCCCTCCTTCAAGGTCTTGGCATGATGCACGTCCCAGCCCCATGGCTCCCCATAGGCCACAACCAGCTCTTCAAGTTCCGGATCGTCATCAATTAAGAGAAGATGCTTGCCCTCCTCCATGGGAACTCACCCTCCACACTCTGCCGCATGCGGCAAATCACGGCCAGATAGGCTGAAAGCCGGCATGCGGTCCCGTCGTTCTTATTAGTCCCGCAGGTGGGCTCGCAACTCTTCGTAATCGTCGGGAGTGATTTCGCCCCGAGCCAGCCTAAACTTCAGTTCCTCTTGCGGGGTAGGCGGCAGGCTGGCACGGACACGGTCACGGCCGGCCATACCCCCAACCCGCACCAGCAATCCGACAACAATCGCCATGAGCAAAAGCCCGCCGGCCCCCATCATCCATCCGAATCCGTGGCCAACGCCAAAACCCATCATCATTAGCTCCGCCTCCCTTGCGTACCTCATGCGCGGCGCACCAGCTGGGATTCTCTAGCTCAACACTATCGCGATCCCCGCCCCTCGACGAGGCCTAATCGATCCTGAATTCGAGGACCGTTCGATCCCAGGAAGAAGCCCCCGAAGATCCCCGGAGGCTTGGGCGACATCTCAAAACATCCTCCGTCAATGGGCATCCTTGGCCTTTCGCACGATTCGCCGAAAGACGGCGTACTGGTCCCCGAGATCGCGATATACCGACAAGAGGTCCTCGTCGTCTACAGCCGCGGATTCCAAATGACGGGTAGCCCGCAACGGCAATCCGTGCGCGATCCGGTAAATGATGGGGGTCAGTCCGGTCGTATTCTCCCAATAGAGATCGAGGCGATAATGCAACGGCACCTCCAACCGATCGTGATCTTGGGTGTGGTCCACCATGGCAATCTCTCCTTCGCGCGTTCCTCTGGCGGGGCAGAACTGCGTCTTTAGCTCTACACTCGCACCGGAACGTGTCAAAAGAACAACACGTCGGTAACAAAACGGTAACCATTATCACCACAGCACGCAAAAAACGCGCTGCCGGCTTTTTACATCGGCAGCGCCTTGGGACCCATAGCAATAGAGAAGGAAGTGGAAAGTCAGCTCACAATGGTCACCGGCACTGGAGAACGCTGAAGCACGCCGAACGAGACGCTGCCCATCAGGTTGCCCAAAGCGGAATGTCCACGACGCCCCATGACAATCAAGTCCACATGGTGCGCTTTGGCATACTCCACCAACGCGCGGGCTGGCTGACCCACTAGTACCTCTTGATGGGTTGGCTGACATTGGACCAACTGGCCACGCGTTTCCTCCAGAATGCTTTTCGCCGCCTCCCGTTCTTCGTCCATGACTTCCTGGTAGGTTTTCTGGTAGATGTCCGCATCGATTACATAACCGCTCGCCCCAGTCCATGCCAGGCTCGGCGGTGAAATCACAGTCGCCACAGTAATCTCCGCGGATTCAGGGCTTACCCATCGGTCGAGCCATTCAGCAGCCGCCAACGCCTCAGGCGACCCATCAGTCGCTAACAAAATGGACATCGCATTCATCTCTCATCCCCCTCTCGATCCTTTCAGAAAGAAGCGTACTGTCGCGGCCGGTCCTTACCATCTGCCACACGGTCCTGCTTTCGACGGCCGTAAGGCCCAAAGTCATGCAAATTCGTTGGCCCAGCACGCGGCCGTCGACCTCAATCGAGAATGAGTATTAATGTTGTTAACATGACGGGACAAGGCTCGGGTTTCTATACTCATGGAAAAGGAGGTCCTCATCATGGTTCCATCTCCCGAGGCCCGAACTGCGGCAATTTCCAAGGGCGCAACGCGCGGCGCCCTCCGCGAAGTCGTATTCGGCGTCAACGATGGCTTAATCTCAATAACCGGGTTGGTGGTGGGTGTGGCGTCGTCGCAAATGACCGCGCACCAAGTGCTGCTGGCTGGCCTCGCGGCCACGACGGCAGCCGTGGTGGCCATGGGCCTTGGCGCCTATCTTTCCACCGCGGCGCAAAACCAATACTTGTTGGCCGAACGTGATCGTGAGTACCAAGCTATTCAATCCAATCCGCAGGAAAAGCAACAGCAAGTAGCCTGGCACTATCAGCAGCAGGGCATGGCGTCTGACCTGGCCGCTCAGATGACCCGCTACACCGTATCAGACCGCCAACGTTGGGTCTCCTTTCTCGTCAAGGAAGAAGTTGGCGCGAGCCTTGACCATTTGGACAGTCCTTGGACATCCGCACTCCTCATGGCCATTGCGGTATTGATTGGATCCCTGGCCCCCATCGTCCCCTTTCTTGTCTCCACCCAAGTGGCCAACGCGTTGCCATGGTCCATCGGATTGGCCATGGTGACTGCATTTGCCTTGGGCGCGGTGAAGGCCCGCGTGACAGACGCCAACCCCTGGCGCAGCGGTCTGCAGTTTGTCATCGTGGCGGCCATCGCTGTCGTGGTTGGCATTATTGCTGGCCGCTTGTTTCATTCGCTTTAGCGTCATATGGAGCGAAAAGCTCCATTAAAGCGTCTCGGAATTGGTGCGCATCGCGCAAAAGCCAGTTCCGTTCCCTAGGGCACGAGAATGTGTGTCCTAGGGAGCGCTGACGTTTCCACCGGAGAACTTTACGCCGCATAACGCAGACCTCGGCCCGCAATCCCGTACGTTTCAGGAGCATTGGCGGCCGACGTGGGAAGGCGCTTCGCCACTCCCCGTTACGGTCTCAATGGGTCCGGATTCGAGGGTCGAACGGCCCCTCTCACAAAGGCAGTCAGCCCCGCGAAGACGGACATCCGTCACGCCAACAGGTGAAATTTGAGGCCATGCGACCTGGCGCGTTTAGGCCATCTGCCCACTTCTTTTCCAATCCCGATGGGCGACAATGACGTTGCAATCAATGATGGTTTAGGAAAGGAAGTGCCGAAGATGTTCCAAGACTTCATTGCCGTCATGCTCATCAACCTCGCGGCGGGATTAGCGCTGCTGGCCCACTACATTTACGTAAACCCTGAAAAAGGCACCCGCAAGAGTTGGGCCGCCGGATTCTTTGCCACCGGATTTCTTGGTCTCCTCACCTCATTCGCTATGATTGTCATGTGGCCCCTCCCCGGTTCGTACAACGTGGCATTTGGTGAACCGGCCCTGTTGCTTAGCGTAGCCTTCCTCGCAGCGGCCATCACCTTGACGTTTGAGTGGGAGCCGCTCATCCCGGCGATTTACGGAGCGTTCGGTGGTTTGGCCGCCATTATTGTCGGTATCCGCTTGGCCGATTTGCACATGACGCAAAGCCCGACCATCGCCATGTTGGGATATGTCACCGCTGGCATTGGCGGCATTCTGGTGATGCCGGCGCTGCAATGGCGAAAGGTCCGCGGCATCGCCATCATAACCGCTATCATTCTGGGCATCGCGGCCGTCATCTGGGCCATCACGGGCTACGAGGCCATCTGGGGGCACATCGCCGACTTCAGCAAGTGGCTACCTGCCACCATGTTGCAGCACACCGGGAAATAACAGATAGCGTGAGAACCCCTTCAACACAGGTCTCCGGCGGAGCATATCCCCGCCGGAGCTTTTTTTCGTTCTCTAGCCATGTCGGGCATTTCATCCTCATCCCGGCCCAACGCGGAGTCGTGCCATCCCGTGTGATGGCATAAGGATAAGCAAAGACAGCCCCTGGGGGAATTCTCGCCATGATCTTGGTGATAAGCTTTCTATCCGGCCTCTCCACGCCGCTCGGAGCCCTCGTGATTTTGCGGTTTCGAGCGATGCGTCCGCGGATGCTGAGCTTCATTCTGGCCTTGGCGTCCGGTGTTATGGTGACGGTGGTCGCCACCGAATTGGTGCCGACGAGCCTTCGCACCGGCGGACTTGCGGCTTTCGCCCTGGGCTGTGGCTCCGGCGTGCTCGCGATGGCGCTCCTATCCAATGTCTGGCACCCGGCCGACGCGTCTTCTTCGCGACTTCGGCGCACCGGCCAGTCGATTGCGTTGGCCATCGCCGTGCACGATTTGCCGGAGGGCATGGCCATTGGTGCAGGCCACGCCGTCCATGCCAAACTGGGCCTCATTATGGCGCTGGCCATCGCGTTGCACAACATGCCCGAAGGCATGAGCATTGCAGCGCCCCTGGCGATGGCCGGTGTCGCACGGCGGAGAATTCTTGGTCTCACCGTGCTGATTAGTGTGATTACCCCCCTCGGGACGCTCGTGCCGGTAGTGCTGGGAACCCTCTCGCACGCCGCCAACGCCTTCATCCTCGCGTTTGCCGCAGGCGCCATGCTGTACGTCGTCGTCCAGGACACCCTCCCCGAATCTTGGAATGCAGGAAGACTGGAAGCTGTCGTAGGTCTCCTCTCCGGAGCGGCGCTGATGGGAAGTCTGGCATCTCTGTGAATTTGGAGATATCCTTCGGCCGCTGTCTTATGCCAAATGGCGTCTTGCGCGGTGGTTCTCAAAGATTGACAGACTCAGTCGCTGGCACGACATTCTCACCTGGGGCGAACGGCGCATCCAGCACCGCGGGCTGGACCTTCTCGCCTCACAGCCGGGCGAAAGGATTTTGGAAGTTGGATTCGCCACTGGCTATGCCCTCGAGATCTTGTCCAACAGCGTGGGGGCCTCGGGTGAAGTGGTTGGGACGACCTTTCCCCTGAGATGGCGCGTCGTGCGCAAACACGGCTCAGACACGCCTTGTATGGCGGCAACACGCAATTGACCATCGGCGACGCCACAGCACTCCCTTATCAGACCACTATTTTGACCCCGTATTCAGCAGTTTCACTCTGGAATTATTCGATACCCCAGAAATTCCGCCCGTACTGGGTGAATGCCGGCGCGTCGTAAAGCCCGGTGGTCGGATCGCCATCGTATCGTTGACCCTCGTTGAGCTGGAGCCACTAGCATCGAAGGTGTATCGGCTTGCCCATCGTTCCTTGCCCAACGCCGTTGACTGCCGCCCCATCTATGTAGCCCGGTCACTTGAGGAGGCATCGTTTCAGATTCAAAAGTCCGACCGCCTCTATGAATGGGGTTTGCCCGTAGACATCATTGTGGCTCCACCCCAGAATTCCATCACATAGCCCGTCATCGGGCTGCCAAAATCCAAGAGTTAGGTGTTTTGGCGCATCAAACGTTCCCAGCTTTGTGCACTGCCTCACGCTATATCGCCATGCTTTCTTCAGCACCAATCTATCGTGTCGCGGACAAATCTTTATCGGCATGTCTGACCATCGCTCTTCCTTACAGGACATTCCACCGACAAAGGTCGCTTGCCTGCGCCGCGCGAAGAGGCGGAAGCCAGCGCTTCCGCCTCGAACACGCACGACCCGGCGTTAGTAATGGAAGGTGTCTTTCAACGAGACCCGCTTTCGAAACACCCAGTAAGTCCATGCCTGATAGGCCAGGACGATGGGGAGCACCGTGACAGCCACGACGGTCATTACCCGCAGACTATACAGGTTTGACGCGGCGTTATAGATGGTCAGCGACCAATGAGGATTGAGGCTGGATATCATGACGCGCGGGAAGAGCGCCAAGAAGACACTGGCCGTAGACAGCACTATCGTCAGTCCGCCTGCGACGAAGGCCCAGCCTCGGCGCCGGCCCGGAAGCAAGAAGCGCACCGCAATCATGCTGAGTCCCGCCAAAAGCGGGATAGGCCCCGGATCCACCCCCAACTTGTGGGCAAAGTTGGCGTAAAAGTAGCTGAGCGCTACAAAGAGAAAGTAGGACACGGTCGCCCACATCCCCACCCGGTAGGCCGTTTGATGGGCCCGCAAGGACAGTTCCTCGGGCGCTTTCAAGTCCAGATAGAGTGCTCCGTGCAGCAGGAAGAGCAGTACAGCGGCGATGGCGCCCACCAGGGCATACGGATTTAACAGCGTGAAGAAGGTTCCCACATAGTTCATATGCTGATCAATCGGAACCCCATGGAGCACATTGCCCATCGCAAGTCCCCAGACAATCGGCGGAATGGCGCTGCCTATCACAATGAGCGCATCCCAGCGGTTTCGCCACTCGGGACGCCTATCCTTGGATCGGAACTCCAAACCGACGCCGCGAACGATGAGCCCTCCCAACAACAACGCCAGCCCCAAGTAAAATCCGCTGAATAGCGTGGCGTACCAGTTGGGAAAAGCGGCGAACAATGCGCCGCCGGCGGTGATGAGCCACACTTGGTTGGCATCCCAGACGGGTCCCATGGTCGCGAGTATGGCGCGGCGCTCCTGATCAGTTTTACCGACGAAGGGGAGCAGCATTCCGACGCCGTAGTCAAATCCTTCAAGAAACAGGTAGCCCACAAACAACACCGCAATCAGCACAAACCAGAGCGTAGGCAGTGACATGGCGATCCCCCCTTACAATTCGCCGAGGCTCGAAAGCCCGGCATTTGTGGAAACGGCTTCATGGTCCTGAGGCTCCGGTCCGATGCGGATGAACTTCAGCAAAAGGCGCACTTCAATCACGCCCAAGGTCGCATAAAGGAGCGCAAAGCCGATGAGGGTGATCGCCACGTCGGCCATAGAGACAGTCGGGGACACCGCTTGGGCTGTCTTTTGCAATCCAAACACGATCCAAGGCTGACGCCCCACTTCTGTCATGATCCATCCCATGATGTTGGCGAGCGACGGCAGTCCAATCGACCAGATCATGATTTTCAAGTAGCGCGGCCGCTCCAAGAGGCGCTTCCGGTACAGCAAGAAAAGGCCCCAGATGGCTACCACCACCATGAGAGTCCCGAGGAGAATCATCAGTCGGAAACTCCAATAGGTGACCAGCACCGGCGGTACGTAGTTCCCTGGACCGTACAGATGGGTATAGAGGCGCTGAATCTCAGCGATGCCTTGCACGCGTCCGGTCAGCCGGTTGTATGCCAAAAGTGACAGCATGGATGGGATCGAAATCGAGAACCAGGTGTGATGCGTCGCGGGGTTGAAGAGCGAGATGATGCTCCACGCGGCATGTAGAGCGCTTGTGTGCCACAGCGCTTCGGACGCGGCCATCTTCATCGGTTGGGCGGCAATAAGATGCTGAGCTTGCTCATGCCCGATAGCCACAACCAACACGCTGCCCACCGCGGCCACCACCAGGGCAATGCGGAACGGCGGCAGAAACCAGTCCCGGTACTCCTTTTTAAAGAGGAGAAAGTAGGCGCTGATGCTCGCGATAAAAAAAGCTCCGGTCGTCAGGGCGGCGGCTTCAACATGGGGAAACTCGACCCATAGCTGAGGGTTTCCCAGCAGTGCGAAGAAATTGGTCATTTCTGCATGGCCGTTGACGATTTTGTACCCTACCGGCTCCTGCATGAACGAATTGGCCGTCAGGATCCAGAATGCGGAAAGGCTTGTCCCGATAGCGACTAGCCACATTGACCAGGCGTGCATGCGGGGAGATAGGCGGTCCCACCCGAACACCCACACGCCGATGAAGGTCGATTCCAGGAAAAAAGCCGCCAGGGCCTCAACCGCCAGCGGTGCCCCAAACACGTCCCCGACGAAGCGAGAGTAATCGGACCAGTTCATGCCAAACTGAAACTCCTGGAAAATTCCGGTTACCACGCCGACGGCAAAATTAATGAGGAAAAGGCGGCCGAAAAAGTCAATGACCTTCCTGTCCTCAGGTTTACGCGTTTTCCAGTAGCGGGTTTCCAAAATTGCCAAGAGAAAGGCCAGCCCGATGGTAATGGGAACAAAAATAAAGTGGTACACCGTCATGACGCCAAATTGCAGACGGGCCAGGCCCTCACCAGTCATGATGTCCCCCTCCTTAAAAGGCCGCGGGTACCCCCGCGGTGTCGATGCTGAGGGTCCACGCTGCCTAACCGTTTCATGACGGATTGTAGCTGCTTTAGGGCACGAATTTTACGGCCTTTCGTCAGTAATCGCGACGAACCATCAGCGCAACTTCTGAGGCCAAACGTTCCCTTTTTGACCGTCAAATGCCCTTTGAATCCACTCAATCGCAGCAACAGCAATGGTTTCCGGCAATTTTGGGCATGCTTGACGGAAAGTTCAATCGCTCTATCATAGGGCCAATGACAGGAGGTTTCAGAGCATGGATCTTCGTTTGTGGAGACAGCTCAACACCACGAAACAGTTGGTTGCCGGGCTCGCTTTGGGTGGAGCTCTGACCGGCCTCCTGATTGTCTTCCAAGCACTGTTTCTGGCCCGCATTGTTAGCGGCGTGTATATAGGCCATGCACAGTGGCACGTCGTATGGCCATTTTCCTTGATGCTCTTGGCGATCATCGCGCTGCGCTCGCTGGTGGCCGGCTTCCAAGAGAGCTGGGCGCTAAGGTTTTCCGCCGAATCGCAGACCCGGCTGCGGCACCAGTTCATTCACTTCTTGTTGCACGAAGGCGGTGGTTCCGAAACCCGCCCCGATAGTGGCGCGCTTGTCACGTTGGCGGTGCAGGGCATCGACGACTTTGAGGTATTCTTGGCGAGGTATCTGCCGCAAATTGTCATCACAGCGCTGGTTCCCGCCATCGTCTGGCTGGGAGTCGTGAGCCGCGATTGGCTGTCAGGTCTGATCCTTTTGATTACCTTGCCGCTCATACCGCTATTCATGATTCTTATTGGCCGCCAAGCCGAAAATCACTCCCAGCGGCAGATTCAACTCATGAATCGGCTGAGCGGACATTTTCTCGATGTGCTGCATGGACTGGACACCCTCAAGCTGTTTGGCCGCAGCCAGGAGCAGTCCAAGACCATTTACCGGCAAAGCGAGGCTTTTCGAGCCACCACCATGGCCACCCTGCGCATCGCCTTTCTGTCCGGCATGGTGCTGGAACTCATTGCGTCGCTCAGCATGGCCTTCATCGCCGTGGCCGTCGGATTGCGCCTAATCCATGGACAAATTCCATTCGAGACCGCATTCATGGTGCTCGTGCTAATACCGGAATTCTACATCCCGTGGCGGGGATTGGGCGCTAAATTTCACGATGGCCTAAAAGGAGCCAGTGCCGCGAAAGAAATTTTTGAGCTCATGGAATCTCCGCTTCCAGCACTTCAAGGCGGGCACGTCCAATTGCCCCAATCGGGGCCATGGAGCTTGGAATGGCGCTCTGTCTCCTTTACCTATCCAAGCCGAACCCTTCCCGCACTCGAGGACATTACGCTCGCCCTGCAGCCCGGTCAGCGCTTAGCAATCGTAGGTCCCAGCGGTTCCGGGAAAAGCACGTTGATTCAATTGTTGATGGGCACGTATTCGTTTTCAGGAGAAATTCGGGTGGGAGGCACGCCCCTGAGTGAATTGGACCTCAATTGGTGGAGACGCCAGCTAAGCTGGGTTACCCAGCGTCCCTATCTCTTTGACGGGACCATCCTAGACAACTTGCGCCAGGTCGCTTCCGATGCCTCGACGTCCCAAATGCAACAAGCCCTGGTGCAGTCCGGCGCCTGGGAATTCATTTCCCAGTGGCACGATGGGTGGGATACCCAGATTGGGCAAGAGGGCGTCCGGCTCAGCGGTGGGCAGCGCCAGCGTTTGGCCTTGGCACGTGCCTTTCTTCTCGACACTCCCGTCGTTGTTTTTGACGAGCCGACCCAGAATCTTGACCTAGCCAGCGAACAGGCGCTGTTGGACGCCATGGAGCGACTCTCCAAGGGACGCACGGTCATCACCATCGCCCATCGACTGTCAACGGTAACGCGCGCCGATCGCCTTTTGGTGCTGCAGCAGGGCCGGATGGCCCAATGGGGTTCCCCGGAGGAGCTTTTGCGCAAGCCCGGGCTGTACCGTGCTCTGGTCGATGCCTATCAAGGGAGGGAAACGGCCCATGCGCCTCTTCAAGCTGACCAAGTCCTATAAGTCGTTGATTCTGATGGCCTTTGTCTTCGGTGCTGCCACCGTTGCCATGAATTTGGGCCTCCAATCCACCTCGAGCTATCTCATTGCCAAAGCGGCCCAACATCCGGGCACCATTCTCCTGTTGTGGACCCCCATTGTGGCAGTGCGGTTTTTCGGTACGGCACGGGCGGGATTTCGCTATCTCGACCGCTACTTTTCCCATGACGTGACACTACGATGGCTGCGTGACTTAAAAGTGCATCTCTATCAAGCAGTCGAGCCGCGTATGGGTGTGCTCGGGCGAGGATACCAGAGTGGCGATGTGTTAAGCCGTGTGGGCAGTGACGTGGACAGCCTGCAAAATTTGCTGGTCAGCCTCTATGAGCCCTTGGCCATTGGCATCATCGGACTTCTCATGGTGTTGGGCATCGGGCTCTGGCTGAATCCCCCCATCGCCATCTCCCTCACCTTGATGCTGGCACTATCCGGAGTGGCGCTGTCATGGAGCGCCGCACGCGTGTCGCAATTGTCCAGCCAAGGTTTGGTCGATCTCAGAAGCCGGCTCAGTGCAGCGCTGGTTCAGCTCCTGCACGGTCTTTCGGACATTCGGGCTCTCAATCTAGCCGACCGTGTGGAAGCGCACATCGACCACTTGCAAGAGCGCATTCAAACCGCCAAGCGCCGCCTAAGCCGAATCAGCGGGGTGTACAACGGCCTCTCCCTCTTTATCTCTTGGGCTGGCATGTGGGTGGTGCTGCAAATCAGCATTTTCGAGGCTGAGCGCCACCAACTTCAGCCGGTCTTGGTGCCGGTCGTCGCGCTCCTGGCACTGGCCAGCTTCGAGATTGTGAGTCCCTTGCCCGCCGCGTTTCAGGAGGCCGGCGGGTTGAAGAGAGCGTCACAACGCATCGAGGAGCTCGCTGGCTTGCCAGATGCCCCTCAAAATGCCCGGAGAACCCGGCCCGCCGAAGAGGTGCCGTCTGTGGTGCTGAATGATGTCAGCTTGGACGCCAACCATGCCTCGCGGCCGATTTTAGAGCGGGTCAGCGTGACCCTGGCCCCAGGCCGGCACGTTGCCCTGATGGGTCCCAACGGGTCTGGCAAAAGCAGCCTGGTAAACCTTATCACCGGTCTTACTCCCTTTACGGGCGGCCGCGTTACGCTCGACCACACCGACCTCGGCGACTGGGACCCGGAGGCAGCGCGGCGCTGCTTCAGTGTCGTCAACCAATTCCCGCATGTTTTTCACAGTACTCTCCGGGCCAACCTCTTGCTGGCCTCGCCCCACGCCACCGAGCGGGAACTGCACCATGCGATGCAACTGGCCGGAATGCAACCGCTGATGAAGACATTGCCAGACGGCTTGGACACGATGCTGGGGGAACGCGGAACCACCCTGTCAGGCGGAGAAATCAAGCGGCTCGCTGTCGCGCGTGCTATTCTTAAAAATGCGCCGATTCTTCTGCTGGACGAACCCACCGAGGGGCTCGACCCGCTCAGCGAGCGCTCCCTGATGGAGGGATTGATGGAATGGGCCCGGCAGCGTTCGGTCTTGTGGATTACCCACGGTTCCACCAACCTGGACCTGGTGGATGAGGTTGTCATACTGACGGGCGGCCGGATTATTGAGCAGGGCTCGCCCCAGCGCATAGCCAAGCACCCGATGGCCAAAACGTTGATGGATCTGGCGCTCTTGCCGGAGTAGCCGTTCCCGGAAATCATAAAGGGGAATCACGATGAAGATTGTCAAACTTCATGAAGCCATGGACGCCATCCAATCAGGCATGCGGATTTATGCCCAAGGAATGGCCTCGACCCCGCATCATCTCTTGAATGGGCTTGCCGACAGGGCGGGGAGTTTAAAGGATTTGACGCTGTTTCACCTGCATCTTGAAGGGCCGACACCATGGGTTGGTCCCGAACTCTCCGCCCACATCCGTGACGTCTCCCTCTTTGTCGGAAAGAACCTGAGGGAGGCTGTCAACACCGGCCTCTCTGACTACGTTCCCATCTTCTTATCCGAAGTACCGTGGTTCCTAGAACAGTCGGAATTTCAGCCTGATGTCGCACTGATTAACGTGAGCCCCCCGGACAGGCACGGGTACGTCAGTCTAGGGCCTACCATCGAGGCCACGTTGGCAGCCATGCGGGTCGCCTCCATCACCATCGCTCAAATCAATCCCTCTGTCCCCCGTGTGCTGGGCGACGCCCTGATTCCTGCCACTTCCATCACATATGGCGTCGAGTGGGACGAAGCGCTCAGCGCCACCGTTGTGGAAGCGGTTGACCCATTGTCCGCCACCATAGGCCGGCACGTCGCCAGCCTAATTCCCGACCGAGCCACCCTCCAATTAGGGATCGGCCGCATTCCCAATGCAGTGCTGAGTCAACTCACCCATCATGAAGACTTGGGAATCCACAGTGAAATGATTTCCGACGGTGTTCGCATGCTCGTCGAGCGCGGCGTCGTCACCGGCCGCTACAAAGCCACCGACCCGGGCGAGATTGTGGCCACATTCTGTATGGGTAGCGAGCAACTCTATCACTTTCTCGACGACAATCCGGCCGTATCACTGCGCACCGTCGACTATACCAACAATACCGCCGTCATCCGTCAAAATCCGCGCATGATCTCCATCAATTCCGCCATTGAAGTGGACTTGAACGGACAGGTCGCCGCCGAGTCCATCGGTTCGCACATTGTATCGGGCGTCGGCGGACAAATGGATTTTGTCCGCGGAGCCAGCCTCGCGCCCGGGGGCCGCTCCATCATTGCGCTCCCCTCGCGCACTCGGTCCGGGGAACCGCGCATCGTAGCCAACATCCGCCCCGGCGCTGCGGTGACCACCAGCCGGAACCACGTGCAATACGTCGTTACCGAATACGGCGTGGCGGAACTGCATGGCCGATCGTTGAGAGAACGCGCCAAACAACTCATCGCGGTGGCGCATCCAGACGACCGCGAGGCGCTGGAAAAAAGCGCCCGCGAACGACTTCCCGCCTTTTGACGAGCGGCGCCCAGAGACACCACGGCGAGCGAACACGTGATGGGGGCATTAACTTTGCAAGGCAGGGGGTTGACCCTCCCCATGTCCGTGCAATGTAGCCGCCATCCCGACCGCGTCTAAAATAGGGGTAAGTTCTGGTCATGGGAAGGGCATCGCCTGTGGTGGGATCTGCATGCAGCGCAATCGCCTTCGCGGAAACCGCTGTCGGCCAATCTCATCACTAACGAGAACGTAAACGGTAGAGCACGTCGGCAAGGAAGCCGTAAAATTACAGCACTCGGGATGAGGAGGTTATACTGTGCCGGAAACCGCTTGCCCCTTCTGCCACCCCCAGCGGGACCCCCATCAACACATCGTGCTGGAAAACGAGACTTGTTACTTTCTTCAGCATGATCATCATCAAGACATTCTGGAAGGCAGCGGCGTCATTGTACCGAAGATGCATCGCCCTACGACGTTTGATTTGACGGAGGCCGAATGGATGGATCTGCGCGCACTGTTGCTGCAGGCCCGAACCTACTTAGCCGAGCGCTACGGTCCCGCTGGATACACCCTGGGCTGGAACGTCGGGAGCGTATCCAATCAAGAAATTCCTCATGCGCACTTTCATGTGATTCCCCGTTATGCGGATGAACCGCACGCGGGAAAGGGCCTTCGTCATTGGCTCAAACAGGAGGATAATCGAAGGACGGCACGATCTCGACGGTGAATTGTCGCGCCACTCATCATACGCATTCGAGGGTCAATCCCCATCTTGCACCCATGGACTATCCCTCCATCATTCCGACCGCGGATCACAGGCACCCACATTCGTGAACAACTCCCAGCTCCACCCTTGCAATTGAGCCACAGGCGCCAGCCCGCGGATGCTCACCGGTGCATATGCAAATCGACGATCATGACTTCGGTTGATATTCGCCAACGCCGATCCTGGTGGTGGGATGGCGATTGCACCCCCCTTCTAATGTCGTGGGAACATTTTCCACAAACATCCATATTATGGCACTGAGATGCCGAAAGGTCCATGATGCAACCTTCTCCGTGTCGCGCCATGCGTGGGATAGGAACCAATGCCTTGGGTCACGCGTTTCAACCGCCGCTTGCACGCTTGG
>JAKADO010000098.1 GCA_021820485.1 Bacillota bacterium
TGTCCTAGACTGGTCAGTGTAGCGAGCGGAAGCGCGTAGCGGGCAAGATCGAAGGCGCGCGCCTTGATGGTGCGGCCGTAGGTGCCTGACTTCATGGCTTCCGGCTTGGGATAGCGCTCGCGGAGCACCGCTTCGGCCTCGCCAAAGAGCGATTGATAGAGCGAAAAGAGCGACTGAATGTCGGTGGCATAGTCCGCACTGGCCGTGTCGGGGGTGTAATACGGGCTTTCGGAAAAGTCTTGGTACCGGGTGGAGCGTTCTTGGCCGTCCCAGAGTGGTTCATCCACAACATCCATCGCCGCCAACAGCGAGATTTGCTCAATCGCCAGCGGCACGTGGGCGAGGTCGGCAATGGAGGCGTGTCCATAGGAAAAGTAAAAGGTGTTGAGAAAAGCTTCAGCTTTTTGCTGGGAGAGTTCCAAGAGACTGTCGCGCATGGAGGCGCTTGAGCGCGAGTATTTAGCCATCCCGTAGGCACTCACTTCGGGCGGCACGTGGGACAACGCGTAGATGACCGGCATAGGGACTCCTTCAGAGTTATTGGCGATAGCGCTGCGCGATTAAGAGAATCGCTGCGGACCGCCCGGCGCTGGAGAGATCCTCAAGCTCCGACAGTTGGCAGTCGCCCCCATTATATAGGGCATGGGCGATGCGCAACAAGATTCGGGCTTCATTCGAGTAGGCGTTCGCGCATGCGTGAATGCCATCCCAGTCAATCACTCGATTATCCAAATCTATATAATTAATCAAGGCGTCGCGCTGCTGATCACGGAATAGCGGCAACGCGAGCGTATCAAGCACGGCGCTCCATTCCGGGGTTCGTTTGACCCAAAAATGCGGGCCAATAAGTTGCTGCTGAACGCTCATCATCGGAACACGCCTCCTTTGGCAAGCATTTATTCATGCGGAGCTCAGCATCATCTGTCGAAAAAAGACCCATCATGGCCCTCTTAGACTCTAATTATCACAATATCTGTCAATTCACGCAACCTATTGTAATAGTTTGTCGCCGATTTGCGTCGACCAATTGATGGAAGGGCAGTTTTCAGCATGTTTGCTATAATCAAGGCAGAAAATGAGATGGCGACGACGCGTGCTGTTGAGGAGGGATCGCAATGAGTGAATGGACCAGCGGCCCGTTCAACCCGGGGCCGTGGGCAGATTGGCTCCACGACATGTTCAACAATGTGACGGGCAATCTGCGCGGCATGGTGGGATTTCCGCGTGAAGAGATGATTAAGCACATGGACGACTTTGCCTTGCGTTCGCTGAAGCGGCATCTGGAGGCGCGCATGGCGGATTTGACCGATATGCTTGGCGTGATTGACGGTGAGTTGGCCCGGCGCAGCGAGGGCGGCACCCCAACGCCACCCGATGCGCCCAGCGACCCAGTCATCTAGAGACATCCCAAAAGCGGCGGGCCGAGGCTCGCCGCTTTTTCCTGGAAATCCCGTCAGGCCTCTGACGACGCCTCCTCAATGGAGACGCCGCGCCCGGTTTCAATGCCCTTGAAGTACCAGAGCACCGCGCCCGAGGCTCCAATGGCCCAGACGATGGTGTTGAAGAGAATGGTGTGGCTCAAGGTGTAGTGAGCGGTGAGGTAGATGGTGGCGATATAAAGCCCGATGGAGACGAACCGCACAATGGCGGTGTAGGTGCCGCGCGACTTGGTGGGCCACACCTCGCCCTTCAGGGTGTCCTCAGTCAGGTACCCGATGCTGACAAAGACGTTCAGCACCACCAAGAGAATCCAGAAGATGGTGAGGTTCTTGGTCCACGAGCCGACGGTCAAATAGATGATGAGCGTGAAAAGGAAGGTGCCGAGATATCCGATCAACAAAAGGTTCTTCCGGCTCCAGCGGTCGCCCCAGAGGCCGAAGAATCCGCTCACAAACCCGACCAGCCCAGCGACGAAAATAATTTGGCTGGTCAGATGGGAGAAGTAATACGGGCCGACCACATAGGTGAGCAGTCCGAACCCGGCGCTCCCGGCAAAGGCGGTCGTGAGGGTGGCGTAAAGCCGCACGCCGACGCTGACGCGACTGTATTGGTTGGTGGCCCCCTGGGACGGACGCGTTTTGGTCACCGCCTCAAAACGGCGCTTGCCTTCCTCTGGGCCGTAATAGCGCACCGCCTCCTCCCGGGCCCGGTCGGTGTGGCCCTGCCGCACCAGCCAGCGCAGCGACTCCGGGGTATTGGTCCGCGCAAACAGCAGAACCACCAGCACAATCAAGAGCGCCACGCCAACGCTGATTTTCTGCAGTTCCACTGAACCGTACCAGGAGGCGCTCACCATGGAGAGGATGGCCAAGAGCAGGCCGCCCAAGTTGATGAAGTTGATTTCCATCATCATGGTTTTGCTGCGGTGCAGCCGCGGCATCATTTCGTGGGAGGCCACCATGATGGTGTTCATTTCTCCGCCGGACGCAAACAGCAGCACCGCGAGAAACAGCAGCAGCGTGACGTAGGTGGAGCTCAAAAAGATGAGTCCCAATCCGCCAATCGCATAAAGCGTCATAGTGACGTAAAATGTATTCTTGCGGCCCATGCGGTCTGAGACGGGACCGGCCACGGCAATGCCAATGATGAGCCAAATGGGCGCCCACGACAGCAACAGCGATGTGAGCGACTTGGGCATGTTGTGGACCCAGCCGTTGGCAATTGGGGCCAAGGAGAAAATATAGTTCTCCATCAGCATGCCGATGCCGAACGCCCAGAATGACCACGAATCGGCCCGGGTCCACTGCTCTTGTGTGTCAGCAGCTCGACTAGCCATTTTGAACCTCCTTAGGGAAACCATAAAGCCTCAGGACAGCCTTGAAAGGACATCCTGGCGAGAACTTTCTCCATCCAGTTTGCCCACCTTTTTCGTCAAAATCCGCGTTTTCCGGCCCTGAGGGCAGAATCTGACGCGTCTGGAGGGTTTCGCCATCCAGATTGGTGTCCAGGTTCGGTATAATGCTTTCGACATGTTAATGAGGTGACATATGAGAGACGCAGCCATCGTTTTGGGCATCATTGGGATTGGAGTCGTTTGGCGTCGGCCAGCTTGGGTCTGGTGGTGGACCGCGCTTGCAGCCGTGGCCTTGGAAGTGATTCATCATTGGTACGGCGGCATCGGTCAGTACTTTCCGGTGGTGGGCGGCATCGTGGGAGCGCTCATCGCGTTTTTGCCGCGGCGCGATTTGTGGCGGTTCTTGTGGCAGCATCGGGTGCAATATTGGGGATTTCTTTTCTACACATTGGCGGTATGGGTCTCCTTGGCGGTCTCGATCAACCGCCACGTGTCGGTGCGGTATGCCCTCGGCGTGCCGGCCATTTTTTGGCTGACCGCCTTGGTGATTCCGTACCTTTTGCACGAGAGGCAGATGACGCTGCAAGATTTGTTGAAGCCTATGGCATTGGCCGGTGTGCTCTTCACACTCGTGGCCGCCATCGGGGCGATAGGTTTTCATCAAGGATTTTTGGTGCCGGTGGGGCACCATCACTTATTGGCGTGGGAATGGCCGTTTGCCAACAAGAACACGCTGGGCATGCTGCTGGTGTTCGCGACGCCGGCGGCACTGGGCCTCTATTTGGATGAGCGAACCCCCAATCGTGGGATGTATGGGATTGGATTTCTCATTTCCCTCATTGGCGTGGTGTTCAGCTACGCGCGGGCCAGTTGGATTGCGACCATTGTCGGCGTCATGCTGCTCATCGTTCTTCGCTATCGCGGCCGCGGCCTCTTGGGCGTGGTGATTGGTGTGGTGGTGCTGGCCGGCGGAGCGGTGATGGCGACAGGCGTTCACAAGTGGGAGAAGCTTTGGAGCCATGGCCTTTCGGGACGAACAGGACTTTGGCAAGCTGCCCTCAAAGTGGCCGCCAAGCATCCTTGGTTCGGGGTGGGCGCGGGCAACTCGCCGGCGGCCATTCTCCCCTATGTGCCACCGGCCTACCGCGGACTTTCACCCCACGACTCCATCCTCCGCACCTTGGTCGAGCTGGGGGCGGTGGGACTCATTCTGTGGGGCATCGTGGTGGTGGTGGCGCTCTACAAAGCCTTTTTCACGGCGCCCCAGCGCCATGGCTGGACAGCGTTGGCCTTGGGGGCGGTGCTCTTGGCCTCTCTCGTTGAGCAGGGGGCCGAGTCCGTGTTTTTGGGCGGAGTCTTTTTTGGAGACTTGTTCTTTACCGTACTGGTTGGCGTGGCTTGGCTGCTCCCGTCACTGGGAAGCCAATCCCGACTGGGTCGTATGCGGTAATATTTCCGCCGCTTGGTCCGTTATCATCGTAAAAGGAAGGGGAGGGTCGGCATGGCGGATATGGAGACGGCCATACAGCGTCTCTATGAGACCGAATTCGCCGGATTGGTGCGGCATGCCAGCTACATTGTGGGCAGCCGCGAGATTGCGGAAGAATTGGTCCAAGAAGCCTTCATTCGGCTCATGACTAAGCCGCCCCGCGAGCAGGATCGCGTGGGCGCTTGGCTCAGGACAGTGGTGAACAATCTGGCCCTCGACCATGTGAGGCGGGCGAAGGTGGAAGAACGGGTGACCGAACGCATATCGACGGTGGAACGGGTGCAGACAGTGGAGGAGTTGACCATGACCGAGTTTGATCGGGCGCGGGTACAGGACAGCTTGAAGGCTCTGAACGGACGCGATCAGAAGGCGCTCCTCCTCCGCCATTCCGGGTACTCCTATAAAGAGATTGCCGAAAAGCTCGATTGTCCCACTGAGCAGGTCGGGGTCATCTTGATTCGCGCGTTGAAAAAGCTCAAAACGGCGTACTTTGGTGAGGCTGAATCCAGCCGCGTAAGGGAGGTGCAGGCATGAAGACAAGCAGCATGTGGGAGCGCCGTTGTCCGGGCGAAGGCGAATGGATGGCGTTCTATGATGGTGAGGGCCGTCCGGCGGAACGCGAAATGCTGGGAGCGCATCTGAGAAACTGCGAAAGTTGCCAGAATGTCTTTGAAGAGATTGGGTCATTGGTCATGTTTGGTGATGGAGCACTGGACTTGGTGCATCCGGTGAGCCGGAAGAATCAACGGACCAACCGCTGGTGGATCCCCGCGGCGGCGGCTGCGATGGTTATTCTCGGCGTCGGGGCAAGCTTTCAGAGCGCGGGCCATCAGGCATTGGCAGCCATCACCTCGCTCTTCCAGGTGAAGAGCATCGGCACCGTGCCCGTGAGTCCGGAAGAGTTGGCGGCTCTGACGCGCACCGTGACGCGTGGCGGTCAGGTGACGCTGTCGCACTACGGCTCAGTCACGGTGGCCGGTCCGATGCGCCAAGAATCGGTGCCGCTCAGCCAATTGCCGCAGTATGGCATGCCCAACGCATGGCCCCAAAGCCTCGGGACGGCAAAGACCGCCTCGCTGCAGACCGGGCTTCGCGTGACACTGCGCTTGAACGTGCCGAACATCAACCAGCTCATTGAGAGCCAAGGCGGACGGGACTTGTTCCCGACGAGCCTCAACAACCAGCCGTTTACGCTGGTGGTGCCGGCGGCGGCTACCATTCAAAGCGGCGCCTGGACCATGGAAGAGGTGCCGCAGCCGACCGTTGCCGTACCTGGACAGGTCCCGGTTGGCCAGGTGATGAAGGCGCTCGAAAACCTTCCGTTCCTGCCCCCGACCCTGCAATCCGCGGTGGCACGGATGGCGAATTGGAAGGACACGCTCATCGTTCCCTTGCCCGGCAATCCCCAGAACGTGCAGGTGTCGGGAACCCAAGGCATCGTGGACAGCAGCCGCACGGGGCACACCGTGGGAGCGGCGTGGGTGAACCACGGGGTGGTGACCGCAGTGATGGAGCATCAAAACACCAAGATCAGCCAAAGCGCCTTTACGGCGGAGGTGAAGCGGCTCTTCCCATGAAAGCGATTCAAACGTTGGGACTAACGAAGACGTTTCGCCAACGCGTCGCCTGTGACCACATCAACCTCTCGGTCAATCAAGGCGAGATCTTCGGCCTCTTGGGACCGAACGGAGCAGGCAAGAGCACCTTGGTGAAAATGTTGGTGGGGCTGGTAAACCCGAGTGCGGGAAGCGCTCGGGTTTTAGGCTATTCTTTCCGGGAAATGGCTCCGCGAAAGCGTATGGGCTACTTGCCGGAGCTGTTTCGCTATCAACCATGGCTCACCGCTGATGAAGTGCTGGCGTTTCATGCCCAACTCTTGAAGACGCCGCTCCCCCAGGGCGAGCGCGAGGCGCTCCTCGACCGCGTGGGATTGCGCGGCCGCGGATACGAGCGTGTCAAAGCCTTTTCCAAGGGGATGCAGCAGCGGTTGGGATTGGCCGTGGCGTTGGTGGGAAAGCCCGACCTGATTTTCCTTGACGAGCCCACCTCGGCCCTCGATCCGATTGGCCGGCACGAAGTGAGCGAACTCCTGCAGGAACTCCGGCAAGACGGCGTGACCATCTTTTTGAACAGCCATCTCCTTTCCGACGTGGAGAAGCTCTGTGACAGCGTCGCCCTCATCGACGGTGGGCAAGTGCTCTATCAAGGCTCCTTGCAGGATGCCATTTATGGCGGCGTGCGCCGGTACCGGGTGCAGGTGGAAGGGCTCACCGCGGAAGGCGCGGAGGCCATGCAAGCCGGCCCGCATGCGGCCGTGGTACAATGGGGAGCAAAGTTGCGGGCCGAAATTCGGGTGAGCCTCATGCGCGAAGATTTGCCCCAGGTGGTGCAGCAACTGGTCGATCTGGGCGTGAAAGTCTACGAAGTGGAGCCCGATCACTCGTCGCTGGAGGACTGGTTCCTAAGTCGGATAGGAAAGGATGCCCGGTAGATGCGAACAGTGGTGCGCTACAGCCTCAAGGAGACGCTCAGAAAGCGCCTCATCGTGGCGGCGGGCGGGCTGACCTTTCTTTTTTTGTTGCTCTTCTTCCTCTTTCTCAAATGGGTGGGGAAGCCCCCAGCCTTGCCGGGGGGGACCTACATCGCAGGACTCTCCTATCTCTATCTCGGACTCTTTGCCGCCTACGTGATGATTGCGCTGTTTGCGGTGCTGATTTTTGTGGCCAGCATTTCCGGGGAAATCGATGACGGGACGCTGCTCGCGGTGGTGCCCCGGCCAATTCGGCGATCGCGGCTCATTCTGGGGAAGTGGGTGGGACTCTCCATTGTGGTCCTCTCCTATACCACCATTCTCTTTTTTGGTCTGGTGCTGATTGACCAGGCTCAGTTCGGGCAAGTGGTGGGCGGCACCGTGAATCTCTTTTTAGCGTACGGCAACTTTCTCTTGGAAGGGCTTTTGGTCAGTACGGTGACACTGTTGGGATCGACCCTCACCGCCACCATGACCAACGGCATTGTGGTGTCCTCGGCGGTGCTCATTGCCTTCTTGGGTGGAGCGCTGGAGCAGTTGGGGGCGCTCACCGCGCCGGGCCCCGCGTTTACCGTGATTGGCTGGGTGACCAGCCTCCTCATTCCCACCGACGCCCTCTATCGGCGCGCCCTTTACCAGATTCTCGGCAACCACGCCTATCCGGGAGCCGTAGCGGGATTTGGGCCCTTCGGCGCGGTGCACCCGCCCGGTGAGGGCATGGTCTTCTATGCGATTCTCTACACGTTTGGGATGCTAATGCTCACGATATGGAGCTTTGGTGTCCGGGACCTCTAAATCGTTGCCCTCCTCGCTGGTCACGGACAGCACCACCAAGCTTCCCACAATGAGCAGCGCTCCGATGATTTGAAGCCAGCGCAGGAATTGACTGAACACCAGCCAGGCAAAAACGGCGGTCCAGACTGGCTCCATATTGAAGGCCAGCGCCGCCTCGGTGGCCGTCAGCTGGCTTTGCCCCCACACTTGCAGGAACCCGGCAATAAGAGTGCCCAAGAGGGCGAGATATCCGAGGCGCCAAGCCACGCCGATTGGCATGTGCAGGGAGATGATGGCGAATGCGTGGTGCTGAAAGCCGCCGGTCACAAGGAGATAGAGGAAAAGCGTCAGGGCGGCGCCCAGCGCCTCCATGATGGTGAGTTGAATCACCGTCATGGTGCGCGAGATTTCAGCCGTCCCAATGATTTGCAGCGTCGCCATCACCGCCGCCAAGAGCGACCAGAGCGTGCCAATCGCGGCTGTCACGGTGACATGCCCAACCAAGAGCGCCACCCCAAGAAGGCTCACCAAGGCCGCCACAATCACCACCCGGTGCGGAACCTTTCGGCGCCAGAGGGCCATGAAGAGCGGCGTCAAAATCACATAGAGAGCGGTAATGAAGGCCACATTGTCCACCGGAATGCTTTCCATCGAGACCGCTTGCGAGAGCGTCGCCGCGGCCAGGAACACCCCCACCAATAAACCCCACAGCCACTGTTTTAGGAAGAGGCTCCCGTGCCGGAAGGCCCACGGCAATCCCAGCACCCCGACCAAGGCATAGCGCAGGGTCAATAGGGCCGCTGGGCTCATCGAGAGTTCCAATTGACGGATGACAATATTGCTGTAGCCCCAGATGGCGGTGAGAAGCCCCAGCGCCAAGAGGCCCCACCAAAAGGTGCGGCTGCGTTTGGGCCTCAGCCCTTCGGCACTGGGACGGGACTCAAGTTCGACCATCTAAAAGAGCCTCCTGGATTTACTGCATTCCTTACATTGTACGGAATCTTCTCACGTCTTTGAAAGAGGGGCGGCGAGCTTTTGGGGCGGACGGCAAGAATATTCCCGCTGGCGACACTTGGCGTCCCGGGAACATATTTCCTCCTTTGGCATACCGTGGAGCGATGAGAAGAAAAAAGGAGGAACTTGACGTGGCACTGTTTGATGATACTTTTGCCCCCTACGTGCCGTTTGGCAGCCGCAACCTCTCCTCGGGGGACACGGGGACTGATGTGGCCATTGTGCAGGCGGTCTATGACCTCATGCTCGAGACCATGAATCCGCCTTTGGGCCCGATGGGATCGCCCATCAGCATCACCGGCACGTATGGCTCCAGCACAGTCCAAGCCGTGAAGAACATTCAAAGCTACTTTGGCCTCAGCGCGGACGGCATTGTGGGTCCCAACACGTACTTTGTGTTTGGGCAGGGCGTTGGATCGCACACCACCTATGGCGGTCCCGTGTATGGGAGCCGCCAGCTTGAGCAGGGGATGTCCGGCGGCGATGTGACCATTCTGCAAAACCGGCTCAATTGCTTCCGCTATGCCAGCATCATCGGGAAGCCCGCCACCGGCACCTTTGATGCTGCCACGGCCAGCGCCGTGCTGGCATTCAAAGCGGACGCCGCCAGCAACGGCGACACCGGATTTCCCGCCAATGCCATCGCCGGCTTTGGCTTCTATGACGCCACCTGGATCTACACCTTTGCCGGGGGCCGCGCCATCCAGTCGGGCCGCAATGGCTTTGACGTGGTCTTTGTGCAGGTGATCTTGAAGGGTCTCGGATTTTACTCCGGGCGCATCACCGGCTATTACGACGCCGCCACCTTGGCCGCCGTGAAAGCCTTTCAAACCGCGCAGGGCATCACCTCGGACGGGGTGGTGGGTCCCGTGACCTTCTACCGCATTGGCAAGAACAACGTCAAAGCGGCCCCAAAGCCCTTGGGCATCGCCTGGCCGCCGACGGCCCCGCCCTCGCCCAGTGTGACCGTGTGCAGCGTGGGGCTGACCAGCCAAACCATGGATTTGCACCCTTACGGGGAAGCGACGCACGTCATCAACCAACTGGAAGGGTTCGAAAGCTTGGATGTGGTTGGCAACATGCTGTATCCGCCGAGCCACTATGGCTCCAGCTACACGGGATATGTCTTCACCTTGACCAATCCCTCCACGTCGACCATCGTGGCGACCGTGAAAATGACGCGGGTCAGCACCTCCACCAATCCCAGCGATTGGGCGGGAGCCTATTCGCCCGGAGTCTCCACCATTCCCGAAGGGATTGTTCGGGTCTATCCTGTCACCAGCACGAACGTGAAGGGACCGTTGGTGCTGGAAGGAAACCTGCAAGACTGCCAATAACGCTTCACGAGCAAGCCTCAGGCCCCAGTGACTCGGGGCCTTTTCCATTTTCCGCGTCTCTTGGAAGGGGATGATAGTTGGCGGGTGGTGTCGAAGAGGGTACAATGAAAACACTTTGGAAAAGGGGATGTCAAGGCTGAGCCAAGCGGACAAGCACATCCTCACGGATGGCGAGTCGGAGGTCGCGCGGAAGCCGGGGGTTGGCCCCTGGGCGCGCATGGGACTCTGGCTTGAATTGACGCGCAATCTTTCCGTGCGCGATGTGGAAACGCGCTATAAGCATTCTTTCCTGGGCCTGTACTGGGCGGTCATCAATCCGCTGGTCAATGCAGGCATTTATGGTTTTGTGTTCGGCGTGATTTTTCATGCCAGCTCCA
>JAKADO010000099.1 GCA_021820485.1 Bacillota bacterium
CTATCGCTTACAACACCAGATCCTCATTCGTGAGGTCGGAGACGTGGGTCTGGCCGCGGTGACGCTGGACCTTTTGCGCACCCATCTGACGCATCACGGTCATCTTAAGTCTTCAAGCTTGGGCCACAAAATCCGGGCCATCAAAGGCCTGTTCCGCTGGGCGGAAGACGAAGGGATTTGTGTCCCTAGTCCAGCGCGGAAGTTAAAAGAGCCAAAATTGGGCCAACGGGTACCGAAGGCTCTGACGATGGACGAGTTGGAATGGCTACGCGACGCTTGTCGTACCACGCTGGAACACGCGGTGGTCGAGTTTTTCTTTGCCACCGGGTGCCGGGTGGGCGAAGCCGTGCGGTTGAACCGCCGGGATGTGGATTGGCAACGGGGCAGCGTCGTCGTGGTGGGCAAGGGAAACAAGGAGCGCGAAGTCTATCTCGGATCCAAAGCCCGGATTTGGCTCACCCGGTATTTTGCCGAGCGACAGGATGCGGATCCCGCTCTCTGGGTGACGGAGCGGGCCCCCCATCGGCTGTCCATTCATGGCCTGCAAGGGGTCTTTAAGCGGGTGGCTGCGCGCTGCGGTTTGGCGGAGAAAGTGCATCCGCATACGATGCGTCATACCCTGGCCACCACGTTGTTGAATCAAGGCGCGCCCCTGGTGGCGGTGCAATCCATCTTGGGTCATGAGAAACCCGAAACGACCCAGCTCTACGCCGTGTTGAGCGGGGAGACACGACACCAAGCGTATCAACGGTACTTCGTTCAATAGGATCTCGACCGCCGGACTGTCGGCAGTCCCGGCGGTTTCATGCTTGCTGCTTGGGGGCGTTAGAGCGGTGTCTGTTGGAGCTAGTTCTCGCGACATCGTAAAATATTGGATACCATTTGGGCTCGCAAATTGGGACGACATCGAGAGAATGGTCAACGCTTGTTGCCCGAAACACCAGGCGGTCACTCAGCGTTGTAATGAGAGAGGGGGACTCCCGGATGCCGCGAAGGATGCATGGATTCTTGATAGTCAGCTTCATCATTCTTGGGGCCCCCGGTTGCGGCACGCAGGTTCCCTTGTATCGTGCCGCAGCGACTGCCTCGATTAACAATGCGGCGTTTCAAGGATCAGGCGTAAATCCTGGTGTGATTCTCCCGTGGCACAATCGCGTGTACGAATTGGTGGATACCGTGAACACTGACCAAGCCGGCCCAATGCTGGGACATATGCGCTATTACGGCGCTCTAAACATGCGGGTCACAGTCTTTGCCTGGGCCGGGCACCCGACGTCGCGTGGCATTCTGTTCCAAACAGATAACGGAAAGTTATTCAAAGCCCTCAGAGCCAAACCTCTTGGCGGCCCCCCACTCAGGACGGGAGCTAGCGCTCGACCTTTTCCGTCGTCGGGGTCGCAATCTCATCGCTGACGTCAGGGCCCATCGCTAATGCAGTTTCGGGAAGCGCAGTAAGAAATACGGCGCGGTCTTGTCTGGGTGAACGGGCAGACTATAATAGTCGTAGATAGGGAAAGGGGGCCGGGACGGTGCTTGCTCCCGTGGTTCAACGGCACTTGCCGGATATTTCGCGGATCTGTCAGCAGGAAGGCATCGAGTCGTTGGCGGTGTTCGGTTCGGCCACCCGTAACGACTTCGCGGAGGCGAGCGACATCGACCTGGTCGTACAATTCGCTCCGGGTCAGCGCGTGGGCTTTGTGCGGTTGTTGGCCATTCAAGACCGCTTGTCGGAGGTGTTTGAAGGCCGTACCGTCGACCTGCACACCCTCCGGGAACTCCACCCGGTGATCCGCGGCCAAGTGCAACAGCAGATGGTGCCGATTTTCCCACCGGGGACCTCAGCGTAATGGCGGAAAAGAACCCGGCTGTCTACCTGGCCGATATGGTGGGCGCATGCGAGAAAATCCTCCGGTACTGCGAAAATCGGACGGTCACCGAGTTCATCGACGACACGCTGTTATTTGATGCCGTCCTGCGGAATCTCACCGTCTTGGGGGAAGCCGCCGGGCGCCTCGACCGACCATGGACCGCTCGGTATCCCGATGTTCCATGGGGCCGCCATCACGGGCATTCGCCATCGGGTCGTGCATGACTATGGTCATGTGGATCCCGACATTGTCTGGGACACGGTGCAAGAGGATGTCCCAGCCATCCTCAGTCAGCTCAAGCAAATCCTCTCTGACATGGGTTCGGACGCGCACTAATGCCCTGGCACCAGCCTCCATGGAGCCATCGGCCAGAGGCATCGGCCCAACCTCGCGATTGGCAATCATATGGAGTGCGAATCAGTAACTTTCGGGGGCGAGTGTTCCACAAGGAATCGCTTGGCTAATAGCGAACTATTAAGGCACGAAGCTTGTCGGATCGGTTCCGCCCCCATTTGCATGACACTAGCGATCTCTTTCGCGTCGTGCCGCCGCGATTTGGCGTTTTACGCCCTCACCGGCGTCCACTGGTCTAGCCCGGCGGCCACGCGTGCTGCCATCTCGAGGGTCTCTTCGAGGTCTTCGTAAAGCACTTCACGTGGCGACAAATAGGATCGAGAGGGCAAAACCCGCATGGAGTGCGCCGGTAGGACCGTGAAGCGATTCCTGAATAGCGGAACACGGAAGGCGCACACGGAGGAGGAAACAAATTTATGGAAAAGAGGCTCAGCGATGTAAAATGGCATATCACGCCGATCGTTTCGATGTCCATGCCGTCGGGCCGGTGTTCACTGTGGCGGGTGCTGTCGGCGACGCCTGCTTGCGCAGGTGCGGAAATGGATGGCCATGAATCGCATCAGGTTGATCAGCGCGAGGCGGCCGGATGGGCCGTGCCCATCGGCTGGGATGGAACGGTCACCGGCCTGCCCCGCGGATACTATGATGGTTCTGTATGCCGATCCCGCTTTCCAGCCTAGGTTGGCCCCGCGAACCGGTTCCTCAACTCGTGCTTCAATACTTTCCCGGTGGCATTGCGGGGTAGTGCGTCGACAACGTGCAGCCGAGTCGGTATCTTGTACTCGGCCAACATCCGTTGACAAAATCCTTGGAGATCCGGGAGACTTAGCGTTTTTCCTGGTTTGGGCACTGCGATGACCGCGGGGGTCTGTCCGAGGCTTTCGTGAGGCACACCAATGACGGCTGCATCAGCAATGTCGGGATGCTGCAAGAGTACGGCTTCCACTTCAGAGGGATAGATGTTGGACGCGCTGGCAATGATCATGTCCTTCTTCCGGTCGACGATGTAATAGAAACCGTCCTCGTCCTGCCGGGCCACGTCTCCCGTGTGAAACCATCCGTCCCGTATGGCCGCTGCGGTCTCGTCCGGGCGTCCCCAGTATCCTGCCATCATGTGTGGGCCTCGCAGCAGGAGTTCTCCCATTTCGCCATCCGCGACGTCGCAGCCGTTCTCATCGACCAAGCGCACGGCCGTGTGCATCATCGGAATGCCTGCGGCTCCCACTTTTGACCAAGAATCCCGCGGCGGAACCCTAAGAGCTGGACCACCGGCTTCGGTCAATCCATATGTCGTTGAAAACGCGATATGGCGTTTCAGAAAGAAGTCATAAATGTGGCGCGGGCAAGGTCCGCCTCCCGTGAGACAGCGCTCAAGAGAGCCCAGGTCATACTGGTCAAAATCGGGCAGTTGCATTACCGCCTGCCACATGGCTGGCGCCATAAATGCGTACGTAACGCGGTGTTTTTCGATGGCCTCAAGTGCGGCGACCGGATGAAAGGTTGGATGCAGGACAGCTGTGGCTCCGTAATACAATCCCCAAAGCAAAAGGGTCAACCCTCCCACGTGGAACAGGGGCGTAGTATGTAAAAACACCTGATTTTGGGCCGCGAGGTCGGAACTTGCGTTCAGGACGTTCCAAAGCTCGTTGGAGTGGGTGATTGCCGCCGCTTTAGGGCCGCCGGTGGTACCAGATGTATACACCAGGAGGAGCAGATCCTCTTCTCGGGGTTGATAGGTGATCTGGGCATGGCGCTCAGCCAACCAGTCTTCGTAGCGGTCCGCCTGTTCGTTGATTGCGCCGCCAATTTCAACGGCAATGGACGGGGCAGGCTTGTCGATAAGCGCCGCGAGTGCTGCATGAGCCCGGTCCCTTTGCGATGCATCCCAGATGAACACTTTGGGTTGCGAGTCCTCGAGCATGTATGCGATTTCTTCCGGAGCCAACCGGAGGTTGAGTGGAACGCAAACGGCCCCGATCAGACTGCATCCCAACAACAGTTCCACAAATTCCGGCCGATTGGGCAACAGCGTCGCGACCCGGTCACCCTGGCAGACGCCGGCATGATGCAACGCCGCCATCGCCCGACGGGCGCGTCGATTCAGTTCCTCGTAACTAATATTCGTATCGTCAAATATCAAAGCAGTCTTGGTCGGAATCAGCCTACTTTGCATTTGCACCCATTCGCCCGGAGTATACCGGGCAGCCGTTTGCCATTCTGTCACGTGTAGCTCCCTTCGATATTCATGGATACGCCCGGTAACTCGGACGCAAGTTTGACGTCGTTCAGCGGAGGAGAGCAATCAACTGCTGCGCGCCGTGGCCGTACCGCAGGCGCCTGAGACCGAAGACTGTGTCTTGGCTCATGGGTTCCGCTAGGGGCAAGTATTCGCATGATGACGGATGAAATCCTGCTGGGGTTTGGAAAAAATATCCATTTCCACCCGGCTCATCCCCACCGGGGCGGAAACCTGGCAAGCCTCCGGCAGGCTGGATATAGGGCATTTCTGCTTGACATCTCATGAGCGGATTAATCCGTTGACCCCATGAAGTGGTTCGATCCACAATCGAAAGAGATGTTCCGGCCGCATTCTCTGCGAACTCCAAGGAGGTCTGACTTATGCCGTTCATCATCAACGGACTCGTCCGTCGCTCATTCCAGGTCTGGGGGGATCCCCTGCACGCTCTCAATATTGCGCGCATCGAAGAATTTGTGTGGCCCGATCAGGCTTGGTCAGGGTATCCATTGGACCGACTCATCGAGCTCGCCGATCCGGACCCCGATGCCCGCTATGTCGAGGTGGCTTCAGGGGACTTCGTCGCCGTATTGCCATTGGCGCAGCTGTCCAGCGCATTCTTAGCGAACTGGCTGAACGGTCAACCCAGTCGCGACGGATGGCGCTTGGTTGCGCCTGGCCCCTGTTATCATCGGGTGAAAAACGTCGATCGCGTAACGGTTGTCGCGGATTGCGGCGGTGAAACGGCCGGTGATCTCGCACGATTACGGATGGACGCTCAGCCCTCATCAGACGGAACCCAGGCGACAACCCCAGACGGAGTAATCATCGTCTGAGGTTGCAGCATAGTTGCGGAGTTCTGCTGACGACGGCCTTGCTTTTCGTTAACCCGTGACCTTGATGGTTACGGTAACCGGTGCATTGCCCGTTACCGTGCTGCTGGGCACAATGGCAAACCGCCAAGTGCCGGCAAGCGGAAGTTTGTACGACCAACCATGAACGAGATCTCCCAACGCGATCGGGACTTGGCCGGCGGGCACGCTATTGCCAAGGAACTCCCCTCCATAAAGCGTGAGGTCGCCCTTGTTGACGAGTGCAGATGTGGCCGCGTTCCCGGGGGAAAAGACCACCGTCGTGCCTTGCTGCACTGTCAGCGTCGAGGTTCCAGCTTGGATGCGGTTGCCACTGGCCGTGAAATGCACAAAGGCGTCCGACGGAGACGTGGTTTCCGCGGCCATTGGCGCGACCATACCCTGAGGCCACTGCACGTCCACGTGGTTGACGGTCGAGGCCGACCCAGAAAACACCCAGAGCAATCGATATTGCCCGCGGTTATAGGTGTCAATCACGGATCCCGCCGACTGGGTGACTGCATCGGGCTTGCCGAGTACCGCCTCGATGTCGGCCAGGGTAATCTGACTCAAGTCCGGGTTGTATGACCGCACATCGACCAGCTGAACACCTTCATTGACCCCGACGACGGCGTCATGAGCGGCGTATGTTACGTAGGTGGTGCCGTTGACCCCGGTCCCATTGCTTCCCTGCCCCCAGGCCTTTTCCAGCGCGTAGTAGCTTTGCTGGTCACCGTAAGGAATGCCGAGGGCCCGTCCGTTCAGCGATGCCTGGGCCCATTCGCGGACCAACGACTGGGCCGTGCTGCGCCCTGATGGGGCAGGACTTTGCGCCGGCGCAGTGGTTGGGGTTGACGCGGATGCTGGAGGAGTGATTGCCCCTTGTGGCGTACTTGTGGTTTTCAACGGGGTAGCCGCGGCAATGGTGTGGTGGTGTGTCCGATGAGATGGGGAGGCGGTGGGGTGGCTGGAAATGCCGCATCCTGCTAGAACCGCTGATGAACCAAGAACAAGTGCCGAGATGCTGAGAAATTTTTTTGTCATGTTGTCCTCCAAGGTTCGCTGCGTAATTTTGTGTGGCGGCTCCATGGCGTGGTTCTGTGTCACATCGTGGATAACGGCACGGAGTCTGAAGAGGTTACACATTGTCCCTGAACCATGCACCGGAAATTTTATTGCGAAGAGAGAATGGGCGTCTATGGGAAGCGCGTAGGTGTGTCAACAGCGTACGATAGGGACCGCGGGATAGGGGGAAACACCGGCAGGGCATGGTGGCCGCCGTTTTTAAGACCAAAAAAAGTCTGCCCGCGTTCGAGCAGATAATATGCGCTATTGATGGGGTCGCTCAAACAAAGGCCTCGGACCCCGCCCTTCAATTATTAGTGTAAACCATCGGAAAATATCAGTCTACCCTTGTTGGAGAATTTCACTTAAGATAGGCAAACCCGGCCGGGAAACCACCACACGGGGTCCATATCCATGATGAAGTCGTTATTCACTCGGGGCGCCTTTGCGGCCCCGCAATTTCGCTGGTTCTATATGGGTCGCACCATATCCTTGCTGGGCAGCGGCATGACGCCGGTCGCGCTGGCGTTCGCCATTCTTCAGGCCCATCACGGCCAACAACTGCTGGGGTATATTATGACGGCGGAAATCCTGCCGCATATCGTCATGCTGCTCATTGGCGGAAGTGTCGCCGACCGGTATCGTCGGGATCGGTTGATCCAATTGGCCAGCGTGGGCGCTGGCTGTGCTCAAGCCGGCATCGCTGCGATCGTGCTAACTGGCGGCAATCCATATGGGCTGTTTCCATTGGCTGTGCTAAATGGGGTCATCGGCGCCTTTACGGCCCCGGCGACCCGGGGAATTATCCCAGAGCTTGTCCATCGGGAGGCTGTCCAGCAAGCCAACGCCTATCTGGAGACATCCCGCAGCGTCGCCAAAATTGTGGGGCCGGCCTTAGCGGGAATTCTGGCGGCGACCGTCGGCGGGGGGTGGAGCATCGCCATGGATTCCTTGAGTTTCCTTGTCGCTGCCGCTTTTCTTACCCGCGTGAAGACCCCATCCCATCCAGCACCTTCCCAACGCTCGCTGCTCCACGAGATGCGGGAGGGATGGACTTATTTTGTCCGAAGACCGTGGATTTGGTCCATCACCATGGCGTTTACCGTCATGAATCCGGTGCAAATGGGAGCGTGGCGCGTACTTGGGCCGATCATTGCCAAGCATAGTGTTGGGGCAGCGGGATGGGGCCTGATACTCAGCCTGCAAGCGGTAGGGCTATTGGCCGCCAGCCTCTTGATGATGCGGCTGCACTTCGCGCGGCCTCTGAGGGCGGCTATGATGGGCGCAGTTTTAGTGGGCTTGCCAATGTTCGCGCTGGGACTGGGACTGAGCTTTCCGTGGCTCATGGCGTCCGCGGCAGCGGCGGGGATGGGCTCCACCGTTTCCGGCATCGCCTGGAGCACGTCCTTGCAGCAGGGTGTGCCGAAAGACAAGCTGTCCCGAGTCATGGCGTTCGACGACTTCGGCTCGTTCGTGGCCATTCCCCTGGGACTAGTGGCGGCGGTACCCGTCGCAGAACGGTTCGGATTCAGAACTATCGAGGCACTTGGGGGATTGGTCTGGATGCTCGTGGCGCTGCTCCCTCTTTCCCTGCGAGGGGTGCGCCAAATGACGGTCACCGACATTCAAGCTCAAGGGGTAGAATGTCAGGACACGCTTTTGGGATAGCCGGGGATGACGCGGAAAGGGTGCGGCTGCTGCGTTCAGGCACGAGCACGTCGTGCAGGTTACGTCACGACAAGCCTACCATGCGCTAGCCGAGGTACGCCTAGGACTCCCGGGTTCCACGTCGTTCGGTAAAACTGTACCAATTCCCCGAATTGTCGCGGATGACCGCTTCTACCCCATAGGGACGCTCAGCGGGTTCGCTGAGAAAGGTCACCCCGCGCTGGGTCAGTTCCTCATAGTCGTTTCGGCAGTTGGTCGTCGCAATGACCCCCGGGGATAACACTCCTTTGGCGACCAACTGCCGAAGAGCCTGAGCACTGTCCGGATCCAACATGGAACGCAGGGGGTCCATGAGCAAAAGTTCCTGGTGGGGATTCCCGGGCGGCCTCACGGTGAGCCAACGCATGTCGTTTTCGAGCACCAAATCGTTGGTGAGCTCGAACCCGAGCTTACTGACATAAAAATTCTTGGCTTCCTCCTGGTCCAAAACCCATACAGAGACAATCGAAATTCCAGTAATCATCCCGTAACCTCCTCGTATAAAAAGAATTAGCCTACTAGCCCAAGACCTTGGTCTCGGGGCTTGCCGCGTAGCGGCAAGCGGCTGTCTGCATCTGGAAAGATCTGGATTGCCAGGTCGGGTTTCGTCGACGATGCTCGAAGCACATCGGGACGATTCAAGGCTGTTGACCTCCTGCCGCTGAGACGGCTTTCTAAGTCTGTGAGTCGGCGACGCCTCTTCGTTATAGCTAACGCGCGGGATGCCGCCCCACCGGGGAGACCCGTGGCACCGGTCTGTCGCACACCGCGGTCGGGGATGACGGCTTATAAGCGAGGTCGCAACAAAGGCGTTGGCGCGTCGGCGAAACCCGGTTCCCGATGCATTCCCCAGCGAAAGGAGGTGAGACAGGATGGAGACCGTGTTGTACGTTGGCATTGACACGAGCCTCGGGAACCATGTGGTCTGTGCCATGGAGGCTGATGGTCGCATCGTTGCCCGGACGACCGTCGCCAACGATCGCGACGGTGGGGAGCAATTGGTCACCTGGCTGAGGGCCCAGGCCGCGCCGTACGCGCGGCTGGCCGTGGGCGTCGAGGCTACGTCGGTGTACCATGCGCCGCTGATGGAATGGTTGGCCCAAGAGCCGCGGCTGCACCCTTGGCAACCCACCTGGTATGTGCTGAACCCGAAGGTCGTCGAGAAGTTCGGGGAGACCTACGTGGACCGGGGCAAAACGGACCGCGCGGACGCGCGGTTGATTGCCGATGTCCTCCGCTTTGGGCGCGTGACACCGTGGACCCCACCCGATCCGCGCTTTGCGGCGTTGCAAGTCTTGACGCGCCATCGCCGGCAAGTCAGCCAGTTGATCACCCAGGAAAAGAATCGGGCCCTGGTGCAACTGTTCTGCGTGTGGGGACAGTACGCCCATACGGACGAGCCCTTCTTCTCGAACGTCTTTGGCGCGGCGTCGCACGCCGTGTTGGCACGCTATACGCCCGACCCGCTGGCGGAGACCCCGCTGGGCGATCTCGCGGCGGAAATCGCCGCGGTCGGTCGCAATCGGTTGAAGGCGCCGGAGAACATTGCCCAGACCCTGCAACGCTTGGCTCACCGCGCCTTCCGGTTGCACCCCGAAAGAGCGGGACGCCCGACAGCAAAGTTTGGTGCTGCACATGGATACCATCTGGGCCTTGGAACGCCAACAACGCGAATTGGACACAGTGATTGCCCGGGATTTCGAAGCGTTTCGCCAAACCCTGACCACCATTCCCGGGATTGGCCCGGGCTTGCTGGCCGAAATCGGCCCCGTTGAACGGTTTGCCTCGGAAAATGCCTTGGCCAAATATGCGGGACTTACATGGCGCCCCCATCAATCGGGGGACTTTGATGCCGATATCCGACCGCTGACGCGGTCGGGCAACGTCTACTTGCGGTACTACTTCGTCGAAGCGGCCGAGAGAGTCCGTGTGCGGGACCCGCACTTCAAAGCCTTTTACGCGAAGAAGTACCGGGAGGCCCGGCACCACGCGCATAAGCGGGCGCTGGTCTTGACGGCACGCAAGTTGGTCGGCGTGGTCTACGGGATGCTGACCCGAGGCCAAATTTACGACGAAAGGAAGCTGATGCCACGCTAAGGGGACCGACAACCGATTTGCCATTTACTACCACCTCCTTTCTGGA
>JAKADO010000020.1 GCA_021820485.1 Bacillota bacterium
GCCAAGACCAGGCGAATGGCGCATCCCAGTCTATCCGAGTTTTTGACGTCCATCCGCGTAAACGTTACCGATTTCCTGGGCCGTCCACTATGATGAAAGAATGACGGGTCAAAGGGGGGATTGCATGGCGCATGGGGAAGCGGATGCGCGCATGGCTATTGAGGCGCAACGCCGCAGGATGAACGAGGGCGCCGTCGAGGACGTAAACCGCCGCATTTCGGATCGGTACTTCGGGGTATTCTGCTTGGCATCGGCGGGATCCTATGAAACATACAACGCCCAACAAATCCGGGAAGGGAACCTAGCATCCGACCGTTATTATCGTCAGGAGCTGAAAAAGACGCCCATCTGGAACTATACCGATCTCGAGATCGGGATGCGGGGGGATAACGAGTGCGTCATCGCTTCGCGCATCGATTTCACGCTTGACGGCGATTTGATCATGCACGCGCTGGTGACGGAAGTTTACGCTTTTGAAAATGGGGATTGGATGCTCGCGCGTCAGTACATGGAGAAATATCGCCCCATCGTTGGCAGCACATACTAGCACTGATACTTGGAGAGACAGGAGGTCCCCCATGGCATACTCACCCCCGGGATCGAAGGGCGCGCAGAAGATGCTGCTCTTAGGAGCAGGCGAGTTGGGCAAGGAAATCGTGATTGAGGCACAAAGGCTGGGCGTTGAAACCATTGCTGTGGATCGGTACGCGGGCGCACCTGGCATGCAGGTGGCGCATCGTTCGCACGTAATCAACATGCTGGATCCCGACGCGTTGAAGGCACTCATCCGGGACGAATCTCCCGATCTGGTAGTCCCTGAGATTGAGGCGATCGCGACTCCGGCGTTGCAGGAGCTGGAGGCCGAAGGACTGCGGGTCATTCCGACCGCCCGCGCCGCGCGCCTCACCATGGATCGGGAGGGCATTCGGCGATTTGCGGCAGAAGAGCTTGGCGTTCCCACTGCGGGATATCAGTTCGCCAACAACTGGGCGGAACTCGAGGACGCTGCCCGGGCGCTGGGATTTCCCGTCGTTGTGAAACCGCTGATGAGCTCGTCCGGGAAGGGGCAGAGCATTGCCCACAACCCGGGTGAGCTTCGCCAAGCATGGGATTATGCGCTGTCGGGTGGACGGGTGCAGAATACACGGGTTATTGCCGAGGAATTCATCCCGTTCGACTTTGAGATCACCCTTCTTACGGTGCGCACGGTGTCGGGCACGCTGTTTTGCCCCCCTATCGGCCACGTGCAGAAGTCCGGTGATTATGTGGAGTCGTGGCAGCCGCAATTCCTGTCGCCGCTCGTACAGGAAAAAGCGGAATCCATAGCGCGTGCGGTGACCGACGCATTGGGCGGGCTCGGAATCTTTGGTGTCGAACTCTTTGTGCAAGGAGACCAGGTCTATTTCAGCGAAGTGTCCCCACGGCCGCACGATACTGGCCTAGTCACGTTGGCATCCCAGAATCTCTCTGAGTTCGCGCTGCATGTGCGTGCGATTTTAGGGTTTCCGATCCCAGAGATCGTCATGAGCCGCCCGAGTGCCAGCCGGGCGATCAAATCGCCCATTGCCGGCCTCTATCGCATAGACGGGATTGGGGAGGCCTTGGCGGTGCCGATGACGCAGGTACGGATTTTTGGGAAGCCTGAGTCGACTTTGGGGAGGCGGCTTGGCGTGGTGCTGAGTTCTGGCGATACCGTGGAGGAGGCGAGGGATCGAGCGCAAAGGGCGCTCTCCCAGCTGTCCATCCACCCATAACGCCGAGAAGGGGCGCCCTGCGGCGCCCCTTCCCTCTGGCCTAAATCGACTTAGTGGACACGGACGTGCGGAATGCGCGCCTCTTGGGCAGCCGCATTCATTGTTGTGATGTCCTCTGCGAAGAGGCTGTCCAGTTTGGCCAACTGTTCTTCGGCTGCCATCTTCAAGCTCTGAAAGGCGTCTTTCACCTGAGCCGTCGGGGCGTAATCCCCGGACTCCGCCACTTGAGCCAAATAGGCAATTTTGGCATTTAGTTTTGGCGGGTATTGCAAATCGTCATCGCGTCCCGTGGCTTGGGTTTGAACCAGCTCGGCCTCCACGTTCTCGAGGGCGGTAAGGATGGCATCCGCCTGGGGAATGAGCGCAGACTGACTGCCCGCATGCTCCTTTAGCACACCAAGGTCCACCTTGGCGCGTCGAATCCGGTTGATGCCGTCGTTGACGCGGGAGAGTTCATCCCGGACATGGCACATGAAATCGAATTGGGCCTTCAGGTCCTCATCGCTCGCCTCTGCCCGCGGATCGCGGAGAACCGTGATGGGCTGGGTCAACTCGCCGGCAGCTGTTATCAAGACGGCTTGATACGTGCCCGACGGGGCCAATGGTGCCACGTTGTCCGATCGACTGTCGGTGTCGCCTTCAAGCTTGATGGATTTGGGGTAGTGGAGATCCCAAACGATTCGGTGGCTGCCTCGGGTGGTCTTCAGCTTCGGCTCCGAAGCATCCGGTTCGTCAGAGCGGTAGCGGCGGACCGTACCTCCTTCCGAATCGCGGATTTCCAGCGTTACCGGCTCCGTCTGATCTTCGTCGAATCCGTAATGAATCACTACACCGTATGGCGGGTTTTGCCCGGCATCCAGAAAGCGCGGAGATTCACCCGGCTCGGGCCGCTCCGCCACGTAGTAGGATGACCCGGTTGGCCACTCCATTACAGGCACTGGAAAGCGGTCTGTTTCCTGGGCAAGCCAAATTCCGCCACCCGGTGCCGTACGCAGTACTGGAGAGGGACGGAATAGGCGGACAGGGCTTGAGTTCCCGTCAATCAACTGGCGCAACGGATCAATCTGGTCCAATACCCAGAAGGCGCGCCCATGGGTGGCGGCCACCAAATCGTCGCGATGCACCTTCAGGTCATGAATCGGCACGACCGGGAGGTTCAGCTGCAGGGAAGTCCAGTGGTCACCGCCGTTGAACGAGACAAAAAGGCCGCGCTCGGTGCCAACGAACAAAAGCCGCGGATCCTTGATGTCTTCGCGAATGACTCGCGTATAGGCGTCATGTGGGATGCCCTCGACAATTCGTTCCCATGACTTTCCGAAGTCTCGCGTGCGCCACAGGGATGGACGGGTATCGTCCAATTTATAACGGGTGGCGGCGATATAGGCGGTGCCCGCGTCAAACCGTGAAGGCTCGATGATGCTGATAAGGCTCCACTCCGGCAAATCTGGCGGGGTTACCGCTTCCCAATGCGCGCCGTTGTCCCGGGACAGGTGGACCAGCCCGTCATCGCTTCCTACCCAGAGGATGCCCGGCTCAACGGGAGATTCTGCGACAGCGAAGATGGTTCCATACACTTCGACACCCGTATGGTCCTTAGTGATGGGACCTCCGGACGGTCCCATGGTGGTCGGATCGTGCCGCGAGAGGTCGGGACTAATCATTTCCCAGCTGCGGCCCTCGTTGGTGCTTCGGAAGAGGCGGTTTCCCGCCACATAGAGACAATTCGGGTTGTGCGGAGAGAGCACAATCGGGGAGGTCCATTGGAATCGGAAGGTGTAGTCCTCCGAGGCCATCCCGGCCGTCTTTTCAGGCCATGGGGAAATGTCCCGCTGTTCCCGGCTGCGGTGGTCATAGCGGGTGATGCGGCCACCTTCGCCACCGCCGGAGCTCCCCGCGTAAACGATGTTGGCGTCGTCGGGACGCACAGCGATGTAGCCGCTCTCCGCTCCCCCGATGTCATACCAGTCCCGTTCGGAAATGGCGGCATGGCGGGTTCGACTCGGAACCGAAATGGTGGTGTTGTCTTGTTGCGCGCCATAGAGGCGGTAGGGCAACTGATGGTCAACCTCGACGTGATAGAACTCTGCCGTTGGCTGATTGTAGATGCTGGACCAACTGTGGCCGCCATCGAAACTGACCGCGGCCCCGCCATCGGCGCCATGAATTTGGCGACTGGGGTTCTTGGGGTCGATCCAGAGGTCGTGGTGGTCGCCATGCGGTGTCGCCACCTTGGTGAAGTGGCGGCCGCCATCATGTGAGCGCCAGAAATCCATGGCCAGCACGTTGACGGTCTCCGGATCCACGGGGTCGGCAAAGACGTGGGTATAATACCATGGACGTGTTCGCGGACCGCTTTCGCCGTTGACTAGGGCCCATGTTTCACCGTAGTCGTCAGAACGGTACAATCCGCCCTTTTCCGCCTCAATCATGGCATAGATGCGACTCGGACGGGCGGGCGAGATGCTGACGCCGACCCGTCCCCAAAGGCCCTCAGGAAGGCCTGGGAAATGGGTAATCTCTTCCCAAGTGTCACCCCCGTCCTGCGAACGGAACAGGCCGGAGCCCGGACCGCCGGAGGTCATGCTCCACGGGCCGCGGCGAGCTTGCCACAAAGCGGCATAGAGAATGCGTGGGTTTTGCGGGTCCATGGAGAGATCGATTGCGCCAGTGTCTTCATTTCGATACAGAATGCGCTCGAAGGTTCTTCCGCCATCCAGCGAACGGAAGACGCCGCGCTCTGGATTGGGGCCAAAGGCATGGCCTAGGGCCGCCACGTATATGCGATTGGCATCTTGGGGATGAACGCGAATGCGAGCAATGTGCCGCGTTTCGGCGAGCCCCAGGGATTGCCAATGACGTCCGCCATCTGTGCTTTTATAGACGCCGTCCCCGAATGAGACATTGCCACGAATGCAGCATTCGCCCATCCCGACGTAAATGACCTGGGGATCGCTGGGGGCGATCTGAATGGCTCCCACTGAGGCGGTCTTGAATTGGCCGTCCGAAATGTTCTCCCAGGTGATTCCACCGTTGACCGTTTTCCAAACGCCGCCTCCGGTGCTGCCCATGTAGAAGGTCATGGACTCCGTTGGATGGCCGGCTATCGCGACGGAGCGTCCGCCGCGGTGCGGGCCAGCCGATCGCCAACGCAGCGCCGTCAGTTCTGGTTTGGGTTGATGTTGAGACATGTTGCACCCCCCGTGAAAATACCAAATCTCAGTTATTCCTTCGCGAGGGATTGGACGAAATCCTTTGTCGATTACTGGGGATTATGGATATATTCCGACTTGCACGGGACTTCGATGCAGCATGGCGCGCGGGCTTATCGTGAATGAGGGGTCTTCCGCATCCATGGGGTGTGCGTCAATTGGAGCAAGATGCCTTCCGGAGTCGGCGGATGGATCATCGCCTGGTGCCGGGTAGGGGCCATGACGGCGAGGGGCTTAGGCCACTATAGGAAAATAGGCGATCCGGGTTCGCGGATCGCCCTAAGGAGCCGATTCCGTAGACAAAAACGCCGATGCTAGCCGGGGTGCGCCCCTTCCAGCACGGCACCAGTTTTGGAGAGGCCAATGCGTGAAGCGCCGGCTTCAATCATGGCGATGGCGTCTCCGTACGTTCCGATGCCCCCTGACGCCTTGACCCCGAAAGATGGGCCTACGGTCTCGCGCATCAGGCGCACCGCCTCCACCGTGGCTCCACCGAAGCCAAAGCCGGTGGATGTTTTGACGGTATGCGCCCCGGCGTCAATTGCAAGCTGGGAGCCATGACGAATTTGCTCCGGCGTGAGTCGCGCGGTCTCCAAGATCACTTTGACTGGTATGGATCCGGCGACGTCGACCACCCGACGTATGTCCTCTGAGACCGCATCCAAGTCACCTGAAAGATAGCGCCCAAGATTCCAGACGACATCAATTTCATCGGCGCCAGCCTCACTTGCGAGGCGCGTTTCAGCCACTTTGGCTTCAGTCAGCATTTGCCCCAAAGGAAAGCCAATGGTGGCGGCAATGGCGAGTGAAGTGTGGGCTCCCCGGATGCGGGCGGCTTCCGGAACATAGCCGCTGTTTACGCAGACGGCGTACACATCCCATGCGAGGGCCTCCTCCACCAGTTTTCGGATATCGCCGACGGTCGCGTCCGGCTTCAATAACGTATGGTCCAGGTATCGAGCAAGTTCAGTCCGAGTCAATGGCGTGACCTCCTGTCGGTATTATACCGGCTAATTGAAGCTTTCCGCGCGATGGGCGATGACATGATAAAATAGGTCCATTGATTGCGTGACAAGGAGGGTTATGGATGGCGAGACTGCATGTGCCCGATCGCCTTCTGCTAGGCCCGGGCCCATCGCCCGTGCCAGACCAGGTCCGGGAGGCCATGGCGAAACCTATTCTCGGTCATATGGACCCGGCATTTTTAGCGATTGTTGATGACGTTCAGGAGAAGCTGCGCCTCGTCTTCGGCACTCAAAACCGGCTCACCTTCCCGGTGTCCGGCACGGGCAGTGCCGGGATGGAGATGAGCCTGGTGAACTTCGTAGAACCAGGCGACACCGTGGTTGTTGTACAACAGGGGATTTTCGGGCAGCGCCTGGCGGATGCGGCGCAGCGCTTGGGCGCGCACGTTGCCGTGATTTCTGTCCCGTTTGGGGAGATTTGTACCACGGCGCAATTGGAAGAGGTTCTCGACCAGCATCCGGATACCCGATTGGTGGCGGTCGTCAAAGCGGAAACCTCCACCGGCGTCTTGCAACCCCTCGAAGGATGGTCGGACGCGATCCATCGCCGAGGGGCTCTTTTATTGGTCGACACGGTGACGGCTCTGGGAGGGATGCCGGTCGACGTGGACAATCAAGGGTTCGACGTGGTTTTTTCCGGGACTCAAAAGTGCTTGGCAGCTCCGCCTGGCCTCGCCCCCATGACCGTCAACGAACGGGCGCTGGCGCGACTTCAGGAACGTCGGGAGCCGGTTTCCAGCTGGTATTTTGATTTGCCGGCGATTGCCCAGTATCTTGGGAAAAGCCGCGCCTATCATCACACGGCGCCGATTAGCATGATGTATGCCTTGGATCGGGCCTTGTCGCTGATTGTGGAGGAGGGGCTCGACGCAGTCTGGGACCGCCACCGTCGGGTGGCGGAGAGCCTGTGGGCGGGCTTGGAGGCCATGGGGCTTCAACTGATGGTGCCCCGTGCCCATCGGTTGTCTACCGTGACGACGGTGCGCATCCCCGACGGAGTGGATGACCGACGAGTGCGGCAGCGGCTCCTGGAGGAGCATCAGATTGAGATTGCTGGCGGGCTCGGCCCGTGGGCCGGCAAAATCTGGCGGATTGGCGTGATGGGACACGGAGCCCGCTTATCGAATATGATGACATTATTGGTTTCGCTCCGGACGGTCTTGGACGCGGAAGGCTGTCATTTGCCTTCCGGGTTGAGTGCGCTGGAAGACACATATCGGAAAGTAGGGCAGGAATAGCGCTTATGGCACGATGGCTAGTGATTCTGGCGGGCGGCCGAGGCGAACGGTTTTGGCCGTTGTCTCGCGTGATGCATCCAAAACAGTTCCTCACCTTGATTGGCGATCGCAGTATGTTGGAATCGACCCGCGATCGCGTGGCTCCGTTGATTGACGACGCCCATACCTATGTGGTGACCGGCGTCGATTACGTGGAGAAGGTGTCCAAGAACCTTCCCGCGGTGCCGCATCATCAGATTTTGGGCGAACCCCGCGGCTGCAATACCGCGCCCTCGATCGCGTGGGCGGCGGCCTCCATTTATCGTCAAGATCCGGATGCCGTGCTTTTGGTATTGCCATCCGATCACGTCATTCAAAAGGCCGATCAATTTTTGAAGCTGGCTGACCGGGCCATGGCACTGGCCGAAGCCCATGGCGGCTTTTATACCTTTGGCATCATTCCCACCCATCCTGAAACCGGATATGGCTATATTGAGCGTGCCGGGGAGGCGTTTGGGGATTCGGGCGTCCTGAAGGTGGCGCGTTTTGTAGAAAAACCGCCGCGGGACGTCGCTGAAGAAATGGTGGCCAGCGGACGCTACTTCTGGAACTCGGGAATGTTTGTCTTTCGAGTCACAGAATTTTTGGCGTCGGTGCGCGAATTCATCCCCACGTTGGCGGACGGCGTCGAGTCTTTGATGGAAAGTCCACATAGAGCGGAGACTATCTTTGATGAGCTCCCGGCGATCTCCGTGGACCATGGAATTATGGAGAAGGCGCGAGCGGTATACGTTCTGCCGGCAGACATCGGGTGGGATGACGTCGGCACCTTTGCTTCGCTTGGCCGCCTGTTGCCGCGGGATGGCGAAGCCAACGCCGCCCATGGCTATGCCATCTTTGTCGAATCCAAAAACGTGACCGCCATCAGCGATGGTCCGCTGGTGTCATTCATCGGCGTCCAAGATCTCTACGTGGTGGCGACCCATGACGCGGTGCTGATTCTCTCCCCGGATCGGAGCCAGGACGTTCGCAAAGTGGTTCAGGCGTTGAAGGAAGGCGGCAGCCACGAGCATTTGTTATGAGACGCCATAATGTAGAGGAGGGCGAGCATGGCGCGAGTGCACAAAGCGGTGATACCCGCTGCGGGATTGGGCACGCGGTTTTTACCCGCCACCAAGGCTCAACCCAAAGAGATGATCCCAATTATCGATACACCGACCATTCAATTGGTAGTTGAGGAGGCGGTGGCATCCGGCGTTGACGACTTTTTGGTGGTCATCGGGCGAGACAAGGGATCAATCGAAGATCACTTCGATCGGGCGCCGGAGCTTGAGGAATTCTTGCGGGAGCATGGCAAGTATGATTTGTTGGCGGTAGTGCAGAAGGTTAGCGCATTGGCCGACTTGCATTTCGTTCGCCAGAAGGTTCCCATGGGACTGGGGCATGCCGTCTTGGCGGCACGCCGGCATGTTGGCAACGAGCCGTTTGCCGTGCTGTTGGGGGACGACGTGATGGTGGGCAACCCCCCGGTTTTGCGCCAATTGATGGACCATTGGAAGCCCGGTGTGTCAGTTGTGGCGGTGCAGCCGGTAACCCAAGAGGAAGCCAGCCGCTACGGCATTGTGTTTGGTGACAAACAGGCCGATGGGACAGTCCGTGTCAGCCACTTGGTCGAGAAGCCTCCCGTACAGGACGCGCCGAAGGAGCCTTTGGCGGTGATGGGGCGCTACATTTTAGACCCGGCGGTATTCCATCTTCTGGCGGACTTGCCGAAAGGAGCCGGCGGGGAGATTCAATTGACGGATGCGCTCGATTTGTTGGCGCGCGAGCACCAGCTGATTGCCGTGCCTTATGTCGGGAAGCGGTATGACGTGGGTGAAAAGCTGGGTTTTGTGAAGGCCACCATTGAGGCTGCCCTTGATCGCACGGACATGCGCGACGAGATTTTGGCCTATTTGCGACACCTGATAGGTGAGATGGCGCCCGACCTGTAGCGGAAAACGCCAAGTCGAGCCCCGGGGAGCACTCTCCTCGGGGTTTTCGCATTGTTTTGGGCGTACAGATTTTTGGGACTGGTGTCGAGAGCTTTGGCCATTGCCGCTACACGTTTTGCCAATTTCGCCACATGGTAATTGGTAAATTAAGGATGAAAAACGGGGCAGCGCAGGAGGAACTCAATGGCGGGCGAGGTCATACGCATGAAGGACGAGGTCTGGTCGAACCGTAAGTCGACAACTGGTGCGGCAGTCCGGTGGCAGGAATGGCTTGGGGTCGGTGTTGGCGGCGCAATTCTAGGACAGGCCATGCTCTATCACCATGCGGCACCATTTGTCGTAGTTTTTTCTCTGTTGGTTTGGCAGAAACGCCGCACTTGGTTTGCGCCCTTAATGCTGGGAGGCCTTCTCGGCACCCTCATGGGCGTGGGCTGGATGGCGACGCTGGTTTTGCTGGGCTGGGTGCTGGTGGTGCCAATGCCCTGGTATCGGTCGGGATGGCAGTTTCTAAAGTGGCCGCTCTTGGCGCTTGGCGCGGCCTCGGTGTTTGTGGTGGGACAAGCGTTGACCCCTTACACCTTGACCATTGTTGGCGTGGTGGCGGGAGGATCCGTGCTTTTGTTCTACCTCCTCTCGCGCGAGCTGGAACGCGTGCTCCTGGGGGATGTTGACCGGCGCACCTTGGTGTTGGCCTTGGCCTCGCTCGGATGCCTCATTGCGGGATTGGCCGGGTACCAAGTGTTCGAGATTAATTTCAGCCTTCTCATTGGCGGGTTGGTCATGCTGTTGGCCACCGCAATTCAGGGGCCCGCCGGCGGAGCTGTGGCGGGGGCGACGCTCGGTGTGACCTTGGCTCTTCGCGGAGCGCCATCGCAGGGATTGGTGGGCATTCTGGTGTCCGGGGGATTTGTGGCTGGCTGGCTCGGCACCAAACATTGGCGTTGGGCGTCCCTAGGGTTGGTTTTGGGGGTGCTGGTCTATGCGATTTTCATCCAGATGCCGAAACCTCTGGAACCCTTCTGGGTTTCCATGGCCGGGGCGGCCGCTCTCTTTCAGGCCATTCCTTCCAGTTTGGTGGCCATTGGCCGGCAATGGGCCGAGTCCTTTGCAGGGCCGAATTCCCGTGACGTCATGGGAGAGCGCATGGCCCGGATTGCCAATGTGATGAAGGAGATGGCACGCGCTTTTCGGGTCGATGATGAGGTGGCGACACCGGAAACACACTTGGTGCAGTCGGTGGTGGATTCAGTCTGCAAAAAGTGTTCGTTGTATCGGTCGTGTTGGGAGGATGAGTTTTATCGATCCTACCGGGGATTGATTGATCTGAGCGCCAAAGCTGAGGGAGCGGTGGTAACGGCGGAGGATTTAAGCGGCGATTTGGCGCGCCGCTGCATACGCCCCGATGCGGTTGCTCATGCGGCCAATTTGGCCATGAATCGGGAAAAGGAACGGGCCAACTTTGCGCTGCGCATCAAGGAGAGCCGGGCCCTGGCCGAATTGCAGCTGACAGGGCTGGCGCAACTGGTATCGGAGATGGCGGCGGATGTGCAGCAGGAGGAGCGGCCTCGGAAATCGCGATGGCGTGTCGAACCACTGCCGTATCGCGTCGGAGTTGCCAAGCGGCCGAGGCGGGGCGGGGTGGTCAGCGGGGACAGCGAACTCATTTGCGACCTGTCTCCCCACCGGGTGGTGTTCGGGATTTCGGACGGCATGGGTGTCGGTCCCCGAGCGGCCTGGGAGAGCGGCACGGCCATGTCCCTCTTGGAGCAATTGTTGATGGCCGGATTTTCCCAGCCTTTGGCGGTGAGAGCGGTCAACACCACGCTGTTGCTGCGTTCAGTCGATGATCACTTTGCCACGCTCGATCTCATGCTGTTGGACCGCCAGGCCCGCCACATGGAATTGGTTAAAGTGGCCGCCTCGCCGACCTTTGTGAAACGACACGGCCAGGTGTTCGAAATTCAAAGCCATGCCCTTCCCGTCGGCATCGTGCAGGAGGTAGCGATTGAGCCGATGACCTATCCCGTTGAACCGGGGGATGTGGTGGTAATGGTCACGGACGGGGTGATGGAGGTCGATCAACGGCATGGCGAGGAGCGCTTGAAGCGATTCCTGGAGCAGATGCCGTCGGGAGATGCGGAGATGATGGCGGAAACCATCTTAAGCTTCATGCTGGGGGACAGCCAGGATGGAAGAGATGATGCGATGGTCATGGTGATTGCCATTGGAGTGGGGGAACCCGATTGGATGGCTGTAGAAGGTGCGGAAAGCGAGGTGCGCGAATGGCAGCGGATCACGCCGGTGTCCTTAAGAGGTCGCGTTCCCTACCGGCGCGGATGAATTTCATCGGGAGATCCGCTACACTCAGGACATGATGGACGATCCGCTCGAGCGTTGGTTTTTGAAGGAAGCCGAGAAGCTCTGGGACGCGGGCACGCCGCTCGTGGTGGCACTCAGCGGCGGAATTGACTCGATGGCCCTGTATGCCTTGCTTGAAGCGATCCAAGGCGAATGGCCGTGCCCCCTTATCCCCGTACATGTCAACCATCAGCTGCGCCCTGAGGCCGCGGCTGATGCCGCTTGGCTCCAGGCATATCTCGCCCGTCACTTTCAGCGGAGCCTTCGGGTGGTGGCGGTTCAGGTCGCGCCGCAATCCGGGGAGAGCCTCGAGATGGCTGCCCGCCGCGCTCGGTATGCGGTGCTCTTCGACGCGGCTCGGGATGCGGGCGCGCGGGTTGTGGTCGCCCATCAAAAGGATGATCAAGCGGAGACGGTGCTCATGCGGGTGCTGACGGGGACCGGCGTCCGCGGGCTTCAAGCCATGCGCCCCGTCCGCGGACCGATCGTCCGTCCCTTGCTGGCGGTCCGCCGCGGCGCCCTGGAGCAATATCTCCGGGATCGTCATCTGGAGTGGCGGGAGGATGCCAGCAATCGTGACCCAGCCATGTTGAGAAATCGTCTGCGCCATCAGGTGATGCCGGGACTGGAGCGCCTGGTCAACCCACAGGTGATCGAGGCGTTGGCGGCTTTGGCGGACCATGCGGCCCAGGAGGAAGAAGCGCTCGACTTCTTGATGGCCCAGTACCTGCCTCCGGATGCGGTTAGGGAAGACGACGACGGATTGGTGCTCCGGCCCGGGTGGCAGAGGTGGCCGCAGGCGGTTGCGAGTTTGGTGCTGCGCCGATTCGCGGCGCGTCACGGACTCCGGTTGGCCGCGATCCACCTGGATGGGGCGCTGAGCGGCAATGCCGACTGGCCGGGCGGGTGGCAGGCCGTGCACGGAACAGACGGCTCGCTGGAGGTGAGGCGTGCGTCTGTCCCCACCGAACCTAGTGGGCCCGCCCGCCTGCCGCGCCAAGGCGCCCTGTGCTGGGGAGCGGGCACGGTGGAGGTCAAGCGCGCGCCCTTTGCGGGAACCGTGGGCGCGGGATGGATGGTGGTTGACCCGGGTCGGTGGCCTGAGCTGTGGATCCGTGCCTGGCGGCAGGGGGATCGCATGCATCCGTTGGGTCTTCAGGGGCGATCGAAGAAGCTTCAGGACATTTGGGTCGATGCCAAAGTCCCCGGGCCATTGCGGTCCTATTGGCCGATTCTCACGGCGGATCCCGATCACGGCCCGATTTTGGGCATTCCGGGCATTCTGCCAGCTGAGGAGGCGCGGATGGACCCGGGGCAACTCGCCATTTGGGTCCGTTTTCAGCACAATCCGCATTGAGGGAAAAAGTCTAGGCAAAACGGCGTATGATATAATATGGATCTAATTTCTGACGCCAAATTTATGTTGAGGAGAGCCAGATGACCAATCGGTGGGTGCGCGGTATCTTAACCGCCATTTTTGCCTTGCTCTTGATTTCGACTTTATGGGAACTGACCAGCGCGCCTGGTCAAGGTGTTGCCCAGGAATCCTATAGTCGCTTGTTGACCATGGCGCAAAGCGGTCAAGTGGCCAAAGCCGACTTGAATCCGCAAACCCATGTTGTGACAGCGGTGACTACGACTGAAAAACGGTTCCAGACGGTCTACGCCACTGGCGGGACGGCGGCACTGGCCAATCAGTTGACGAAGGACCATGTCGTCGTCAGCATTACGCACCCGGCCACGACCTCGTTCTGGCTCTCCCTGATTTCCAATCTATTGCCGGTGCTGGCCATCTTGTTCATGTTCTACTTTTTCTTCAGCCAAACCCAAGGGGGAGGCGGCCGCGTCATGCAGTTTGGGAAATCGCGGGCGCGTCTGCACTCCGCTGACGATCGCCGTCGTGTGACTTTCGACGATGTGGCGGGTGTGGAGGAAGAAAAGCAGGAACTGACCGAGGTGGTGGATTTCCTGCGCTACCCGAAGAAATATTTGGAGTTGGGAGCCAAGATTCCCAAGGGGATCCTGCTGTCGGGCGCACCCGGAACCGGAAAAACGCTCTTGGCGCGGGCTGTCGCTGGAGAGGCGGGAGTGCCCTTTTTCTCCGACAGTGGGTCGGACTTTGTGGAGATGTTTGTCGGGGTTGGTGCGTCGCGTGTGCGCGACTTGTTTGACCAAGCCAAGAAAAATGCGCCGTGCATCATTTTCATCGACGAGATTGACGCGGTGGGCCGGATGCGCGGCGCCGGCTATGGCGGGGGCCACGATGAGCGCGAACAAACCTTGAATCAGCTGTTGGTGGAAATGGATGGGTTTGGGCCGAACGAAGGCATCATCGTCATTGCGGCCACCAACCGGCCGGACGTGCTGGACCCAGCTCTGTTGCGGCCTGGACGGTTCGACCGGCAGATTGTGGTGCATCGTCCCGACGTGAAGGGCCGATTGGCGATATTGAAGGTGCACACCCGTGGCAAACCCCTTGACCAAGATGTGGATCTGGAACTCATTGCGCGACGCACCCCCGGCTACACCGGGGCGGACCTCGCCAACCTGGCCAACGAGGCGGCATTGCTGGCCGCGCGTGCCCATCAGCGCACCATTCACTTGCATGACTTTGAAGAAGCGGCGGAACGGGTGATGGCCGGACCCCAAAAGAAGAGTCGCGTGATTGCTGAGAAGGAAAAGCGCGCGGTGGCCTTCCATGAGTCCGGCCACACGCTGGTCGGCATGCTGGTCGAGCATGGCGACCCAGTGCATAAGGTGACCATCATCCCGCGTGGCATGGCCATGGGGTATACGCTGCCTTTGCCGGAAGAGGACCGGTATTTGGTGACGCGCTCGCAGATTTTGGATCAGGTGGCGATGGCACTGGGGGGCCGAGCGGCCGAGGAATTGGTGTTTGGGGAAGTATCCACTGGCGCCCAAAATGATTTGGAGAAGTCGACCGCGATGGTGCGGCAGATGATTACCGAATACGGCATGTCGGAAGAATTGGGTCCGATGACCTATGGGCAGCGGCAGGATCAAGTCTTCCTCGGACGCGATATTTCCCGCGAGCCCGATTACAGCGAAGAGGTGGCGTCGGCCATTGACCGCGAAGTGCGGGATATTGTGACCGAGCAATACCACCGGGCGAAGGACTTGTTGAATACGCATCGGTCGACGCTGAACCGCCTGGCCCTGGCGCTGATGGAAAAGGAGACGCTGTTGGCGGACGAGCTGAAAGTGATTGTGTGGGGCAACGGCGTGACTGTATAGTAAGACGCCGCCATGTGGGGAACAGTAGCCGAGGGGGCGATGTTGTGACCTGGTCTAAAACGGTCGACGAGTTTTTAGGCGAGTGGCAAAACGGCACCGGATGGTATGTGTATCCCACCAAGCGCTTCAAGACGGTCACCATCTACGCGGCCTGGATCCGTGAGTTGGAACCGAGTGCGCGAGCTCGGGGGGCGCTCTTGCCGCATGTTTTGCGGCGCGGAACCCGGGCTTGGCCGACCCGCGTTCTCATGGAGCAGCAGTTGGAAAGCTTATATGGGGCGAGCTTTCGAGCCGACGTAGGAAAGCTGGGCGACAAACAGCTCCTGTCCTTTCACATTACGGTTGTCAATGGACAGTTCCTGCCTGAACATCCAGACACCGTGGCCGCCGCTCTCGACTTTCTCACGGAAGTGCTCGATCATCCCCAATTGGTCGATGGTCGATTTCCTGATGAGGTGGTGGACCAGGAGAAAGAGCTCATCAAGCGGCAAATCTCCGCACTCATCAACGACAAAGGCCAGTACGCACTCTCCCGGCTCATTGAGCTGGTGGCCGATGGCCAGCGTTTTGGCTTGAAGAAGTTGGGTACTCCCCAGGAAATTGACCAGGTAAGTGGGGATCTGTTGGTGGACTTTTTGAATGAGAATCGCCAAGAGAGCCCCTTTGTGTTTGCCGTGGTCGGGGATGTTGATCCGGACCGCATCCAAAAGCACATGGCTGAGCGATGGGGACGCGGAGACCGTCGGCCGCTGACGACGATTCAGCCTTATACGGGTCGGCACGATCGCAATACGGTGGTGGAGCGCCAGGATGTCCGTCAAGGTAAGCTCAATTTAGCGTTTCGCACCAACATCACGGCGAAAGACCCGCAATATCCCGCTCTTGTCATGTATTCCGGCATATTGGGCGGGTTTTCCCATTCCAAGCTCTTTCTCAACGTCCGTGAGAAGGCCAGTCTGGCCTATTACGCATACTCCCGCATTGATCCGGCCGTGGCGCTCATGATTATTGGGGCGGGCATTGAGTTTGACGATTATGAGGCGGCTCGCCGCATCATTGAGGAACAGGTGGAAGCCATGCGCGCTGGACAGTTCAGTCCTGAGGAGATGGCCTTTACCTTAAAGGCGTATACCAATGATGTGCTGTCCGAAGAGGATAACCCGGGGCAGCTGATAGGCCGGCAGTTGGAGCAGTTGTTGATTGGCGGCGGGCTTAGTGGTCCCCAGTTGATTGACGCGCTGGGCCGGGTCACCTCTGCGGAGATCGTGGAGGTTGCCAAGCAGGTTGAACTGGATACTGTGTATTTTCTCACCAGTGAGGGGGATGAGCGGCATGGCGGATAAGACGCTAAGCTGGTCGAAAATCGGCGAGGAGCCGGTGCGGGAGAAGCTTGATTCAGGTTTGGAAATTTTGGTCCTGCCGAAGCCTGGTCTCAAGAAGACCTACGCGACTTATGCCACTCATTACGGATCCATTGACAGCCATTTTCGCCGTCCGGGCACGTCTGAGACCATTGATGTCCCCGACGGCATCGCCCATTTTTTGGAACATAAGATGTACGAAAAGCCCGAAGGCCATGACGTTTTTGAGCGCTTTGCCGAATTGGGCGCCTATACCAACGCGTACACGGAATATACCTCGACCACTTTTCTCTTTTCCGCTACCTCCGACATCGATGCCTGTCTCGATACCCTGGTCCGATTGGTGGAAGAACCCCATTTCACTCCCGAAAATGTGGAGAAGGAAAAGGGCATCATCGAGCAGGAAATCCGCATGTACCTCGACATGCCGGGTGATCGACTGCATTCCAACCTCTTGCACGCGCTGTACCAGAAAAACCCGGTCCGCCTTGACATCGCGGGCAGCGTGGAATCCATCCGCACCATCACGCCGGAGGATCTCTATGTATGCTACGAAACGTTCTATCATCCCAGCAACATGCTCTTTTTCGTGGCCGGGGACGTCGACCCGGAGCAGATCATTCACCACATTGCACAATTGGAGCAGGGGCGGCGTTTGAAGCCCAGCGGGCCGATCGAACGCATCTTTCCCACCGAGCCGCACGGGGTGTCCGAAAAGCACGTGGAGCAGGTCATGCCGGTGGCAGCACCGCTTTGGATGATGGGCTACAAGGATCAGGCCGGACTTTCGGGAAGAGAGCTCTTGCGCCGGGATGTCGTCATGGGTTTGATGTGGAGCTTGCTCTTGGGGCCGAGTTCCCGTCTCTTCAACGACCTGTATCAGGAAGGGCTTATTAATGAGCGCTTTTCCGCCCATTACAGCAGCGCCCGCTCCTATGCCATGAGCGCGATAGGCGGCGAGACCCCTGACCCCCAGCGCTTGGAGTCTCGGCTCTTGGAGCGGCTGCCTGAAGAACCTTTGTTGGAGGAGCATTTTGACCGCATTAAGCGGAAGGAAATCGGGGAATTTGTTGCCCTCTTTGAGAACCTTGAGGATTTAGCGTTTGCCTTCAACGCCTATCACTTCCGTGGCATTGACTTAGGCTGGATCCCGGACGTGCTTGAAGAGGTTACTTTGGCGGATGTGGAGGCAGCGCGGCGCCAGCATTTTCAGGAGGATGCGCGTGCGGTGTCGGTCATTTTGCCGCATCGTTGAGACACGTTTGATGGAGGGGGAAGGAGTTTTTCCGTGCAACCCATAGCCTTGAATGGAGAGCAGCTGACGATTGACATGGTGCATCGAGTCGCCGTCGATAAACATCCCGTGGTTCTTCCTCGAGAGGTCGCCGAACAGTTGGCGGCCTCTCGTTCTATGGTGACGCGTTACCTTGATGAAGAACGGGTTATCTATGGGGTGACGACGGGCTTTGGACGCTTCAGCGACGTCGTTATTCCGGAAGGTGACCGCGCTCAACTGCAGTTGAACCTCATCATGAGCCATGCGGCCGGGGTCGGCGCGCCTTTCCCCGAGGATGTGGCGCGGGCCATGGTGCTATTGCGCGCCAACGCGTTGGCCAAAGGCCATTCGGCGGTGCGCCCCGTGGTAGTGGAGCGTCTCATTGACCTACTGAACCAGGGGGTGACACCAGTCATTCCATCCCAAGGCTCCGTGGGAGCCAGCGGTGATTTGGCGCCATTGGCGCACTTGGCCCTGGTGCTGGTGGGAAAGGGCGAGGCTTGGTATCAGGGACAACGCATGTCCGGGGCCGAGGCCCTGCAGTCGGCGGGTCTTGAGCCGTTGCGGCTCGAGGCCAAGGAAGGCTTGGCACTCATCAATGGCACGCAGGCGATGTCGGCGCTGGGCTCTTTATTGGTGTGGCGAGCCGAAAGGTTGGCAGACTGGGCCGACATTGCCGGGGCATTGACGCTGGAGGTTTTGCGCGGCATTCCCCAAGCCTTTATGCCGGATGTTTTTCGTGTGCGCCCGCATCCCGGACTCATCCAGAGCGCCCAGAACCTGCGCCACCTATTGCGCGACAGCCGTTTGACCACTTTGCCGGGTGAAATCCGCGTCCAAGACGCCTACTCGCTCCGCTGCATGCCCCAAGTTCATGGGGCGAGCCGCGAGGGGCTGCGCCATGTGGCTGAGGTGGTGGGACGGGAAATCAACAGCGCCACGGACAACCCTCTGTTCTTCCCAGAAGCCGGCGAGGTTGTCTCAGCCGGGAACTTTCACGGGCAGCCCGTGGCCGTGGTGCTGGACTATCTAGGCATCTTGCTGGCCGAGTGGGCCAACATCAGTGAGCGGCGCGTTGAGCGTATGGTGAATCCAGCGCTGTCGGGGCTACCGCCGTTTTTGGTCAGCCATGGGGGATTGAACTCTGGCCTGATGCTGGCGCAGTACACCGCTGCGAGCCTCGTGTCCGAAAATAAGGTCTGGGCCCATCCGTCGAGTGTGGATTCGATTCCCACGTCGGCCAACCAGGAAGACCACGTGTCCATGGGGACAACGGCTGCCCGCAAGGCGGCCACTATTCAGGCCAACCTGACGCATGTTCTGGCCATCGAGCTTATTTGCGGAGCCCAGGCGGCTGACCTGCTGGGACCCGAGCTGCTATCGCCGGCTGGTCAGGCCATCTATGGCTTTGTAAGGAATTACGTCGAGACATGGGACCAAGACCGCATCTTGAGTCCGGATATCGAGCGGTTGACGGGCGCGCTGTTGAGCGACGCGGGACAAAAGCAGATTCAGGCGGTGCTGAGCGGCGCTGAGAGATAGCGTGGAAACGCCCACAAGAGGCCTTCCAGCACCGGTTCGGGATCGCCGGGGGTGGTGACGAAGTCTGCCGCTTTTTGGGCGAGCGGATTGCCATCGCCGACGGCCACGCTCATGCCGGCCCATTCCAGCATGCGTACATCATTGGCGCCGTCACCAATCGCCAAGATTTCATCAGGACGCAAGTCCCACACGCGGCACAGCTGCTCCAGCGCCTCCACTTTATCTACGCCAGGCGCGCAGATGTTGACTTCGCGGTAGCCAATGTGCGGAAAAATGGTCAATTCGTAATCGTCGCCGGAGAGCCCGAAACGGCGGACAAAATCGTCAACGGGATCAAGTCCGGACAGGAAAATTTCCAACGGGTCGATGGCCAATGATTGCGCCAAATCCGGCACCAAACGGTCTTCCGCTCGGAGCCAGCAGAGCTGGTGGGCGAGATCGAAGCGGTTGTAGACGACCGGATAGTGCGCGCCCAGATATCCTCGGACCATGATGTTGCGCGCATCGGCCCATGCGACGAACTCCCGGGCGCGGTCCTTCGGCACGCCGCGTCGATGCCATTCCTGATTCAAGGCCGAGTCATACCCATAGGCGCCGTTATGGGTAATGACCGGGCCCTTTAAATTGAGGCGTCGCTGGGTAGCCAAGACCGTGCGCCAACTGCGGCCGCTGGCCAGGACAACCAAAATGCCTTGGCGGGCGAGTTTCTGCAATGCCTTGGCAGAAGCCGGCCGGATGGCCGCTCGACTGTCAAGCAGCGTGCCGTCCAAATCACAACTAATGGCCCGTATCATGGACGCACCTCCGAAGCAGGGAATTCTTCCGTCGTCTCGAATTAATCGGTGGAGGTTCTTCACTTGTCAATCGTGCTATATCTTGGCTCTCCATCAGCCATTCATGAACATTGGCGAAAGCGTCTGACGACGCTGGATGCGCCCGAACGGCAGGCCAGCCGTGTGCTGGTGCCGACCAAGCGCCTGGCTGAGGCTCTGAATGGGCGCGTTTCCGAGGCTCCAGATATTATGGCCATTGACCAATGGCTAGAACTGGTCCTTCCTCAGCATATCATGCGCTCTCCGCACGGCACATGGGAGATTTTATCCGAACTGGCACCGCCTGCCCTGGTGCCCGAACCATGGAAAAGCACTCCGGGCATTGCCATGAGCCTTGCCCGCATCATCCAAGCCGGACGGCGGGAAGGGCTTTCCCACATGGTGTCTTCCCGCACTGACCGGATACCCTGGGCGGATCTCTGGTCATGGTATGCGGATCGGTTCTCCGGCGGGGTGTCTGATGAACTCCGACTGTATGAGTATGCAGGGGTGACGGCAAAGGTACCCAACGCACCGGGAGGCGCAACCTTCCTGTATGGTTTCGGGCGGATTTCCAGCCCCTTGGCCGCTTTGCTGAGGCATTGGGGCACGCGGACGACGGTTGAGGCGTGGGCCATAACAGGCAGCGTCGAGCCGGAGATCGTCAGGGGCTTGAACGGTCGTGGCGCCACCATTGTGGAACTCGAATCGGGGGCGGGTGGCCGCTGGGTGGGCATCCCAATTCCCGCTGGCAGTGATCCGGTGGATGAGGTTGCGCAACTCATAAGGGACGAGAATCTGCCGTGGCCGGAGACTGTCGTCTGCATCGATTCGGACGAGCCACGCCCCCTGGTCCGCGCTTTGGCGCGGCAGCGCCTCATCAGCCCAGAAACGGTGGAACGCACGGATTCCGACAGTTTGTGGCCGCTCTTTTTGAGCGTCGCAGGCGGTCAAGCGCGAGCGGCGGTGCGGCGCCGGTGGGCCGAGTGGCTATCGACCCATCGCCTGCCTGGAAGGGATTTCGATGCCTGGGCTCGCCACTGGTGGAAACGCGTGAGGGACGTGTCCCGTTGGAGCCAGTTAGGTCCGCTGATGGAAGAAGCAGCTCAATATCACGGGCTTTCTGAGGCCTGGCAATTTGCCATGACCTGGGGTCAGCAGGCGTGGGTGTTTGATGAATGGGGCAGCAATCCCACACCAGAACGGGTGCGCTTGATCATGACGACCTTGGCGCCAAACGAGGCCATGAATCCACTGCCGATTCTGCCTCTCCATGAGGCGGTGTGGCTGCCATCGTGGAATTTGGTGCTGGCGGGGCAAGGCCGCTTTCCCCGGCCGGTCCCGCGAACCCCATGGGACGGCGAGGCTGCCGTGAGGCCATGGATTCGCCAGTCCTATCCTGAATCACAGGATGCGGTGATTCTCCGGGCCCTAGCACAGGATTCCGGGATGATGCGATGGATCGCGCTGCCGTCACCTGATGACAGGCGCTTCCCGTTGGACGAAATCCGGACTGTCGAGCCCCGGCATCTGGAGGAGGGGCCGTCAATGGCGGACTCCGCCCGCATCCATGCCTGGTACCGTGGTTGGCGGGAGTCCGCCGAGTATTCGGCTTTTACAGGACAGGTGGATGCTGAGCTGGTTCGCGCGCTCTCGCCGGCGCGCCTTTCGCCTTCCGCCTTGGAGGATTTTGGCCGCTGTCCCCTAAGCTATTTCTTGCGCCGGCTCCTGCGTGTGCAGGAGCCAGAGGAAGAGATGGTTGAGGTGGATGTGCGGCTCCAAGGGCAGTGGGCTCACCGGGCGCTGCAATGGATGGTGGAACAAAAGTTTCCCTTGAATCCCGGCAATGTGCGCGACGCCGTGCAGGCGGCGATTGCCGAGAACCCTGCGCCGGATACCGTGGCGCCTTTTCACATTCGTTATCAGGCGGAGAAGCTGACCTCAGAACTCTATGAAGCGTTGCTGCGCGATGATTGGACTCCTGATCTGAGATCCGCCGTCGAGGTGGATATCGCGTGGGAGTCGTTCTGGCCCATGCAGGGGCGGGTCGACCGGATGGACTGGCTCCCTGATGGCACCATCCGTTTGGTGGACTACAAGACGGGGCAAATCACCAATCCAGCCCGTGTGTCGCCGCCGCATCTACAATTGCTGCTGTATCAAGGGGCGGTCTCCGCACAGTACGGAAAGCCCGTGGCAGCGGAACTTTTTGGGATCAGTCAGCGGAGCGGGTATCAGCATCGCGCTGTCAACCCGGAACAGGCCCAGGAAGTGCGGCCGGAGCTGGAGCGCATTCTTCAAGGCATCAAGGAACGGATGGACGCAGGCGCCTTCTACCCGGTGCCCGACCCGCGGGTGCAGCCCTGCCGCATGTGTTCGTACCGAGAGGTGTGTCCGTCAGGGGTGGTCCGCTACGCCGAGGCCAAGATCGCCGAAAATCCAGCCTACCAATCTTTATGGAATTCTGATGGAGAAGGGGGTGGGACGGATGCAGCCGATTGACGAGGCGTCTCGACAGCAAGCGCGGACCGCCGCTGTCAATGTCCTGGTTGAGGCGGGGGCCGGGACCGGAAAGACCACACTGCTCATCGATCGGGTGATGGACGGGCTCGTGAACCGGCACATTCCGCTCTCCCGGATGCTTCTCATCACCTTTATGGAAAAGGCGCAGCAAGAGATGCGCGAACGGCTCAGAGCCAAGCTGGAGGGGTTGAAGGATGCCGCAAGCGCCCCCGAGCCGATCGCAACAGAGGCGCTGAGGGACTTGCCATCGGCGGCCATCACGACCATTCATGGGTTTTGCCATCGCGTACTGGCCGAGTTTGGGGCGGATTACGGCATTCCCGCCGGGTTTCAGGTGCTGGATGAAATTGAAGCTGACCGCCTGTGGGAGCAAAGCTTTGGCGAGTGGGTGCAGGACCCGCAATATACGGAGCCCATCTTGGCGCTGCTCAACGCCGGCATCACCTTTACCCAACTGAAAAAATGGGCGCGGGACATCTCGCGTTGGAGCGCCATTCCCGATGTCGAGGGAGCGTTTCCGAATCTGGAACGGTTTGTGGAGCATTTCGGGGCCGAGGCCGAGAGGTATCATGAGCGGGCGACCGCCGACGCAGTGCCCGGAGATGCCGGCCGGGCCCAGATTGCCGCGGTGGTGCGGGAGTTCCAATGGCTTCGCCGAGTGGGCCGGTCGGAGTGGCCGCGCATGTTGGCGCAATGGACGGCGGGGCTTGCCCCCAAGGGCAACAAAAAAAACTGGTCGCATTCCGCCTGGCTTCAGGAGCAGAAGGAGTGGATGCAGACGCTTCGTGAAACCCTGGCGTTGCTGCGCCAACAGATGGCCGATGCCTACCTGAGCCAATGGGTAGGATTGGTGCGGGAGGGATTTCAGCCGTATTGGCGCCGATCCCGTTTTACTGCGCTGGCGCTGACCTTCGATGATCTCCTGATTGAGGCCGAGCGGATTACGCGGGCTCCAGCCGTGCGGTCGACGCTTCGCGCGCGGTTTGACCTGGTGATGGTGGACGAGTTTCAGGATACGGACCCGGTTCAGTCTGCGGTCATCCGCCGCTTGGTGACGCCCATTGACAGCCACCAGCTGGACGCGCGCGACCAAGGCCGTCTTTTTTTGGTCGGCGACCCCAAGCAGTCCATCTATCGGTTTCGCGGGGCCGACGTCGAGACCTATGCCGGGGTGCGGAACGAACTGGAACGGAGCGGCGGCGCAGTCATCCCTATTTGGCAGAACTTCCGCTCCAACCCCGCGATCTTGGATTTTGTTAATCAGTGGTTTTCAGGCCGCTGGCCGGAAAGCCCGGATCCCGACCGGCCCTACATCCCTCCGTTTCAGCCGCTCTATGAGGCATTTCCCCGCGATGAACGCCGGCGGGTGGCGGTGGTGCAATTGGGATTTGGTCAGCCGGCCATTCAAAAGCGCCGTGAAGAAGCCGGCCACATCGCCGAGGTTGTGGCGCAAGCCATCCGCGAGGAATGGCCGGTGCGGGATGGCTCGGGCACGCGTCCGATCAGACACGGGGACATCGCCCTGGTGGTCCCGCAGCGTACCGAAATCGAGATCTATCGGCAGGCGCTCGTTGAACGGGGGATCCCCGTCGCCAGTCAGGGCGGTCGGGGATTTTTCAAGCTGGACGAGATTCGCGGATTGGCGCACTTGTTCCGCGCCTTGGACAATCCTGATGACAGTGTGGCGTTGATCGGATGGCTGCTCTCGCCTTGGGTGGCACTGACGCACCGCACGTTGGCTCAGCATCGCCAGCAGGGCGGCATGTGGGACTATCGCGAGGACTCGGTTGGCCATCCGCGCGTGGTGGAGTGGTGGCGTCGGTTGAAAGGATGGCATGAGCGATTCTGGCGCGTGGATGCCGAAACGGTGGTCGACTGGGCTATGGCATCCAGCCCGCTCGCCGTCGTCCTGCGAGAGCGCGGGGACGATGCGGCTTTGGCGAACCTCGCGCAAATGCGCGCCCTGGCTCGGGAGTTGGGCGACCGCTGGGGCATCTTTGAATTCACGCAATGGTTTTCCACCCAGGTTCACGATGGCGCGCCATACGAGGAAGCCCCCATTTTGCGCAATGAATCGGAGGTCGCGGTGTCGACCGTCCATCAGGCCAAAGGTCTGGAATGGCCAATGGTCATTGTCGCCAATTGGAAGCCTAAGGATACCCACTTGGAATCCGGCATCCGGTACAATCCCCGGCTTCGCACCGCCGCGCTCCGGCAGGAGCCTTGGGAGAGCCAAGGCTGGGAAGCGTTGGAGGCTGACCATCGTCTGAGGGAAGAAGCGGAAGGGGACCGGCTGCTCTATGTGGCATTGACTCGGGCTAAGGATTACCTGTGGTTTTACGCTTCCTTCCTCGATCCGCTGAAGGAGGCTTCTGGCGAGTCCAAAACACCGCCATCGCCGGAGGAGTGTTGAGGATGCCGGGAGCGGTACGGGTTGGGGCTTAAACTCTGTCTTGCGTCAGAGTCTGCCGAGAACCGCGTTGATGACGGCCTCAACGGGCTGGCCGCGGCGGGCAGCCTGGTCAAGATAGCCAGTATGGAACCATTCTGTGCCCAAGTCCACGGCGCATGGGTCATCTTGGCGGAAAGAGATTAGAAAATCATTCAATCGCCGGCCGTTGATGCGGAATAAGTGCGCCGTCATGAGAGTGAGGGACACGGACTCCACCACGGCTGTTGGTCCCAGACTGCGGATATTCTTTCGCTTCATATAGGGTATCGTGTCGAGGAGCATGGTGGAGCCCGCTTCTCGGTCGCGGGCGCCAAACCGGACCTCGCGCACGCCGGACATGACGATGGCGCCCATGCAGAGCGGGCACGGCTCGAGGCTGGTGTAGAGAGTGCCCTCCCGCATGGCCTCATAATGGTCCGGCGGCACTTGCACCAGGACATTGATTTCCGCGTGGGCGATCCGCGTATGCGGCAGGTACGGCGGCGGCGCGGTCTCTTCATGAATTCGATTTCTGCCGCGTACAACAATCTGGCCCGAGGCATCGACCCACAGTGCGCCCACGGGAACTGAACCTTCGCCATAGGCGGCCCATGCCTCCCGCAGGCATTCAATCCAGATGGAGTTCAAGGCGCCATCCCTTCTCGATGTCCTGTCCCCATCATACCTTAGGTCTCGTGGCATGGGGGACAGAATGCAGAGCGGGCCCGCACGGCGCGATCAGGGGGCGACTATGAGGCTTTGCTCGCCCTCGGGCGCGCGGCGCCCCTGGCTCTCCGCGCCGCCCGTGGGATAGCACCAGAGGCGTTCGGCGTCGAAATGGACCGTTTCTATGTCTTTGGGCGGCCGGTTGAGGTAGAAATAGAGTGTCTCGCCTCCCGCGCGACCTGTCACAAGGAAGTAATCGCCCAAGTACCGCACTTGCTCCACCGTCACTTCAAAGCCGGGTTCCTGCGAAGCACTCACATAGCACGACGAGGGGCGGATGACGGTTGTCACCGGGGTGCCGGGAGCCATCGCTGGACAGCGAATCGCCATGTGGTGTCCGCCGAGATCCACGACCACCTGGTCACGGTGTGTGCCCACCACAACCCCGGGCCATAAGCTGACCATGCCCATGAGTTCAGCGGCAATGGCGCTCTGGGGCCGTTCATAGAGCGTTTGGGGCGAATCGACGGAAATGACATGGCCTTGATTCATGACAGCGATGTTGTCGGCCATAACCAGAGCCTCGGTGGGGTCATGGGTCACCAAGATGGCGGTGAGGTTCAGAGACTTGAAGAGGTCGCGCAGTTCATGCTGGAGCGTGCGGCGAAGCGCCGCATCAAGACTGGATAAGGACTCATCCAACAACACCAAGCGGGGGTCGGGAGCCAAGGCGCGCGCCACTGCGGTGCGCTGCTTTTGACCGCCCGAGAGTTCGTGCGGGAAGCGGTCGTGCAAGCCCTCCAAATGCAGGAGTGTCAACAGTTCCTCCACCCGTTGCTTGACGCGTGACGCCGGCCATTTGCGAACACCCAGTCCAAACGCGATGTTTTGACCCACCGTCAAATGCGGAAAGAGCGCAAAGTCCTGAAACACCATCCCGATCTCCCGGCGTTCCGGAGGCAAATAATGGGACTGACCTCGTTGGAACTCCACATTGTGCCAACGAATGACGCCGTCATCCAACCGCTCGAGCCCGCATATCGCCTGCAACAGGCTGGTCTTGCCCGATCCGCTGGGACCCACAATGGCATGGACCTGTCCTTCCTCCAATGTGAGCGATACGTTGTTCAAGGCGTAGACATCCCCATACCGCTTGGTTGCCCCGGATATGGTCAGACTCATACGGCATCTCTCCTCTCTGTGGACGAGCGGGCTTCCCGCCACGATCCCATCCAGCGTGACTCGACCAAACGCCAGGCCGCGGTGAAGGCCAAGGCCACAATCATGCCCATGAGCGTCAGGGCTGCGCCCACGCCGTAATTGAAGTTGTGAAACTGGTGCACAATCTCGACCGCCAAAGTCGGGGATCCTGCCGGATACAAAAGTTCGGAAGCGGGCAGTTCGAACAGGACGCCTGTGACCACCAGCAAAAACGTGGACCCTAAGGCCGGGAGCACCAAGGGTACGGTAATGCGCCATAACCGGGTGGCTCTTCCGACGCCCAAGGCTCGGGCTGCCGACATCAAGTTTGGGTCGATTTGGGCGAACGCGGCGCCCAGCATGCGGACCACAAACGGCAGCACGCCAGCCGTATAGGCGAGAATGAGCACCCAGTGCGTGCCATAAATGTTGAGTCCGATATTGGTGAGCCACCCGGCATTCCAAGCAAAGATGTAGGAAATGCCGAGGATCAACCCGGGAATGGCAATGGTCGCGGTCAGCCAACGCGTGACCGTCTGGGACACCTCACGGTCGGTCATGGCGGACAGGTAGAGGCCAATGGACAGCGCCACCACGGCAACGGCTAGTGAATACTCGACAGACCGGCTGAGGCTTCCCGCGAGCATGGGAGTATGGAGCGCCAGCACAAAATTATGCAAGGTCAGTTGGCCAATTCCACTGCCCGACAACCCGCGGGTGAGCGCGATCCATAGGTAGCTCAGCAGGGGGATGAGAAGACCCATGGCAAACACGATGGCGAACAGGACGGTTGTGAGCCAAGACTGCTGGTGGGCCGCATGTACATGACGATTGCCATGCAGGACAGAAAACCGCGATCGCTTGGACGCCGTGGTTTTCTCCAGCAACTGGGCCAGGGCCACAATTCCCATCAGGGCCATGGACTGCACGGCCGCCAGTCCAAAATTGGCTGGGAAGGTGCTGAGGGACTGATAAATGAGGTACGACAGCAAAAGCCAGTGCGAGTCATAGCCCAAGGTTGCCGCGACACCAAAGTCACCGGCCGCCTCCGCAAAAATGACGAAAAAGGTGGCCATGAGCGCCGGACGCAAGAGGGGCAGAACGACACGCAGGTACACTAGCCAGGACTGGGCTCCCAAGGTTCGCGCCGCGTCGCGGAACTCATCGCCCATTCCTCGGAGCGCGGAATCGATGGTTATCATGGCGATGGGCAACAGTCGAATGCCCAGCACAAATCCGACGCCATACGGGCTGAATAAGAGGGGGACGCTGATGTTGTGCAAGCCAAACACTCGATCAAAGAGCCCATTAGGCATTCCCATCAAGTCGAACCCTTCGGCGATGACAAAGGATGGCGCCAGAAACAGCGCCCAGGTCAACATGGGCCAGAGCGGCCGCCATCGGGGGGGACGGCGATGGAACAACACCATCAGGAGCGTGCCCGCAATGGTGGCCAGCGTGGCCACAGACAGCGCCAAGACTGCGGTATGGGCCATGGCTGAGAGGCTTAGCGGATCATGAATGAAAGTGACGAAGGCTTGGAACGATGGTGTCAATGCCCCCGAGCCGCCGACCTGCAGGCCGGGAAACACGGCCTGCAGGAGCAGCATGATTAAGGGATAGCCGAGCAGTACGCCGAGAATAATCAGGACGGTGCCCCAACCAAACGCGCGATTTCTGAGAGCCCTCATTGTCCCACGATGTTGGCGGTGAACCACTGGGTCCAAGCCGCTTGGTGGCTTCCGCCATAAACCGGGTTCACGTTAACCCACTTGGTGGGATTGCCGCCGCGATGTGGATTGGGCGTCTCGCCTTGAATGACCGGATTGAAGAGGGCGTCGGATCCGGCCGCCTGCTCATCCTGCATGATTTTTTGCCCTTGCGGTGAGAGCACGAAGTTGATGAACATTTTGGCGGCCTTCAGATCCGGGGCGTTCTTGGCGATGGCCATGTCGGAGGGCAGCATGGCCACGCCATTGGTCGGATAGACAACTCCGAAGTTCGGGTTGCTTTCCACCAATGCCCACTCGGCGGAGTCCTGAATCATGCCAATGTCAATGGTGCCAGCCTGAAGCGCCTGCACTGTGTCGCCATTGGTGTTGTAAATATGAAGCCCGTTAGCCTTTAATTGCTTGAAGAAATTTTCGCCGCCAGAAACGCCAAACTCCTTGAAAATGCCGGCCACAAACGGATATGTGGGGCCTGATATGGCCGGGTTGTTCATGCCGATCTTGCCCTTGAACTGGGAGTTGAGGAGAGCATTCCACGTGTGGGGGACCTCACTGGCTGGGATTGCCTTCTTGTTGTAGACAATGGCTGCGGCAGCGGTCACACCGGTGGGAAAATAGGCGTGGCTGGAAGGCAGCAAACTGTTGCCAAGGCTATTGTAACGCGACAGGTTAGCCGGTGTGTATCCGGTGTAGAGCATGTTGCTCTGGGCCAAGCTGGCCATCGGCTCATTGCCGTCAAACCAGATCACGTCCCATTGCGGGTGGGTGCCTTCGCTCTGCACTTTGGCCAACAACGGCCCGGTCGACATGTCATCCAGCTTGACCTTGATGCCCGTGGCCTTTTGAAATGCCGTCGCCTCCGCTTGGTCGTATCCTTGGGCGGAATACAAGACCAGCGTCGTAGGCTTTGCCGACGATGCTGCACTGGAACTGTTGGTCGCAGCGGAGCCGCAGCCAGCCAGCAAAGGCGCTGCAGCCAAGACGCCCCCTAATGCTTTCTGCCAACCGTTCAACACCATGTGAGTGACTTCCTCCTCTGTTTTGACGAACTAGCGTGAGTCTAACAAAGTCGCATTTTGCAGAGGTTAACGAGCGGTAAAGGTCGCGTTAACATGTGATAAACGTTTGATTAAGGCCATCTCTAAAAACCGGAAATAATGGGGCGCAGCGCCCTGCGGCACCTAGGTTTTTGGACGTCTAGCGGAGGCTTGCCCGCATACCCTCAAATAGGAGGGATGCGCGTTGAGGGGCCGGATGGGATTTGTGGTGGTGGGAGCAGTGCTGGCCGCCATATTGGTGTTGCTGTCTGGCTACCGTCGGGTCTCGGTGTTGGAGTTCAAGCCAGGGCCCTTGGTGGTCCGCATGCCGTTTGGCAGCAGCCCAACCTCCGTGGGCCGGGCCATTGGCATCGATGGGCGCCTATACGGTCCGTTGACGTTTGCCACCAACGGGAACATGACTGTGGTCGCGGACACCTATCGGGAGCGGCTCCTCGAGTTTTCCAAAGACCGCATGACCGCAGTCGCAACGCCGGGGAAGATGGTGGAGGATTTGGCCGTGGCACCGTCCGGCAGCGTGGTGATGGCAGACAACCGGACCTTGTCAATTTGGATGTTGGATCAGGGCAAATTCAAGAAAATTGTTCAATTCCAGACTCATTCCGGTTACAGCGAAGCGCTGTGGCACATCGGGATTGGAAGCCCCAGCCGCATGTTTGTGGAGCGGGTGCAATTCGGACATGGGGCGTTTGCTGCACGTCTCGACGAGTATACCCTGTCCGGCCGCTTCGTTCGCCGGCTGGCCGAAGCCCAAGGAAGTCGGGGGGGAGGACTCATGCCGCTGGCGAGCAGCGTGATTTCCGAACCGGTGCGCAACTTCCAGGTGGCGCCGGACGGGAACCTCTACATCGAGCCAGTCGGCCTAAATAGCCTATCCCGTACGATTCGCATTTATCGGCCCAATGGTCTCTTGATGGGCGAGGTGGTCGTGCGTGCTCCGGTGGCCATCGAGCGCAGCGACTTGCTGGGCATCAGCCGCCAAGGCTGGATTTACCTCGCAGTCAACATTGACGTGCCCCACAAGGCCCGCGTTCTTATCGTGAGTCCCGAAGGCCACGTCATTGGCGACCTCCATGTGCCGGCCGTGCCGATCTATGCCGCCAATTATGGCCGGGTTCTGCCATCGGGGGTTCTCTATCTGGATGACAGCACCCCCATTGCCTATCAAATCCGCATTTACCGCCCCACTCACCGAAAGGTATGGCGTTGGGGGGGTTTTTAACCGGAAAAGCCGCGCCTCTGAACGCCGGATGGGATATGCTATAACTTAGTAAGGCCCAGTTAGAGGAGGCAGCTTGTTGATGCTTAAACACTTCCCTTCTGCGGTGTGGGCCACCGCTTTTGCCACGTTTGTCGCCTTTATGGGCATTGGCGTGGTCGATCCGATCCTGCCCCTGATTGGGCGCGCCATGGGTGCCACTCACGCGCAGGTCGAGTGGCTTTTTACCAGTTACATCGCGGTGATGGCCTTGGCCATGCTCCTCTCCGGCGTCGTCGGCACGCGACTTGGTGGCAAGAAAACCATGCTGCTGGGACTAGGCCTGGTGGTCGTGTTTGCGACGCTCTCGGGCAAGTCGCCATCCATCGGCTTTCTGGCGGTGGTGCGCGGAGGCTGGGGACTGGGCAACGCCTTTTTCACCTCGACCGCTCTGTCCATTATCGTCGGATTGTCCACCGGTGGTATGGGGCCAGCGATTACGCTCTATGAAGCGGCCTTGGGGTTGGGCATCGCCACGGGACCTCTCTTGGGCGGATTGTTGGGCAGCATTTCCTGGCGGGATCCGTTCTTTGGCACGGCCACTTTGATGGCCATTGGCTTCATTGCCACGTTGGTGCTGGTGCGGGAACCAGCCCGCCGTGAAACGCCCCGTACGGCGCGCGACATTATAAGGGCGTTGGGCAATCGCCCGGTGTTGGTGAATGCGTTGATAGGGCTGGCGTACAGCTATGCCTTCTTTACGATTTTGGCGTATTCGCCGTTGACGTTGCCGCATCTCTCCGCCATCTCCCTTGGGTTGACCTACTTTGCCTGGGGAGTGCTGGTGGCCTTTTCGTCGGTCGTCGTGGTGAACTGGCTGGTGCGGCGAATGAATCCTTTGACGGTGCTCACCTATAATCTGGCTTGCCTCACCCTGCTGTTGCTGCTGGCGGGTCTTTTGCCGAGTTCCGACCTATTGGGCGTTATTGTAGCGACCGGGTTTTTCTGCGGTATTTCCAATGCCTTGTTTACCACGTTGGCAATGGAGGTGTCACCGTTCCCACGATCCATTTCATCGGGAGCCTATAACTTTCTGCGCTGGTCCGGGGCCGCCATCGCCCCCGCCTTTTCGGGGTGGATTGGCCAAAAGACTGGCTTGACCGTGCCATTCTATATCGCCTCTGGGGTGCTGCTGGCCGGCACGTTGGCGCTGGTGCCGGCCTCCCGTGTACTGCGTCCGGCGTTGGAGCGGGCGGAGGCGGCGGTCCACTAGGCCCGCACGGCGGCGCATGTTGGAGAACGAGGAGGACACAGTGTCCGTATGGATTCCGACCGCACTTGGATGATTGACCCAGCCGAGCTCATAGCGGGGCTGTCTCGCGCGCTCGATTTGACGGAGGGAGAGCCGATGGGCCACTCCGTTCGTTCATGCTGGATTGGAATGCAATTGGCTGAAGACTTGAAGCTCGAAGATTCCACGGCTGACGAACTCTACTATGCGCTCCTGCTCAAGGACGCGGGGTGCTCCGCCAACGCCGCACAAGTGAGCTCCTGGTTTGGAACGGACGACCATACGGCGAAGGCGGACTTAAAGCAGGTGAACTGGTCGCGTCTGTCGGAGGCAGTGCGATTTGCCGTGCGGAACGCTGCGCCGGGTCAGCATTTCACCCGGCGTCTCTCGCAAATGGTGCAGCTCTCGGGACGTGGCATTTCCGCCGCGCAAGAGTTGGTTCACGTCCGGTGCACACGTGGAGCTCAGATTGTGCGATCACTGGGATGGGACGGGGATGTGCCCGATGCGGTGCTTAACCTGGACGAGCATTGGGATGGTTCTGGGCACCCTCGTGGACTCAAGGGGGAGGAGATCCCCATCATGTCTCGGATTCTCCTGCTCAGCCAGACGGCGGAAATCTTTTGGCGGCGCCAAGGGCCGGATGCTGCCCGCCAGGTGGTGGCGCAGCGGCGGGGCACCTGGTTTGACCCCAGCCTCGCGGACGTCTTCCTATCGCGTTCCAATAGTCGCCAATTCTTTGAGGAACTGGCCGCAGTGGATGCGCCGGACTCCATTCAACATCTTTTTCCACGCCTCGAGACCGGGATGCAGGATTTGCGCGATGTGCTCCATACCGCAGAGATTTTCGGCCAGATTGTGGATGCCAAGTCCCCCTGGACACGGCTCCACTCCATTCGCACAGCCCATTACGCGGCCCAGATTGCAGCAGGCCTCGGGTGGTCGGAACACGATCAAGCCGCGGTGCGGATAACCGGTTTCTTTCACGACTTGGGCAAGCTGGGGGTTTCGAATGCCATTTTGGACAAGCCCGGCCAGTTGACAGCCGAGGAACGGCAGCGCATGGAGGTTCACGCAGCATTGACATTTCGCGTGCTGGAGCCGCTTGAAGCGCTTCGCCCCCTCGCCTATGCAGCGTCGTGCCATCACGAGCGGCTGGATGGCTCCGGGTACCATCAGAGGCTTCGGGGTGAGGAGGTGCCGGTTTTTGCGCAAGTGGTTGCGGTAGCCGATGTGTTTGACGCATTGACGGCCGACAGGCCATACAGGGCCGGTATGAGCCCGGAAGAAGCGTTTGCGCTGATGCGCCCCGACGTAGGCATCAAGCTCAGCGGACCCGCTTTTGAGGTGTTGACCGGGTTGGCGCATCCGTTGGCGTTGCCCGAAGGACTGGAAGGGGTGGGGCCATGAACCAGCGGATCTTTCGTTTCCGGGGAAGTAGCTGGCCGATGGGTCAAAAAACCTATGTGCTGGGCATCCTCAACGTAACGCCGGACTCCTTTTCCGATGGTTCGGTCCAAAACATTGACCCGCACTATCAGGTGGAAAAAGCAGCACGCTTGTTGGAGGAAGGCGCGGATGGCCTGGATTTAGGCGCCGAGTCGACGCGCCCGGGACATCAGGCCGTATCTCCGGAGGACGAGTGGGAACGGCTCGGTCCGGTACTTCGAGCAGTTCGGAAAGCCTTTCCCACCGTCCCGCTGTCGGTGGACACCCAAAAGGCCGCTATTGCCTACCGTGCGCTGGCCGAGGGCGCGGACATCATCAATGACATTTGGGGACTCTCCCGCGAGCCGGCCATGGCCCGCGCCATTATGGACCACGGGGCGGGATGCATCCTCATGTACAACGTCGAGGGGAATCCAGCGGAACCGGTGTCGGTCGCTGAACTGCGCGCATTCTTCACGCGGCAGCTGGAGGAAACCAGCATCCCCCCGGAGACTGTACTCATTGACCCCGGCATTGGGTTTCGTGTGCAGGGCGATTCATCATGGCAGGCACTGACGCATTCCCACGAGCTCTCGAACCTAGGAGCTGGGATTCTCATCGGCCATAGCCGCAAACGGTTTTTGGGCGCCGCTGCAGGGGTGGTGAATCCGGGCGAGCGGGACTTGGCCACGGCGGTGCTGTCCGCATTGCTGGCGGTGGATGGTGTCGACGTGCTGAGGGTCCATAACCCAGACGCCACTCGTCAGGCGGTGGCCGTGGCACAGCAATGGAGGCGTTTTCATGGGACGCATTAAGCTGCACCGCATGCGTTTTCACACCTGTCACGGGGCTCTTCCGCACGAGCAGCATGTGGCGCAGGAATTTTGGGTTGACGTCACGTTCGATGTGGACATCGGGAAAGCCGCCATGAGTGACCGGTTGGAGGACACCGTCGACTATGGGGAGGTGGCTCGGGTCGTGGAGGAAATCATGATGGGGCCGCCGGCCAAGCTCTTGGAGCGGTTGGCTGTTGAAATTCATCAGGCCGTTCATGAGTTGGATGATCGTATTGGTGCTGTGGAAGTGCGGGTGACCAAGGTTAATCCCCCCATCGGGGTTCCGTCGGGTGGGGTTGAGGTGATCCATTGGGATGGCGACTGAGGTTTATGTCGGGCTTGGTTCCAATCTCGGGGATCGGGCGGGCATCATCCGTGCGGCCACCGAGCAGGTGGCGTCGCTGGGCTCACGCGCCATCGTGTCGTCCTTATATGCGACCGCCCCGATTGGGCCACCGCAGCCGTTCTATGTGAACGCGGTGGTGCGCATGTCTACGATTTGGACACCAGCCGAACTGCTGCGGCTGTTGCAGCGCATCGAAACGCGGTTTGGGCGATGCCGTCGGGAGCGCTGGGGTCCGCGCACATTGGATTGCGACCTTCTCGTTTATGGGCGGTGGACGATGAACACACCGGCTCTGACGCTCCCCCATCCGCGCTTGCGCGAGCGGCGTTTTGTGCTTGAGCCCATGGCGGAGATTGACGCCGGGTTGAGGCTTCCGGACGGCACGTGGGTTTTGGAGGCGTTGGCTCAAACTTTGGAACAAGAGGTGAAACCCTTAGCCGATGCGGTCGGTACGCATGCAGGGCATTGAACGGGAACTCAAGACACGGTGGATGGGACATCCCCTCACCGTGCTGGATACGGTGGACTCCACCAATCGGTATCTTAAGCAGCGCGTGTCAGAACGTCGTTCCATGGCCGGCGAGGCTGTCTGGGCGGACGCGCAAACCGCCGGACGTGGCCGTCTTGGGCGCCAATGGGCGTCGCCGGAAGGACGCAACATCTATACGTCTGTACTCTGGACACCGCCTCGCGAACGGATGAGCGGGGTGCTCAGCTTGGTGGCAGGCGTGGGAGTGGTTCACGCCGTGCGCGCGGCAACGGGCCTGGATGCCCGCTTAAAATGGCCCAATGACGTGGTTGTCGCAGGCCGAAAATTTTGCGGCATTCTGGTGGAGGCGGGGGTTGATCCGACACCTTGGGCGGTGGTTGGCATCGGCATCAATGTCATCGGCAAGCCCGATCCCCAATTCCCGCATGCCACGACCCTTGAGGAACAAACGCGCGCCCCGGTGTCGCGGGAAGATCTGTGGCTGCATCTCATGGCGTCTCTCGAAGGGATTTATGACCAATGGATCCGCGCAGGCGACTCCTGGGCGGCGGAGGCTTGGTCGCAATGCACGGCGACGCTCGGCCAGATGGTGCGGGTCGAGCGTCCTGGTGCCGAGCCTTGGATCGGACGGGCAGAGCGCATTGATGCCGACGGCGGACTGTGGGTGACGGCATCGGATCGCCAGGAAAAAGTGATTTCTGGCGAGGTCAGCTTGCGGTTGGCCGACGGGCGCTATGCCCCCTAAAGTTTTTGATACAATGACAGCATTTCAATAGCGGTGATGGCGGCATCACTGCCCTTATTGCCCGCCTTTCCGCCCGCGCGGGCGGCGGCCTCTTCCGTAGTGTTGCAGGTCAGCACGCCGAAAATGACTGGCTTCTCGCCGAGACGCGCCAACTCCGCGACGCCTGTGGCGACCGCACCGGCCACGTAGTCAAAGTGCGGGGTCTCTCCGCGGATGACGGCGCCGAGGGTAATCAGCGCGTCATAGCGGGGCATCAGCCGCCGCGCGGTGCCGGGAATTTCAAATGCGCCGGGGACCCAAATAACGTCGATGGCCTCTTGGCTAACGCCAAGCCGAGTCAGCGTCTCTAAGGCGCCGGTCAAGAGGCTTCCGGTGATTTCCTGATTGAAGCGGCCGACAATAATCGCAATGCGGGTCTGGGACACAGCAACCCACTGGCCTTCGTATGTGGACATTGTTCTCTCCTTGTCATGCGATGGGCGGTTACTTGAAAGAAATCCAGTGGCCCATCTTGTCTTTTTTTGTCTCTAAGTAATGGCGGTTCTCGGGATGAGGGCCGACGTCAATCGGCACCCGCTCCACGATGGTGAGCCCATAGCCTTCGAGCGCGTAGTACTTGTCAGGGTTGTTCGTAAGCAGGCGCAGTTTGCGGGCGCCAAGGTCACGCAGAATCTGCGCGCCCACGCCGTAGTCTCGCATGTCAGGCGGGAAACCCAGCGCCACGTTGGCGGAGACGGTATCCATGCCGGTCTCTTGCAGGGCATATGCTTTGATCTTGTTGGCAAGCCCAATGCCGCGCCCTTCCTGTCGCATATAGAGCAGGACGCCGCGTCCTTCGTCGGCGATGCGGCGCAACGCCTGGTCCAACTGCTCTCCGCAGTCGCAGCGCAAGGATCCCAGGACATCGCCGGTGAGGCATTCGGAGTGGACCCGTGTCAATACCGGCCGGCCATCGCCAACGTCCCCCATGGTCAATGCCAAATGGGTGGCGCCGTTCAGCTTTTCAGTATAGGCGACCGCCCGAAAGGTGCCATAGCGGGTTGGCAGGGTGGTCTCGGCATCGCGGATGAATAGGGAGTCCTCCTCGAGACGATAGCGAATCAGGTCTTGAATGGTGATCAGCATCAGTTGATGAGTGTCCCGAAACTCCAGCAAATCGGGAAGCCGGGCCATGCTTCCATCCGGCTTCATAATCTCGCAAATGACGGCCACCGGCTCCAACCCTGCCAAGACGGCCAGATCTACGCTGGCTTCGGTGTGCCCCGGCCGCCGCAGTACGCCGCCGGGCTTGGCGCGCAAGGGAAAAATGTGGCCGGGACGCACCAAGTCTTCCGGGGTCGACTCGGAAGCGGCCAGGACGCGCACCGTTTCAGCGCGGTCGTGGGCGGATATGCCAGTCGTGACGCGATGACGCGCGTCGACTGACACGGTGAAGGCGGTCTTCATGGAGTCCTCCGACACCTCCACCATGGGGGGCAAATGCAACCGATCCAGCCACTCCGCGGCCATCGGAACGCAGATGAGTCCACGGCCGTGCTGCGCCATGAAATTAATGGCCTCGGGTGTCGCGTGCCGGGCGGCAATGACGAGGTCGCCCTCGTTCTCACGCGACTCGTCGTCGACCACGACCACCATTTTTCCTTGCCGGATGGCTTCGATGGCCTCGGGCACGGTATTAAAGGGTTGGCTTTGCATTCATCATGCCTCCCTCGAACAAATTGCTGGACTGAGTGGCATCGCGGTACGGTGCCATCAGATGTTCCAGATATTTTCCCAGTACATCAAACTCAATATTGACAAGACTTCCAGGGCGCCACTGCTGAATGTTGGTATGGCTCCATGTGTGCGGAATGATGGTGACATCCACGCTGGTGTCATCCCGGGCGACGATGGTGAGGCTGATGCCGTCCAAGGTAATGGACCCTTGCGGCAAAACCCAGCGGGAATATTGGGGCGGATAGGCGATGGTGATATGGTGGCTCTGACCCTCCGTGTGGATTCGGTCAATGCGCCCACGAGTGTCGACGTGCCCCAAAACCCAGTGCCCTCCGAGCCGAGTCGACGGGGTGACGGAGCGTTCGAGATTGACGCGTGTCCCGGGTTCCAGAAGGCCCATGGTGGTGAGGTCCAGCGTAGTCGGACTGACTTGCACCGTAAAGCGCTCTGGCGTGCAGTCCACAACGGTAAGGCAGGTGCCGTTCACCGACACCGATTCGCCCAAATCCAGTTCGGCGGCAAACGGTGCGGCCACTGCCAGACGCCGGCCGATGCCATCCAAGTCGGGCAGGGATTCAATCAGCGTACCCAACGATTCAATGAGTCCAGTAAACATCATTCACCTCATTTCGATGCGGCAGCGGGTTCCTAGGAGACGGTTCGACGCGTGCGTCGATGATCACGTCAGGTCCCCGTCGAAACACTTGCTCAATGGTGAGCCGTGGCGCCTCCTTCAGGCCGAACCCAGGGCCCGCCACGGGACTGGGCGCTTCACGCC
>JAKADO010000021.1 GCA_021820485.1 Bacillota bacterium
CGTGCACGTGATCCGCCGAAATGTGGGAGACAACACCCACGCCCACAGCATGGACGGCGATTGCACTGGCTCCTGCCGAGGATATCGTCGACGAAACAGTGGAACCCGACTTTTGGAAAGTCGCCGGGGAATTTTGGGGCGCGGTGACTGCCGAAGGACCGCTCGCGTTCGGCGGACGTCCACCAGGTTGCTCTGATGCCAACCTTTTCTGCAGGATGGCGCCTGTCATACCGACTTTGACGTCCCAGACGGTGTTTTGATAGGCCACATGGACATCATACACGGGAACGCCATGATAACGGTCGAACGATGTATGGGTTGCGTAACCACCACCTACGGCATGCACCGCATCTATTGCTGCCGTGGCTGGAGAAAGTACGGATGCCGCCATGGCAGTTCCGGCCAGCTCCGCGTGGTATCCCGTATGCCGCACCGACAAAGCGCTGGCGCCAACTGCCATGACCCCAGTTGCTGCTAGGGCCCACGAAACCTGTCTTCTCATAATCACTATCCCCCTCATTGCACCGTCGTGTTGGCTTGACGGTAGCCCGGGCAGATGACAATCCGGTGACAGGGCATTAGCCCAATCGGGATCCATAAAAATTTCGGTGAGAGAGAATCGTGGCGTCGCGTCAAGGGCATTGTGGGCACCCGATGCAGTAGTTGTGCACGCATGCCCTGTTGGGCATTCTTTCGCGGGGCCGCGACGAGAGGCTAAAACGGGTTTGGCATCGGTCCATAGAGTTGAGACAGTGGCGCTTGAAGCGTCGCAATGGGCTTTCCCTCCGCGTTGACAAAGCGATTGCCAACCATCTCTGTGCCTCCGAAATTGGGCACCGCAGTAGCTGGCCACGCAATGGATTGGCGTTGGCCACTCACCTCGTTGTACGCGACCACAGTTGCCGGAAATGTGCCGTTTGTTACGTTTTCTCCTGCCTCCGCGTCTATCACGAGTCCATTCCAGATGGCCAGCGCCGAGAAAATGCCGCCGCCATTGCTCACGCTGGCTAAGCCGGTAATCGTGTGGCTTTGAAGATTGAGATAATAGACGTTGGATGCGTACCCCTGGGCAGCGCCGAGGATATGGGTCGCGATGACCAGCACCACTCCGTTATAGGCCGGACTCAGCGTGGTGGGCCAGGCGACGGTCGGGGTTTGGCCCGATGAGCTCGTCGGGGGTTGATAGGTTGACTGACCCCAGTGAAACCACCCAGTCCATGCATTCTCGGCCATGGCCCTGAACTGGGGAATCGTTCCCGGGGTAATCCCGGGACCGGCAAAGTCCCACTGTCCCGTCCGGCTCCACACGGGCGGGATGTCGTTCGTCAACAATATCGCATGGGTTGCTAGGGAGCCGCCTGCGGCGGACCAAGGCGTCATCCATAATGTGGCGGGTTGCGAAGGATCCCGTGACACCACGCCGGAACCCCCAGCGTTGGCGCCTAAATGAGCCCATACGAGATAAGGGTGGCTGTCAACGACTGTGGGAACGACCACGTAATCCTGGGGATTGGTGTCGCTGGCGGGCCAGGTCCAACGCACTCCATCAATGATGAAGCCTGACTGGGTAAATTGCTCCGTGGAAAGAGGGGTTCCGGTATTGGTGGTCGTCGCGCCTTTGAATAGCCAGCTCGAACTTGTCTCAAGAGCGCCCAGCATACCCATGGTCATCGGGGCGGCAGCGGGAGCGGTCGGTGTCGAAGGTGGGGTCGCGGGCTCCGATTTCGATACGGCCCCGGATGAGGCTGAGGAACTTGAGGTGGGAGTTTGGTTCTGGCTGGGTGATGGCGTTGGGGCGCCTTGTCGGGGCGGTGCGTTGCTTGGACCCTCACTAACCTTTGCTGGCGTGCTTCCACATCCCACCAACGCGGCGACCAAAGCCACGACACTGATGACGGTGAGTGAACGGTGTTTCAAGGCATGTGCCTCCTCCATAACGCACGGTATTCTGACGGCAGTATAACGCCTCGTGGGAGAAGAACGTCACGAGGATGAATACCAAATTTGGCCATGCGTGCGGTGCTTTCAGCTTCGAATTGGCCTTTTACAGGAATACCCTCACAAATCGCGAATGGTTAATCGGTAGAGAAGGGTTTTTTCAGCAATGGGCAATCAGTTGGAGTTTGTCTACAAACTTTGGGCAACCGTTGCCACACGCTGGGGTGGAGGTGCGGCGACGGATGTCATCAGAAGGTGGTTTCGTCCTCATGGACCGAAAGGGCCCTCCACGGTCACGACAATGAAAGTGTATACTCCAACGATGCCCTCCCTCCTCGCTCGCCGCGCCTTCCCACTGGCGTATCAACGCCTGACGGCCGCGCGATAGTCGGTTGTCGACCTGGCTTCTTGTCAAGTGAAGTACCGCGGCAATGTCCACGATGGCCATATCGTACAGGTAGCGGCACACCACCACATCGCGTATGCCCGGTTCGAGCTGTTCGATACACTCGACCAAGGCCTCCTGGCGCTCCCGCGACAGGACGTGGGTCAGCACCGGATCAGGCGGTGGATCGTGGACCTCCCATGGCGCATACATCGGACGCCGGAGCTGGCGCCGCAGACTAAGCGCCTGATATTTGACCAGAAGCTCGGCCGCTTTCTTGCCTCAGTCGGTGCCGGCGGCACATGAATATGAAACGTCCACGTGATTCCCAATCTTGACAACAGGAACGACAAATGTAAAACGAAACTACATAAGTAGTTCGAAGGTGGTGCAAAGGATGATGCGCAGGGTTTCGGACGCGGAGTGGGAGGTCCTGAGGGTGCTGTGGGCGGCGGGGGAAGCGTCGGCCGCCGACATTGTGTCCGCATTGCAGGCGACGACATCATGGAAGCCGACCACGGTGCGCACGCGGCTGACCCGTCTCGTCAAGAAAGGAATCGTCAATTTTCGGCCAGAGGTGGCAGGCTACGTCTCTTTGGCGGTGATGACCGAGGCGCAATGTGCGGCGATGGAGCGCAGGTCGTTCCTGCAGAAGGTCTATCGGGGAGACCCGCGATCGATGCTCGCGGCTTTTTTGACGGAGGAGCGCCTCACCCCCGAGGATATCGCCGAACTTCGCCGGTTGTTGGACGAACGGAGGTCCTAATCAATCAATGGACGCATGGACTGTGCTGGGCCGCTGGGCCATCTCTTCGACCGTGCAGACGGGCCTCATGGTGGCAATTCTGAGTGCGGTGGGGCTGGCGTCGGGTCGGCACTTGGCTCCGCGTTGGTGGACGGGCCTGTGGCTGCTTGTCCTGCTGCGACTGGCGGTTCCGTGGACTCCGGGGACCCTGTTTCATCTCCCGATGGTCTCTCTGCTATGGAGTCGCACGCGCCGGGATGAGTTGTTGCCACGGGACGTATCGGTGCACGCCGTCCGGGAAACCTCGGCGGTCGGTGGCCCTGCCGTCTGGAGGATCCGGCATCCGGAGCCGGGATTAACGGAGTCGTTGACCCCCAAGCCAATGGGAACTCATCTTGCGGCATGAGCTGAGTCATATCCGGCGCCGCGACATCTGGCTGCGCTGGGCCAGTGAGGTGGCGGTGATCGTATACTGGTTCAATCCGTTCGCCTGGATTGTGCGCCGCGCGCTGCGGCAGGCCCAGGAGTTGGCGGCGGACGACGCGGTGTTGCGTCATGCGGACGGGGACGCCCGTGCGGCCTACGGCCATACGCTTCTCGATGTGGCGGCGTTCGGTCAGGGACCCGTCGATATGCCGAGCGTAAGCGGGATTCAGTGGGAACGCATCTCTCTGGCTGCTCGCATTCGTCGCATTTACGCTGCCCCTGCTCCAAATCTGATGCGCATGGTGACGGGTATGGCGACGGTGGTGACCGTGGTGCTGACGATGTCAGTGGCGGCATTGGCCAGCGGATTCCGCGGGTCGTTGCCCGTACGGGTCATCGCGGGACCACAGTCCAAAGTGGTGGCATGGGTCAACGGCGTCCCGATTTCGACTCAGGCGTTGCGGAGCGAGGAGGCGCAGGTGCGGAAACTGGCCGGCGAGGGGCCGACTCATCGGCTGACACTGACCAACACACTTGAACAAAGGGCGCTCCGACTGCTGGTGCAGAACCTCGTTTTAGCCGAAACAACCCGCGCTCGCGGGTTCGACCCCACTGTGGCGCAAGCCCAGGCCGCCTACAAGCACCTCGTGACCACGGATCCGTCCTTCTTGGAGGTCCTCAAGAAATATGGCGATACCGCCACACATCCAACGGCGGCCTGGATTTCAGGCGACCAAGCGGTCATGGGGGCGAGTCGCTTGGAGCATGCAGTGCTCGCACACACGCCCACCGCCGAGTGGCCCCAGGCCTGGGCGCGGTATGTGGACCTTTTGGTCAAGAAGGCTCGTGTGATCATGACGCCGACCGCGTTCCACACTAGGGCGGAGTGCACGCCTCCGATGAGGCCACGGCACGCCGTTCATTGGAATCGCCCGATGCCCGCTTCCCTAACCCATGATGCGCGTGGCAGGACCAACACCAGGCGTCGATTGGCACTGGCTCTATGCAATGCACTCGATTGCGATACTTCGCCAAGTCATGGCTTTGCCGTCATGACGGATCTTAGTTGTTAAACCACCGTATGGTGGCTTAGCATGGACATATGTGCCTAGGAAGGCCTGCTGGGTCTAAAGGGGGATCTCATGGGCTCTGGATTGAGCGTAGCAAACTACGTGGCGCGGTGCCTGAACTTTTTGCTCTTTGTCTACAATCTCTATGGACATTGGGACTTGAGCCGGCAATCGGAGGAGGCGGCGCCTCTTGCCCGGCTGCCAGCAGGCGCGCTCGACGAGGTCCGCTTCAGTGCGGTTTGGCCCTCCGTGTGGGAGAGGATCGTGGATGACCTCGGTCAAACGGTGCTGCGGGATCCTCGACACTATTCGATGATAGGCTGGGACTTCGGCTACGGTCCAGACAGTGCGGAGTTTCGCGCGCTGTTCTCGGACGACGCCGACGGCGCGGCGCTGTTGGATTGGACTTGGGAGGCATTTCATGCGTGGTGGTCCCCCTATCAGCGTGTCCTCGATCGCCAATCCGATGTGACGGTTGGGGTGTTGTACGACCACATCCGGGGGCAAACCAATCAGGCCAACGAGGAGCTTCCCGACATCAGCGCCCATTTGCTCGTCCTCTATGACCGGATTCCCGACGGTTGCCGTGATCTCGGTCCGGGATTCGTGATCCTGTCGCCTGATCAACTTGGTGAGATGACCGCAGTGGCCCGGGCGGGCGAGCGCCTGGTGGAGGTTCTCCGGCAGGTCCCCGTGCCGGTTGAGGAGACGACCCCGCCCCCCCATGGACCGTACCCACTTCACCCATGGAGCCTTATCGCACAGACTCCGGCTAGGCTGCCGGCCACACCCCTCAATCTCGAGCAAGAAGCCCTGGTGAGCGCGGCAAAGTCCGCCGCGCAAAGGTTGAACTGGACACCGGATAGGGATACGCTGCTCTATTTAGACCGCTTGCCTCGGACATTTCAATGGCCGTTAGCAGTCTGGGAAGGTCCGCCATGCACCCTTGAGAATCAGATGACCTGGACCGTCGGGGTCCTATTGGCCGACACCGTTGCCGCGTTCGATCCCACGCTCATATGGGGCTGGTACGAGTCCCTGCAGACGCTGATCATTCAAAGGACGTCTCCTCGCCCCAATGCGTTTCCGCTGCATGCCGCACGGAGTTGGCTGCAACGCGATGCGTACCACCGGACGATGGTTGTCTCGTACCTCATGATTACCGAGAGTCAGACATGGAGCCCCGATCTCCGCGTACCCTTGCCTCGCGGGTTGACGGCATTCGTCGATGCGGGCCGGGACGCGGCCAAGCGGTTGGGATGGATGCCCAACATGGCCACCGTCGAGCGGCTCGACTTGCTGCCGCGGCCCTATGTCATCCCGGAGGGTCTTTGGCGCGGACCCGATTGCACCCTTGAGGAACAAACGGAGTGGACCGTGGCGGTGTTGCTCGCGGACGCCCTAGGCCATGAACGGCCCGTGGCATGGCTGTGGCATCCTGTATTGGAACTGGTGAGCATCGCCGTTCCAGAAGGACCCTCCGACAATCCCCTGGCGACGGCGCACGAATGGGCCATCGGCCGGGGACCGTCGCGTATGGCGGAGTGGGTGCAGCGGATGCTGAGGTTGGGCAGCCACTAAGATATATGGCGAAGGAAGTGCCTCGCCCTGTTGACCGCTCCGCAAGGATTTCTGGGCAGGAGTCGCGAAGCTTTAAGCGGCTATCATCAGGACGGGGCCGCGACACGTCCGATTCGGGCAATACTTGGTGTTACGGTGACGCGACTCCCGCGCGGGAGTCGATATGTCACGGAGAGGCGATGGCCGGGAACGGACGTGATGGTGACCGGACTGTCCACTGTCTGCACGATGACATCGCGGCTCACCCCAATCTCGCGGAGAATGTGCCCGCTGATGGGGGGCGAGCTGTTCAAAGCCGTGAGACTATGGGTGGTGAGCCCGCATCCTGCCACTGCTATCGCCAGGCCCGCACCAAGCATGCATGGGACTGCTTTTTCCATGCTTTATTCGCCTTCTTCCTGGTTCGGTCGACCCGCGTTTCGGCCCTTTAAGGATTAGAGGAGTCCGCGGGGTCCATCGTCACAGGCGCGCGATGAATTTTCCCTTTCCGTGGATTCCCGCAGGTCGGCACGGTGGATGCCGCGTCACAGCGCGCTTCAATGGCCGTTGCATCGCCAATCCAGCCTCATTGTGTGGGAGCGGCGGCAACGGCTTCGAGGAATCCTTGCTTGGCCCTGACGGCAAGTGCCGTTCGGATGGGATGGCCCGGGATCGAATACAAGTCAAATACGCCTGAATCCATTCCGTGGTAGGATATCGTACCAATCTTCGAGCCCACCAGGTTGATTACGGTGTGGGTCACGCGATAGACGCGACCATGATACGAAAGGCTTTTCATCTGATAGTTCCAAGCGGAGAGGTGGTAGCCGAGTCCACATCCCGTCATAACCAGCGCAAGTGTCGTGGCGATCCCGATCTTCAGTCGCAATCCGATAGGCTCCTTTAGGTTCATGTTTGGCCGCGTTCCTTCCGCAAAGACCCAACGCCGGGACGAAGGAGATTGTTTCAAGGAACTAGCCGAGCGGGGATGGCGGCCGGGATTTCGCCGCCGGTGGGTGACGCCCGATTCGATTGGCACGCGGGAAATCCGGGGATGCGCTATGATCGAAGGAGTTTTCAGCCATATGAAGTGGGGAGCGTGAAATCATGGAATATCGTCTTTTAGGACGCAGCGGGCTCAAGGTCTCCGTTTTGGGACTTGGCACCAACGCCTTTGGTTCGCGGGCCGATCGGGAAACATCCATCCGCATCGTTCATGAAGCGTTGGAGCACGGCATCAACTTTTTGGATACCGCCAACATATACAGCGAGACGCGTTCGGAAACCATTATTGGCGAGGCGCTGGAGGGTCGTCGGCATGAGGCGGTATTGGCCACCAAAGCTGGCATCACCAACGGGCCTGGCCCGAACGACGGCGGGGCATCGCGCGCCCATCTGACCCGGGCGCTTGATGAGAGCTTAAAGCGCTTGCGCACCGATTATGTGGATCTGTATCAGATTCACCGGTTTGACCCCGACACGCCGCTGGAAGAGACCCTGCGGACGCTGGATGACTTTGTGCGTGCCGGCAAGGTTCGCTACATCGGAGCCTCCAACTATGCCGCTTGGCAGTTGATGAAGGCGTTGGCCATCAGTGATCATGGCGGGCTTAGCCGGTATGTCGCGGTGCAGCCGGGCTACTCCCTGGCGGACCGCACGATTGAGCGCGAATTGGTGCCGGTTTGTGTGGACCAAGGGGTCGGCATCATTCCGTATTTCCCCTTGGCAGGCGGCATTTTGACCGGGAAATACGCCTCCAAGGATTCCGCTCCAGCGGGCTCCCGCGTCGAGACACAGCCACGCTTCGCGAGCCGGCTCACGCCGGAGCGGCTCGCCTTGGGCCACAGCGTGGCCAGCGTGGCGGAGCGCCTGGGCGTGGCGCCGGGCGCTTTATCCTTGGCTTGGCTGTTCCAGAAGCCGGCGGTGGCCACGGTGATTGTGGGAGCTACACGGCCGTCCCAGGTGAAAGAAAACCTGGAGTCCATCCACATCGCGCTGGATGAAGCCACCATGGCCGAACTGGATGGACTCAGCGAACCGTTTATCGACGGAAAGCCGTTTTAGGCCGCTTTGACGAAAGGCAGCGCGCTTTTTCCAAACGGGAAGTGCCGTACACCCAAAAACATCCCCGATCGGCCGATGCTCTGGGGAGAATTTCGCGCCTGGACAGCATCGGCCCGATGGGCCTGTTCGATCACACTCTTGGTTCAGTTCGGCCGCCCTTTCCCATTCGCCCGAGGCCGGCTCGACATCTCGCATCGACACGCGCGCGCATCTTGGACGAAGGGATGCTGCAACCATGATGATGGTTTGGCTGGTCACGCCATTGGCCCGGGCTATGGGTGTCCCATCCGAACCGGGTGCCGGCGTGTAGCCTCTTGGTGGTACGATCTAGGGCATGGCGCGACAGCTCTTGGAGGGCCTCCGGCCTTTTTCAGGAACTTGGCGCACACGCGGTGGATGCGTGGGTGGCGACCGATCGGGAAGCTCTGCGGCGGAATCGTCCTTCCCGGCTCGCTCTCCCTGTATCTGAACGCGGGATTTCAGGTGTTGGAGACAGCGACTGGTCAAGCCATGTGCGGCGGACGGTGGGTTACGCAAAAGACGCGCCGCTCCTCGTGACAAGCGGTTTTGCTTGACAGAACGCGATTTAGCTGGTACCATCCTCACGAAACCCAAGACGATGGGTGTCGCCTCGAGCGGCTCAATACCCCATCCAGGTAGAAGATTAGAAGCGGCGGTGGACACCGTGCCTTCTCCCTGTGGGTGGAGGTTATTTTTTTTTGAGGAGGTGAATCAATGCCGACAGCCGAAAAAGCAGCCGTCATCGAAGAGACTCGCGAAGCGTTGGCCAACTCCCAAGGGACCGTGTTGGCGGATTACCGTGGACTTACGGTGCAGCAAATGGGTCAGTTGCGTGAGCGTTTGGCCAAGGGCGGCGTGAGCCTTCGGGTGGTCAAGAACACCTTGATTAAGCGTGCTGCCGATGAGGTGGGCATTGAAGGCCTCGATCCTTATCTCACCGGACCAACGGCCGTGGCGTTCAGCCCGGAAGACCCGGTGGCGGCGGCCAAACTGTTGAGCCAAGCTCAGCGCGAATTCCGCAAGATGGAAATCAAGGCTGGCATCTTGGGCAAACAGGCGATCTCCGCGGCGGGCGTCAAGGAATTGGCGGATCTCCCGGCCAAGGAAGTGTTGCTGGGCAAGGTCGTGGGCACGTTGAACGCGCCTATCCAGCAGTTCGTGTGGGTCTTGAACGCGCCGTTGACCAATTTGGCACGGGCTTTGGACCAGATTCGACAGAAGCGCGAATCCGAGGGTTAGGATCGAACCTTTTTTGAGACTTGAGGAGGTAAATTGATGGCTAAGGTCGAAGAAGTTATTGAGATTGTTAAAGGGTTGAACGTGCTGGAACTGTCCCAACTCGTCAAGGCTTTGGAAGAAGAGTTTGGCGTTACGGCAGCAGCCCCGGTGGCAGTGGCCGCCGCCGCTCCGGCAGCAGGCGGAGCAGCGGGTGGCGCGGCGGAAGAAGTGGAGCAGACCGAGTTTGACGTCGTGCTTACGGGCGCTGGCGACAAGAAGGTCCAGGTCATCAAGGTTGTGCGTGAGTTGACGGGGTTGTCCCTGACCGAGGCGAAGGCCGTCGTGGATGGCGCTCCCAAGGCGGTTAAGGAAAAGATTTCGAAAGCTGACGCAGAGGCGGCGAAGGCCAAACTTGAGGAAGCCGGAGCAACGGTTCAAATCAAGTAGTACCGAACTGAAGACAGATCATAAAGCCCTCCTCCAGGAAGACTTGACCTGGGGGTGGGCTTGTGATACTGTTTTATATTGCTATATTTCATACACCAATTTATTCCTGCACCGACGCTTTTGGTGAGCTACCCTGATTACCTTCTGACCCGTCAAAAAAGGAGTTGAACCTGAATGGCCCTTCGTCTCCCGGCTGAGAAGCCTGTCGAGCGTCATAGCTTTGCCAGCATCAACGAAGTGCTCGACATGCCTAACCTTATCGAGATTCAGCAAAATTCCTATCGCTGGTTCTTGAGGGAAGGCCTGCGCGAGATGTTCCGCGATATCTCCCCGATTCAAGACTTTACCGGCAATTTGGTCCTGGAATTTGTGGATTATACGCTGAAGCAACCCAAATATTCGGTGGAGGAATGCAAGGCGCGCGACGTCACTTACTCCGCTCCCTTGCATGTCCGGGTCCGATTGCTGAACAAGGAAACTGGTGAAGTCAAGGAGCAGGACGTCTTCATGGGCGATTTCCCGCTCATGACCGACAAGGGCACCTTCATCATCAATGGTGCCGAGCGTGTCATCGTCAGTCAATTGGTGCGTTCACCGGGGGTGTATTTCGGAGAACAGCTCGACGCGTCGGGAAAGCGGCTCTTCTTTGCCACCATAATTCCGAATCGCGGGGCGTGGCTGGAGTTTGAGTCGGACGGCAATGATGTCCTGTCGGTGCGTGTGGACCGAACCCGCAAGCTGCCGGCGACGGTTTTGATGCGTGCATTGGGCTTTGGCACCGATGCCACCATCTTGGAAACCTTGGGCGATGACGAGCGGATTCAAAACACCTTGTCAAAGGATCCTTCCAAGACTCAAGAGGAAGCCTTGATTGAAATCTACAAGCGTCTTCGCCCGGGTGAGCCTCCCACCGTGGAGAGCTCGCAGAGCCTGCTGCAATCGCTCTTCTTTGAGCCGAAGCGGTATGACTTGGCTGGCGTCGGACGATACAAGATTAACAAAAAGCTCGCTCTGCGCAAGCGCATTGTCGGCACCACCGCCAAAGAGACGGTGGTCAACCCGGAAACGGGCGAAGTGATTGTGCGGGAAGGCGAGCACATTGATCGTGCCATCGCGCACGCGCTGGACGAGGCGCACGTGCTGACCATTCGTGTGGAATTGCCCAATGGCCGCGAGGTCTTGGTTGTCTCGAACGGGCAGCCCGAATCGGACATGAAGACCATCAGCAAGCAGGACATCGTGTCGTGCCTCAACTATATGACCACCTTGCACGAAGGCATCGGCACCACGGACGACATTGACCACTTGGGCAACCGACGTTTGCGTTCCGTCGGAGAGCTTTTGCAAAACCAGTTCCGCATCGGCCTCTCCCGTATGGAGCGGGTGGTGCGCGAGCGCATGACCATTCAGGACATGGAGTCCATCACTCCGCAGGCGCTCATCAACATCCGTCCGGTCGTGGCGGCAGTCAAGGAGTTCTTCGGTTCGTCCCAGCTATCGCAGTTCATGGACCAAACCAACCCGTTGGCGGAACTGACCCACAAGCGTCGTCTCTCGGCCTTGGGCCCGGGTGGATTGTCGCGTGAGCGGGCCGGCTTTGAGGTCCGCGACGTGCACCACTCCCACTATGGCCGCATGTGTCCGATTGAGACTCCTGAAGGTCCGAACATCGGACTTATTGGATCGCTTTCCACGTTTGCGCGCATCAACGAGTTCGGGTTCATTGAGACCCCGTACCGGAAGGTGGACAAAGAGCGCGGCGTCGTCACCAACGAGATTGTGTACCTGACGGCGGACGAAGAGGACGACACGGTCATTGCCCAGGCCAACGAGCCGTTGAGCGAGGACGGCCATTTCCAAGCCGACCGCGTGACGGTGCGGTCGCGACACGAGATTCTCGAGGAATCTCCGACCCGCGTGGACTACATGGACGTGTCCCCGAAGCAGGTGGTGTCGATCGCCACGGCGCTGATTCCCTTCTTGGAGCATGACGACGCCAACCGCGCGTTGATGGGCGCCAACATGCAGCGGCAGGCTGTGCCGCTTTTGGTGACCGACTCGCCGGTCGTGGGCACGGGGATGGAGGGCAAGGCAGCGCGTGACTCCGGCGTGGTGATGATTTCGGAAAAGGATGGCGTGGTCGATCGGGTGGCGTCCAACCAGATTGTGATTAAGAATGACGACCACACGGTCAGCACCTATTCCTTGCTGAAGTTCACCCGCTCCAACCAGGGCACTTGCATCAACCAAAAACCCATCGTCAAAAAGGGCGAGCGGGTGACCGCCGGCCAAATCATTGCCGACGGACCGTCCACTGATTTGGGCGAGCTGGCATTGGGACGGAACGTATTGGTCGCCTTCATGCCATGGGAAGGGTACAACTACGAGGACGCGATCTTGCTGAGCGAGAAGCTGGTCAAGGATGACGTGTTCACCTCCATTCACATTGAGGAATACGAATGCGACGCCCGCGACACCAAGCTGGGACCGGAAGAAATCACGCGCGACATCCCGAACGTGGGTGAGGAAGTGCTGCGGGACTTGGATGACCGCGGCATCATCCGCATCGGCGCGGAAGTTCGCCCCGGGGACATTTTGGTTGGCAAGGTCACCCCGAAGGGTGAGACTGAACTGACCGCCGAAGAGCGGCTCTTGAGGGCCATCTTTGGTGAGAAGGCCCGCGAGGTGCGCGACACGTCCTTGCGCGTTCCGCACGGAGAATCCGGCATTGTGGTGGACGTCAAGGTCTTTACCCGCGAGCAGGGCGATGAGCTGTCACCGGGCGTGAACCAGCTGGTGCAGGTGTACATTGCCCAGAAGCGCAAGATCTCGGAAGGCGACAAGATGGCCGGACGCCACGGCAACAAGGGGGTCATTTCGCGGATTCTGCCGGAAGAAGACATGCCCTTCCTGCCGGACGGCACCCCGGTTGAGATCGTCTTGAACCCGCTGGGCGTGCCGAGCCGCATGAACATCGGGCAGGTGCTGGAGACCCACTTGGGCTGGGCTGCTCGCGCTCTTGGCATGAAGGTGGCCACACCGGTGTTTGACGGGGCCCACGAGGAAGACTTGCAGGAGTGGCTCCGCCGGGCTGGATTGCCCGAGACCGGAAAGACCGTGCTGTACGACGGCCGAACCGGCGAGGCCTTTGACCGCGAGATCACCGTCGGGATTGTGTACATGCTGAAGCTGGCGCACTTGGTCGACGACAAGATTCACGCCCGTTCGACCGGCCCGTACTCGTTGGTGACGCAGCAGCCGTTGGGCGGCAAGGCCCAATTCGGCGGACAGCGCTTCGGCGAGATGGAGGTGTGGGCGCTGGAGGCGTATGGCGCGGCCTACACCCTGCAGGAACTCTTGACGGTGAAGTCGGACGACGTGGTAGGACGTGTCAAGACCTACGAAGCGATTGTCAAGGGCGAAAACGTGCCAGAGCCAGGCGTTCCCGAATCGTTCAAGGTGTTGATTAAGGAACTGCAGAGTCTGGGTCTGGACGTCAAGGTCCTGAATGAGCTGGATGAAGAGATCGAAATCCGCGAGCTGGACGATGAGCCGCTTCGCGAGGCGCAAGGGCTGGAACTGCTGCCGGAGGGCGGCGAGGAAGGCGAGGGCCAGGAACTGCACCGCTTGATGGAGGACACGGCAGGTGGCGCGCGCGAGCTCTTTGAGCCGGGAGCAGGAATGGACTTTGACCAAGAAGCGGAGACCGCCTACGCCATCTTGCGCCGCGGCAGCCAGTCCTCCTCGGAGAGCGAAGACCGCGCCGAGAGCAATGAGGACGACGAGATGCACGATGACGACGAGGATGACGAGTACTAAAGCCGGGGAGGGTCAGCGGAATGTTAGATGTGAACAACTTTGATTCCATGCGGATCGCGCTTGCCTCGCCGGAGCAGATTCGCGAGTGGTCCAAAGGTGAAGTGAAGAAGCCGGAAACGATTAACTACCGCACGCTCAAGCCTGAGCGCGAAGGGCTCTTTTGCGAGAAGATCTTTGGACCGACCAAGGACTGGGAATGCCATTGCGGCAAATACAAGCGCGTTCGCTATAAGGGCGTCGTTTGTGACCGCTGTGGTGTGGAGGTCACCCGCTCGAAGGTGCGCCGCGAGCGCATGGGCCACATTGAGTTGGCCGCGCCTGTCTCGCACATTTGGTACTTCAAGGGTATCCCCTCACGGATGGGCCTGATTCTGGACATGTCCCCCCGCGCCTTGGAAAAGGTGCTGTACTTCGCCTCCTACGTCGTCATTGAGCCCGGCACCACGCCGCTCATGAAGAAGCAGCTCTTGGTGGAGTCCGAATACCGCGAGTACCGGGAGAAGTATGGAACGCACTTTCGCGCCTTGATGGGGGCGGAAGCCATCAAGGAACTCCTGTTGGAGCTGGACCTAGAGCAGTTGGCGGAGGAGCTCCGCGAAGAGCTCAACTCCTCCACCGGCCAGCGCCGCATCCGCGCCATCCGGCGCTTGGAAGTGGTGGAAGCGTTCCGTACCTCCGGCAACCGCCCGGAATGGATGATTATTGATGTCATTCCGGTCATTCCCCCGGACCTGCGCCCCATGGTGCAGTTGGACGGCGGCCGGTTTGCCACGTCGGACTTGAACGACCTGTACCGCCGCGTCATCAACCGCAACAACCGTCTCAAGCGACTGTTGGACTTGGGCGCGCCAGACATCATTGTCCGCAACGAAAAGCGCATGCTGCAGGAGGCCGTCGATGCCTTGATTGACAACGGCCGACGCGGCCGTCCTGTCACGGGTCCCGGCAACCGGCCCCTGAAGTCGCTCTCCGACATGCTGAAGGGCAAGCAAGGCCGGTTCCGTCAGAACCTCTTGGGAAAGCGCGTCGACTATTCGGGCCGTTCTGTGATTGTGGTGGGCCCGAAGCTGAAGATGCACCAGTGCGGATTGCCCAAGGAGATGGCGCTGGAGCTGTTTAAGCCCTTCGTCATGAAGAAGCTTGTCAACGAGGGCTATGCCCACAACATCAAGTCCGCCAAGCGCATGGTGGAACGGGTGCGCCCCGAAGTGTGGGACGTGTTGGAGGATGTGATTCGCGAGCATCCGGTGCTCTTGAACCGAGCCCCGACTTTGCACCGTCTGGGCATTCAGGCCTTTGAGCCGGTGCTGGTGGAAGGACGCGCCATCCAAATTCATCCGCTCGTCTGCACAGCCTACAACGCGGACTTCGACGGCGACCAGATGGCGGTGCACGTACCACTCTCGGCGGAAGCCCAAGCGGAAGCGCGCCTTCTGATGCTGTCTTCACAGAACATCTTGAACCCCAAGGACGGTCGCCCCGTCGTGACGCCCACCCAGGACATGGTGCTGGGGTCCTACTACCTCACCATGGGTCTAGAGGGCGCTCAAGGCGAGGGCATGATTCTCTCGGACCTCAAGGAAGGCGAGATGGCCTACCAGGAGGGGATGTTGGATCTGCACGCCCGCATCACCATGCGGTATGACGGCGAGCGCCGCGAATCCACCTTGGGACGATTCCTGTTCAATGACGCCCTACCGCGGGAACTGCGCTTCATCGACAAGGTGGTTGATCGGAAGATTCTCGGGGTGTTGGTGGCGGACTTGTTCCGGATGTTCGGCAACCAGACCACGGCCGAGGTGCTTGACCGAATCAAGGCGCTGGGATTCCAGTACGCGACCCGGGCCGGCATTACCATCTCGGTGGCGGATATCCACATCCCCGACGAGAAGAAGGCCATTTTGGCGGAAGCGGAAGAGCAGGTCTCCTTGGTGGCGCGCCAGTACCGGCGCGGTCTCATCACGGCGGACGAGCGCTACGAGCGCGTCATTGAAATCTGGACCCGCGCCAAGGAGAAAGTGACGCAGGCATTGATGGACAACATGGACCCGAACAACTCGGTTTACATGATGGCCACGTCTGGGGCGCGTGGTAACGTGCAGCAGATTTCCCAGTTGGCGGGCATGCGCGGCTTGATGGCGGACCCCTCGGGCCGCATCATCGAGTTGCCAATTCGAGCCAACTTCCGTGAAGGGCTGACCGTGTTGGAGTACTTCACCTCCACGCACGGCGCGCGCAAAGGATTGGCCGACACAGCGCTCCGAACTGCCGACTCGGGTTATTTGACCCGTCGTTTGGTGGACGTGGCGCAGGACGTGATTGTGCGCGAAGTGGACTGCGGCACCACCGAAGGAACGCTGGTGCGCGAGATTAAGGACGGCGGGCAAGTCATCGAGGGCTTCGAGGAGCGCTTGGTGGGCCGCGTGGCGGCTGATCCGATTGCACACCCCGAAACCGGCGAGATCCTGGTGGCTCAGAACCACGTCATCGACGAGGACACCGCGCGCGAGATTGTAGCCGCCGGCGTGACCGAAGCCTATGTGCGCAGTGTGCTGACCTGTCAGTCACGGTACGGGGTGTGTGTGGCCTGTTACGGGCGCAACCTCGCCACGGGCCGGATTGTAGAAGTCGGTGAGGCTGTCGGTATCATCGCCGCTCAGTCCATCGGCGAACCGGGCACGCAGCTCACCATGCGGACGTTCCACATGGGCGGTGTGGCCGGCGACGACATCACACAGGGTCTTCCCCGTGTGGAAGAGTTGTTTGAGGCCCGCAAACCTAAGGGCCAGGCCATCATTGCGGAAATTTCCGGAGTGGTGCACCTCGGCGAGAACAAGGGACGCCGGGAAATCACCATCACCTCGGAAGTGGAAGCGGACAGTCAGGTCTATGTGGTGCCGTTTGGCTCCCGCTTAAAGGTGCATGATGGCGAGCGGGTTGCGGAAGGCCAGGAACTGACCGAGGGCTCGGTCAACCCGCACGATTTGTTGCGGGTGCTGGGACCGCGGGGCGTGCAGGAATACCTGCTTCACGAGGTGCAGCGGGTCTACCGTGTGCAGGGCGTGGACATCAACGACAAGCATATTGAAGTGATGGTCCGTCAAATGATGCGGAAGATTAAGCTGGATGAGGCGGGCGACACCAACATGCTGCCGGGTTCCTTGGTCGACCGGTTCGAATTTGAGGACGAGAACGCGCGCGTGCTGTCCGAAGGCCGTTCGCCGGCTGTTGCCAAGCCGGTGGTCTTGGGAATCACCAAGGCCTCCTTGGCGACGGACTCCTTCCTCTCGGCGGCCTCCTTCCAGGAGACCACCCGGGTGCTGACGGAGGCCTCGATCAAGGGCAAGCGCGACCCGCTCTTGGGTCTCAAGGAGAATGTCATTATCGGCAAGCTGGTGCCCGCTGGAACGGGCATGTCCCGTTACCGCAACGCGACGGTGATCGCGGAAGAGGAATCGAGCGATGCCGAACTGTATCAGTAACTGACGTCATGGGGCGTGTCAGCAAGGGTTCTTGCGTTGACACGCCCCTATGGCGGTGATAAAATACCGAAGTGTGTCTAAGCCTGGATGGCCGGGAGGCAAAAGCCGTGGATAGGGCCGCGCTCAAGGATTTTCGGCAACGCGTGGTCGGTCGCCGGGAGACGCTGAAGCTGATTCAGCGCCGTGTGGCGGCAGTTGTCTATGTGGCTCGCGATGCTGACAGGGCGATTCTATCTGATATAGAGGAACACTGTCGTACCCATCAGGTACCAATCACGTATGTTGAGACAATGCGCGAACTGGGGCAACTGTGTGGCATCGAAGTGAAGGCTGCCTGTGCAGCCGTGGCGACGGGCCAGGCGGAGGCCGACAACAAGGAAGGAGGTCGAGCAGGTGCCAACGATTAACCAACTGATTCGCAATGGACGCAAGAAGGCTAAGAAAAAGTCGGCAGCACCGGCGTTGCACAGCAATCCGCAAAAGCGCGGGGTGTGCATCAGCGTTAAAACGGTGACGCCCAAAAAGCCGAATTCGGCCTTGCGGAAAGTGGCACGTGTGCGTCTGACCAATGGTGAAGAAGTAACGGCTTACATTCCGGGGATCGGTCACAACCTGCAGGAGCACAGCGTCGTGCTGGTGCGCGGCGGTCGTGTTCGTGACTTGCCGGGAGTGCGTTACCACGTCATTCGGGGAACGCTTGACACGGGTGGCGTGCAAAAGCGCGCACAGGGCCGCTCCAAGTACGGAGCCAAGAAGAATCAGCCCGCCGGAAAGAAGTAAAGGGGGAAAATCATGCCAAGGCGTGGAACAGTGGTGCCGCGCGAGACCGTGCCGGATCCAGTCCATCACAGCCCGTTGGTTGCCAAGTTTATCAACAAAGTTATGTTGAGCGGCAAGAAGAACGTGGCCGAACGCATCGTCTACGGCGCTTTTGATATTATTGCCGAAAAGACCGGAAAAGATGCTTTGGAAGTGTTCGAAACAGCCGTGAAGAACGCGACGCCTCTCTTGGAGGTGCGTCCGCGACGCGTGGGTGGTGCCACGTATCAAGTCCCGATGGAAGTGCGGACCAGCCGCCGGACCTCGCTTGCGATTCGCTGGCTGGTGCAGTATGCCCGGCAGCGTGGCGAGCGGACGATGGAAGAGCGGGTGGCGGCTGAATTGATGGATGCGGCTCAGAATGCGGGCGGCGCCGTCAAGAAGCGCGATGAAACCCACCGTATGGCAGAAGCAAACAAAGCCTTTGCGCATTACCGTTGGTAAGAAGGGAGTTCGCCGGTCATGGGTCGTCAATTTAGCTTAGAGCGAACCCGAAACATTGGGATTATGGCGCACATCGACGCTGGTAAGACCACCACCACGGAACGGATTTTGTTCTACACCGGACGGGTGCACAAAATCGGGGAAGTGCATGAGGGTACCGCGACGATGGACTGGATGGTCCAGGAGCAGGAGCGTGGCATTACCATCACCTCTGCTGCGACCACCGCCCAGTGGCGGGATCATCGCGTCAACATTATCGACACGCCCGGCCACGTGGACTTTACAGTCGAAGTGGAGCGGTCCTTGCGCGTTTTGGACGGCGCGGTTGCCGTGTTTGACGCCAAGGGCGGCGTGGAGCCGCAGTCGGAAACGGTGTGGCGCCAGGCTGACAAGTACGGGGTGCCGCGTATGGCGTACATCAACAAGATGGACATCATCGGCGCCGACTTTGCCATGTGTGTCGACCAGATTAAAAACCGCCTCGGCGCCAACCCGGTTGCCATTCAGTGGCCGGTCGGCGCAGAAGACACTTTCCGCGGGTTGGTGGACTTGGTTCGCATGCAGGCCTACTTCTATAAGGATGACCTAGGCACCCGCGGTGAATACGAGGAAATTCCGGAAGAGCTCCGTGACATCTGCGAAGAGCGCCGGCAAATGCTGCTTGAAGCCTGTGCCGACGTGGACGACGCCTTGATGGAGAAATACCTGGAAGGCGCCGAGATCACAGAGGCCGAGATTCGGGCGGCGCTCCGCAAGGGCACGCTTGCCAACCAGTTGGTGCCGGTGTTGTGTGGCTCCTCGTACCGCAACAAGGGCGTGCAGCCCCTGTTGGACGCGGTCGTGGACTACCTGCCCTCGCCGCTGGACGTGGGCGCGGTGCACGGCGTGGATCCCAACGACACGGAGGTCGAGCTCTACCGCGAGGTCTCCGACGATGCGCCGTTCTCGGCGTTGGCCTTCAAGATTATGACCGACCCCTTCGTCGGGAAGCTGGCCTTCTTCCGAGTGTACTCCGGCACGCTTTCCTCCGGCTCCTACGTGTACAACGTGACCAAGGGGCGGCGTGAGCGCATCGGCCGCATTCTGCAGATGCACGCCAACCACCGGGAAGAGATTGACACGGTGTACAGCGGTGACATTGCGGCGGCGGTGGGCCTGAAGGACACCACCACCGGCGACACATTGGCCGACGAGAGTCAGCCCATTGTGCTGGAGTCGATGGTCTTCCCGGAGCCCGTCATTTCCGTGGCGATTGAGCCGAAGACCAAGGCCGACCAGGACAAGATGGGCCAGGCGCTGGCCAAGCTCGCCGAAGAAGACCCGACGTTCCGGATGTACACCGACCAGGAAACCGGACAGACCATCATTTCCGGTATGGGCGAATTGCACCTCGAGATTATCGTCGACCGGCTCCTGCGCGAGTTCAAAGTGCAGGCCAACGTCGGTAAACCGCAGGTGGCCTACAAGGAAACCATTCGGAAGTCGGTCGAGGCGGAAGGCAAGTTCATCCGCCAGAGCGGTGGCCGCGGTCAATACGGACACGTTTGGCTGCGTTTGGAGCCGCTCGAGCCTGGTGAGAATCCGGCCGGATTCGAGTTCCTCAACAAGATTGTCGGTGGTGTGGTGCCTCGGGAATACGTTCCAGCTGTTGAGGCGGGTGTCAAAGAGGCCATGCAGTCCGGTGTTTTAGCCGGATATCCCACCATCGATGTTCGCGTCACCGTTTACGATGGGTCGTACCACGAAGTCGACTCCAGTGAAATGGCCTTCAAGATTGCAGGGTCTATGGGCTTCAAGGAAGGCGCCCGCAAGGCGAATCCGGTGCTCTTGGAACCCTTGATGTCTGTGGAGGTTGTGGTGCCGGAGGAGTACATGGGCGACATCATTGGTGACCTCAACTCTCGCCGGGGACGCATTGAGGGCATGGAACCGCGTGCCGGAGGCGTGCAAGCCATTCATGGCTTCGTTCCCTTGGCAGAAATGTTCGGGTATGCGACCGACTTGCGTTCGCGTACTCAGGGCCGCGGCACGTACACCATGCAGTTTTCACACTACGAAGAGGCGCCGCGGCATGTCACTGAGCAAGTGATTAAAGCCAAGCAGTAATCTGAGAAGAAGCGATTTCTTAGGGAGGGTACCTATCAATGGCGAAGAAGAAGTACGAGCGCACCAAGCCCCACATTAACGTGGGCACCATCGGTCACGTCGACCACGGCAAGACCACTTTGACCGCGGCTATCACCCGGGTGCTGTCCACCTTGGGTCAGGCTGAGTTCACCGCGTATGACCAGATTGACAAGGCTCCGGAAGAGCGCGAGCGCGGCATCACCATCGCGACCGCCCACGTCGAGTATGAGACCGAGAAGCGGCACTACGCACACGTGGACTGCCCCGGACACGCTGACTACGTGAAGAACATGATCACCGGAGCCGCTCAGATGGATGGCGCTATCTTGGTCGTGTCCGCCGCTGACGGCCCGATGCCCCAGACCCGTGAGCACATCCTCTTGGCCCGTCAGGTGGGCGTGCCCAACATCGTTGTGTTCTTGAACAAGGCCGACATGGTGGACGACGCCGAATTGATGGAGCTGGTCGAGATCGAAGTCCGTGACTTGCTTTCCAGCTACGAGTTCCCTGGCGACGAAATCCCGATTGTAGCGGGTTCGGCCTTGAAGGCGCTGGAGTGCGGCTGCGGCAAGCGTGACTGTGAGTGGTGCGGCAAGATTTGGGAGCTTATGGACGCCGTGGATGACTACATCCCGACCCCGGAGCGCGACACTGACAAGCCCTTCTTGATGCCCGTGGAAGACACCCACTCCATCACTGGTCGTGGCACCGTGGTGACGGGTCGTGTCGAGCGCGGTCAGGTCAAGGTCGGCGAGGAAATCGAGATTGTCGGTTTGGTTGACACCGCTAAGAAGTCGGTCGTGACGGGCGTGGAAATGTTCCGCAAGACCCTCGACTTGGCCGTGGCTGGCGACAACATCGGCTGCCTCTTGCGCGGCGTGGACAAGGAAGAGGTGGAGCGCGGCCAGGTGCTCGCGAAGCCTGGTTCCATCAAGCCCCACACCAAGTACAGCGCTGAGGTCTACGTTCTGTCCAAGGATGAGGGAGGCCGGCACACGCCGTTCTTCAACGGCTACCGCCCGCAGTTCTACTTCCGGACCACCGACGTTACCGGCGTCGTGAACCTGCCGGAGGGCGTGGAAATGGTCATGCCCGGCGACAACGTGACGATGGAAATTGAGCTGATTGCCCCGATCGCCATGGAAGAGGGCCTTCGGTTCGCCATTCGCGAAGGTGGCCGCACGGTCGGCGCCGGCGTTGTAACGGCTATCAAGGCCTAAAGTAGGGGGAGAAATTACGTGGCCCAGCAGAAGATTCGCATTCGACTGAAGGCATACGATCACGAGGTGCTGGATCAATCTGCGGTACGGATCGTGGAGACCGCGCGGCGCAATGGCGCCGCGGTCTCCGGCCCGATCCCGCTGCCGACAGAGAAGACCATCTACACCATCTTGACCGCGCCAAACGGGGAAAAGGACATTCGGGAGCAGTTTGAACGTCGGGTTCATAAGCGCTTGATCGACATCATGGACCCGAGTCAAAAGACGGTCAACGCGCTCATGCGCCTAGATCTCCCGGCTGGAGTGGACATCGAGATCAAGCTGTAGGCAGGGGGACGCTATGAAGGGAATTATGGGGGTAAAACTGGGGATGACCCAGGTGTTTGACGAAGAGGGCCGGGCGATTCCGGTCACCGTCATTCACGCCGAGCCCAATCAAGTGTTGCGGGTGCGGACCCAGGAACAGGACGGCTATGAAGCTGTGCAGTTGGGTGTAGGGGCCATCAAGGAACGCAAGGTTGTCTACGCTCAACGGAAGGACTATGAAAAGCGCGGTCTCACGCCGGCCCGCTTCGTGCGGGAATTTCGTTTGGCTGGCGCCACGCAGTTGGAGCCTGGCCAATACCTGAAGGTGGAGGACGCGTTTGAGGCTGGGGACATCGTGGATGTCATCGGCACCAGCAAAGGCAAAGGTTTTGCCGGCGTGATTAAGCGTTGGGGATTTCGTCGCGGACCGACCACACACGGCTCCAAGTACCACCGTCGTGTCGGTTCGTTGGGGTCCCGGACTTCGGGCGGCGGCGGCCGGGTGCATCCTGGTCGGAAAATGCCGGGCCGTATGGGACACCGGCGCGTAACCACCTTGAGACTTCGGGTGGTGCGGGTGGACAGCGATCGCAACTTGCTTTTGATCCGCGGTGCGGTTCCTGGGCCGAAGGGCAGCCTCGTGATGGTGCGTGAGTCCGTTCGCAACAAGAAAGGAGCCGTGTAATGCCGACCGTTAACGTGTATAACCTGGCCGGCGAGGTCGTCGGCGAAATGGAATTGTCCGAACGGGTGTTTGAAGCGCCCATCAACGGTGCGCTGCTGCATCAAGCGGTGGTTGTGCACCAAGCCAACCAGCGGACCGGCCGGGCAGAGACCAAGACCCGCAGCCAAGTGCGGGGCGGCGGTCGCAAGCCTTGGCGGCAGAAGGGTACCGGCCGCGCTCGGGCAGGCACCACGCGGGCTCCGCACTGGCGTCACGGTGGTGTGGTTTTCGGACCACACGCGCGGGACTACAGCATGCGGTTTCCGAAGAAGATGCGGCGAGCGGCCATCCGGCAGGCTTTGAGCGCGAAATTGCGCGACCAGGAGCTCTTGGTGGTGGACAGCCTGAAGCTTTCAGAAACCAAGACGCGGTTCGTGGCGGAAACGCTAGATCGTTTGAACTTGGGGCGGAACGTGCTCTTCATTACGGCGCAGCCGGAAGACGCATTGAAGCTGTCCGTGCGCAATTTCAAAGATGTTCGCGCGACTACGGCGCAGAGCCTGGACGCGTACAGTCTCTTGAAATACCATCGACTGGTGCTGGACCGGAGCGCTGTGGAAGCTGTGGAAGGAGTGTTGAACGCATGAGTCCTTATGACATCCTGAAGCGGCCCATTATCACCGAAGCGAGCACCGACGCGATGGAGCTCAACAAATATACCTTTGAGGTCGATGCACGCGCCAACAAGGTGGAGATCCGCCGCGCGGTCGAGGAAATCTTCAAGGTCCACGTGACGAAGGTCAATACCATGTGGGTGCCGGGCAAGACCAAGCGCCGCGGGTATTCGGTAGGCCGGACGCCCGACCGCAAGAAGGCGATTGTCACCTTGGCCCCTGGCGAGACCATCGAGCTCTTTGAAGGGGTATAACGAAGGAGGAGGACACGATGCCAGTTCGCAAGATGAAACCGACCTCCCCCGGAGTTCGGCAGATGACGGTCTCCACCTTTGAGGAGATTACCAAGAAAAAGCCCGAAAAGTCGTTGACTGTGGGCATGCACCGCAAGGCGGGCCGCAACAACTACGGCCGCATCACGGTGCGTCACCGCGGCGGCGGCACCAAGCGGTTGTACCGGGTGATTGACTTCAAGCGCCAGAAGCTTAACGTGCCGGCAACGGTGCAGGCGATTGAGTACGACCCGTTCCGCACGGCGCGGATTGCGCTCTTGCAGTACGAAGATGGCGAGAAGGCCTACATTTTGGCCCCCTTGGGCCTCAAGGTCGGCGACACCGTCATGGCCGGTCCCGGATCCGACATCAAGCCCGGAAACGCGTTGGCATTGTCGGACATCCCAGTCGGCACCGTGGTGCACGCGGTGGAAATGCACCCGGGCCGCGGCGCGCAGCTGGCGCGTTCGGCAGGCACCTCGGCACAGTTGGCTGCGCGGGAAGGCCGCTACGCTTTGCTCCGGCTTCCGTCCGGCGAGCTTCGGCGGGTACCGGTGACATGCATGGCCACTGTTGGTCAGGTGGGGAATGTGGAGCACGAAAACATCACCATCGGAAAGGCCGGCCGCAACCGCTGGCTCGGCAAGCGCCCCACCGTTCGTGGTGTGGTGATGAACCCGGTGGACCACCCGCATGGCGGTGGTGAAGGGAAGGCGCCGATTGGCCGCAAGCACCCGGTCACCCCGTGGGGCAAACCGGCTCTCGGCAAGAAGACGCGGAAAAAGCGGAAGGCCTCGGATCGCTTGATCGTCCGACGGCGGAAGTAGGAGGCGAAACATGGGTCGTTCAGTTAAAAAGGGACCTTATGTCGAGGAAAGCCTCTTAAAGAAGATTGAGGGCCAAAACGCGCGCAACGAAAAGCGAGTTGTCAAAACGTGGTCGCGCGCCTCGACTATCGTGCCGGACATGGTTGGGCACACAATTGCGGTGCATGATGGGCGTCGTCACGTTCCCATCTACATCAGTGAAGAAATGGTCGGTCACAAGCTGGGCGAGTTCGCGCCTACCCGGACGTTCAAAGGGCACGCGGACAAATCCGAGCGGTCGACCGGCATGCGATAGGGGGCTTGGAGAATGGCAGAAGCAGCAGAAGCTCGTGCGCATGTGCGTCATGTGCGCATCGCCCCGCGCAAGGTCCGCATTGTCGTGAATTTGATTCGGGGAAAGAATCTGCGTGACGCCGAGGCTATCCTGCGGCACACCCCCAAGAGGGCGTCCAAAGTGGTGGCCAAGCTGATTCACAGCGCTGCGGCAAACGCACAAAACAATCATGATCTGGATCCGCGTGACTTATACGTGGCCGAGATTTGGGTGGACGGCGGTCCCATTTTGAAGCGCATTCACCCGCGCAGCCGCGGCCAGGCGTTCCCGATCATGAAGCGGACCAGTCACATTTCCGTGGTTCTTCGGCCACGGCACCAGGGTTAGGGGGGGAAGCATGGGTCAAAAGATACATCCCAAGGGCCTCAGGCTTGGTATCGTCAAGAGCTGGGATTCTCGCTGGTACAGCAATGAAAAGGCAACCCCAGAGCTTCTTGGTGAGGATTTCAAGATTCGCCGGTTCGTGAAGAAGCGTCACTACAACGCAGGCATTTCGCGCGTCGAGATTGAGCGCGGCGCGGCCAACAAGCTCAAGGTGACGGTGCACACCGGAAAGCCCGGCATGGTGATTGGGAAGGGCGGCGTGGGCGTCGAGCAACTGAAGAAGGAGATCGAGGCGCTCAGTCAGAAGCAGGTCAATCTCAACATCGTGGAAGTGAAGTCGCCCGAGACCGACGCCCAGTTGGTGGCGGAATCGGTGGCAAGCCAGTTGGAAAAGCGCATTGCCTTTAAGCGGGCCATGAAGCAGTCCGTGGGCCGGGCCATGCGGCAGAACGCCAAGGGCATCAAGATTATGGTCAGCGGCCGTCTCGGCGGGGCAGAAATCGCTCGGCGCGAGTGGACCTGGGAAGGTTCGATTCCGTTGCACACCCTCAGGGCCGACATTGACTACGGGTTTGCCGAAGCGCACACCACGTATGGCGTTATTGGCGTGAAGGTGTGGATTTACAAGGGTCAGGTGCTGCCCGGCAACGAACGTCGTCCGGCGGCTGGATCGGAAGGAGGGCGCTAAGGTGTTACAACCCAAACGCACCAAGTACCGCAAGATGCATCGCGGCCGCATGAAGGGCAAAGCCCATCGGGGCAATACCCTGAGCTTTGGCGAGTATGGCCTGCAGGCCTTGGAGCCAGCGTGGATCACCGATCGTCAAATTGAGGCGGCCCGTGTGGCGCTCACCCGGTACATCCGCCGCGGTGGGAAAGTGTGGATTACCATCTTCCCGGATAAGCCGGTCACCAAGAAGCCGGCCGAGACGCGTCAAGGGTCTGGTAAAGGGAACGTGGAATTTTGGGTCGCAGTGGTTAAGCCGGAACGGATCATGTTTGAGTTGAGCGGTGTGCCGGAAGAGGTTGCACGGGAAGCCATGCGGCTCGCGGCGCACAAGCTGCCCATCAAGACCCGGTTCGTCACGCGACAAGAGTCAGGAGAGAATGCGCATGAAGCCTAAAGAACTCCGAGACATGAGCCAAGACGAGCTCACGGCACAATTGAAGTCTCTGAAGGAGCAGCTCTTCCGCCTGCGCTTTCAACTGGCTACGGCCCAGCTGGAAAACCCCATGCGTATCCGTCAAGTCAAGAAAGATATTGCTCGGGTGCACACCATTATCCGGGAGCGTGAGCTCCACGAGAGCGCGAGATAAGGGGGGGGAACATGGCTGAGACTCTAGGAAAGCGCAAGCAGCGTGAAGGCGTCGTAGTGAGCGACAAGATGAACAAGACCGTGGTCGTGGCGGTGGAATCGTTGGTTCCGCACCCCATGTACGGCCGTCGGATCCGTCGGACCAAGCGGTACAAGGCGCATGACGAGGAAAACCAGTGCCGAGTCGGCGATCGGGTGCGCATTGAAGAGACCCGCCCGCTGTCCAAGGACAAAAACTGGCGCGTCGTGGCCATTCTAGGCCACCAGCAAGACTAGTCTATTTCTCAGAAGGAAGGGAGGGTGACCGATGATCCAGCCACAGACGCGCTTGCATGTCGCTGACAACACGGGCGCCAAGGAAATCATGTGCATCCGGGTGTTGGGCGGCTCGTACCGCAAGTACGGCAATATCGGAGATGTGATTGTCGCTGCTGTCAAATCCGCTTCGCCCGGGGGCGTGGTCAAGAAGGGCGACGTGGTCAAAGCTGTCATCGTGCGCACCAAGACCGGATGCCATCGGGCAGACGGGTCGCACATCAAGTTCGATGAGAATGCAGCGGTAATTCTCCGCGGCGACGAAAAAGAACCGCGCGGCACCCGCATTTTCGGACCGGTGGCTCGCGAATTGCGTGAGCGTGACTACATGAAGATTATCTCGCTGGCGCCGGAAGTCCTATAAACACGACACGAGAGAGGAGGGGCGACGGTGCACGTTAAGAAAGGCGATACGGTCAAGGTTTTGGCGGGGCGCGACAAGGGCAAGCAAGGGCAAATCATTCGATCCCTGCCGAAAGAAAACCGAGTAGTGGTGGAAAAGGTCAACTTGGTCAAGCGCCATCAAAAGCCCACGCCGGATCTTCCTGAGGGCGGCATTATCACTAAAGAGGCACCGATTGACGTGTCCAACGTGATGATTATCTGCAAGGCCTGCAAAAAGCCGACCCGGATTGCCCACAAGTTTTTGGACAACGGCAAGAAGGTGCGGACCTGCAAGCATTGCGGAGCAACGCTTGATTAAGCGCGGAAAGGAACAAAGAGACGATGGCTATTGAGTCGGCACTGAAAGAGCGCTATCAGCAAGAGGTCATTCCTGCCTTGATGGAGCGATTTCACTACAAGAACCCCCTCGAAGTCCCCAAGGTGGCCAAGATTGTGGTCAACATGGGCGTCGGGGACGCCGTAGGCAACTCCAAAGCATTGGACGCAGCCGTCGACGACTTGACCCGCATTACCGGCCAAAAGCCGTTGGTGACCCGGGCCAAGAAATCGATCGCCAGCTTCAAGATTCGTGAAGGGATGCCCATTGGCGCCAAAGTGACGCTTCGCGGGCAGCGCATGTACGATTTTCTGGAGAAGCTCTTTTACATTGCGCTCCCTCGCGTGCGAGACTTCCGCGGGCTGAGCTCGCGTGGGTTCGACGGACGGGGCAGCTACACGCTGGGTGTTCGCGAACAGATTATTTTTCCGGAAGTGGACTACGACAAAGTCGACAAACTGCGCGGCATGGACATCACCTTGGTGACTACAGCCAACACCGATGAAGAGGCTCAGGTGTTGCTCACCATGTTGGGAATGCCCCTGCAGCAGCACCGATAGGAGGTCGGTTATGGCCAAGAAGTCATTGATTGCCAAAGCCAAGCGCAAGCCAAAGTTTGGCGTTCGTAAGTACCACCGTTGCCAGCTCTGCGGACGGCCCCATGGGTATCTGCGTGACTTTGGGCTGTGTCGTCTGTGCTTCCGCCAGCTTGCACATCGCGGCGAAATTCCTGGTGTGCGCAAGGCTAGCTGGTAACTAGAGAGAGGAGGATCGTCGTGACTGATCCGATTGCGGACATGTTGACCCGCATCCGAAACGCAAATGTTGTGTACCGCGAGGTCGTTGATGTTCCGGCGTCCCGCATGAAGCGGGCGTTGGCCCACATCCTCAAAGAAGAGGGATATATCCGGGACTACGAGTTGGTGGAGGATGGCAAGCAAGGCACCTTGCGGCTGCACCTGAAGTATGGAGCGAACCGCGAGCGTGTCATCACCGGATTGAAGCGCATCAGCCGTCCCGGTCTTCGGGTTTACGCCGGCCATGATGAATTGCCGCGCGTGTTGGGCGGCCTAGGTATCGCGGTGCTGTCGACCTCTCGGGGGATTATGACCGAGAAGCGGGCCCGCGAAGAGCATATCGGCGGCGAAGTACTCTGTTACGTGTGGTAGAATGCCCGGTTAGGGGAGGAATTAGCAAATGTCACGGATAGGCAAGCAGCCGATTACGGTCCCGGCAGGCGTGGACGTAGCGGTCGAAGGCCAGACGGTCCGGGTCAAGGGCACCAAGGGAGCCCTGGAGCGGACGCTCCGGCCGGAGGTGCGGGTTGAGATGGACGGCAACACCATCCGTGTGGTGCCGGTTGACGAGAGCGGAACAGCGCGGGCTCAGTGGGGACTGTCGCGGACGCTTATCGCTAACATGGTGGAAGGTGTCTCCAAGGGATTCGAAAAGCACTTGGAACTGGCTGGTGTCGGATATCGTGCCTCGAAGCAAGGGCAGCGTCTGGTGCTGACGGTGGGATTCTCCCATCCGGTGCACATCGACCCGCCGCAAGGCATCGAGTTTGACGTCCCGAACCCCACCAACGTATTGGTGAAGGGCTATGACCGGGAAGTTGTCGGCGAAATCGCCGCCAAGATTCGCGGAGTGCGCCCGCCCGAGCCCTACAAGGGCAAAGGCATTCACTACAAGGGTGAACGCATCCGCCGCAAGGTCGGAAAGACCGGAAAGAAGTGAGGGATTAGGCGTGTACAAGCGATTTGACAGGAACGCGGCGCGTAGAAAGCGTCATTATCGGATTCGCGCAAAGGTGCATGGAACGCCCGAGCGTCCGCGCCTTAATGTCTTTCGATCGAACTTAAACATCTACGCCCAGATTATTGACGACACCCAAGGGCACACCATCGCCGCGGCATCCACCTTGGAGGCTGGCTTGAAGGCGCAGCCCGGACGGTTGACGGTTGACAAGGCTCGCGAGGTGGGCCGCCTGGTGGCGGAACGCGCGCTTGAGCACGGCGTGAAAAAAGTGGTCTTCGATCGCGGCGGCTACCGGTATCACGGGCGCGTCAAGGCATTGGCCGACGCTGCGCGTGAAGCTGGATTAGACTTTTAATCGAGGGGGCAAATATGGCACGCGGGCAAACACAACCGGGCGACGACAAGCGTGGCGCGGGTGAATTCAAAGAGAAGGTTGTGGCCATCAATCGTGTGGCCAAGGTGGTCAAGGGTGGGCGGCGCTTCAGCTTCAGCGCGCTGGTGGTCGTTGGCGACGAGGAAGGCAAAGTCGGCGTCGGCTTGGGCAAGGCGGCCGAAATCCCTGAAGCCATCCGCAAGGGCATCGAAGATGCCAAGAAGCATATGGTTACCGTTCCACGGCTCGGCACAACCATTCCCCACCAGGTGATTGGGACCTTCGGCGCTGGCCGGGTGCTTTTGAAGCCAGCAGCTCCTGGTACCGGCGTGATTGCCGGAGGGGCCGTCCGTGCGGTTTTGGAAGCGGCAGGCGTGCGCGACGTGCTCACCAAGTCGCTGGGAACCGCCAATCCCAATAACGTGGTGGCGGCGACTATGGAAGGACTGAAGCAATTGAAGAGCGCGCATCATGTAGCCAAATTGCGCGGGCTGACGTTGCAGCAAGTCCTGGGAGGGGCACATCATGGCTAAACTGCGCATCACCCTGGTGAAGAGCCCGATTGGCTATGCCAAGGACCAAAAAGCGACGGTCAAGTCGCTTGGGCTCGGCAAGATGTGGCGTACGGTGGAGCATGACGATAATCCCTCAATCCGCGGCATGGTCCAGAAGGTTCGCCATCTGGTCCGCGTGGAAGAGGTCGAGGAAGGAAGAGAGTAAATGCGACTGAACGATTTGCGGCCCGCGGAAGGTTCACATCAGCGCAAAACCCGTCGCGGCCGCGGTCTGGGTTCCGGATTGGGCAAGACCGCAGGTCGGGGCCACAAAGGACAAAAGGCACGCGCCGGCGGGAGCATTCGCCCCGGTTTTGAGGGCGGCCAGATGCCGCTGCAACGCCGTCTTCCCAAGCGCGGTTTCAAGAACCCATTTCGGGTTGAATACGAAGTCGTCAACCTGGGTGACTTGAACCAGTTTGCACCGGACACGGTGGTGACGGTGGATATGCTGAAGAAGGCCCGTTTGGTGCGCCGCAACCTCCCCGTCAAAATCCTTGGCGATGGTGAGATTGACCGGGCTTTGACGGTTCAGGTCAACGCATTCTCCAAGTCTGCCAAGGAAAAGATTGAGGCGGCTTCGGGGCGGGCCGAGGTGATTTAAGTGGCCCAGAACGCGATGATGGGAGCGCTTCGGGGTTCCCAGTTGACCAAGCGGCTTCTCTTTACGCTCGGGATGTTGGTTGTCTTCCGGTTGGGAGTCCACATCCCAATTCCTGGCGTGAACGCGTCGGTCATTCAACAGCTGTTCAGCAAGGGCGCCAGCATTTTCGCCCTGTTGAACCTGTTTAGCGGCGGAGCCACCGCCACCTTGTCTATCTTCGCCCTCAGCATCGTGCCGTACATCAATGCCAGCATCATTATGCAGTTGATGACCGTGGTGCTGCCGTCGGTGGAGGAGTGGAGCAAGGAAGGCGAGGAAGGACAGAAAAAGATCACGGCGTGGACGCGCTGGTTGTCCGTGGGCCTGGGTTTTCTGCAGGCCGCCGGCGTATCGTACTATCTGTACCGGTATTCTTCAAACGGCCAGTACGTCTATGTGCACCACACTGTGGGCATGCTCTTTTTCACCGCGATGATGCTGCTTGCAGGCTCCACATTCCTAATGTGGGTTGGGGAGCAAATTAGCGACCGCGGCATCGGCAACGGCATTTCGCTGTTGGTGATGTTCGGGATTGTGTCGCGGTTGCCGTACGGCATCCAGGTGCTGAGCAAGTATGTGTCGGCGGGCGTGATGACTGTGCCCAAGCTGGTGATATTCCTCCTCGTGGCGTTGATCATCATCGCTGCGGTGGTTTACGTGAATGAAGGACAACGCAAGGTGCCGGTGCAGTATCCGAAGCGGGTGGTGGGACGCCGCATTTACCAGGGGCAGAACACCCACTTGCCGATTCGGGTGAACCAGGCTGGCGTGATTCCGGTTATCTTCGCGATTTCCTTATTGATTTTGCCGGTCACTATCTCGCAGTTTTTCAAGGGCAACTGGGTGCTGGTGTTTGAAAACTACTTTGGTTTCAAATCGCCGCTCTACATTGTCTTGGAATTTCTGCTGGTGGTGGTCTTTACCTTCTTCTACACCCAAGTGGTGTTTAAGGTGGATGACGTGGCCGACAACCTTAAGAAGGCGGGCGGACACATCCCAGGGATTCGCCCTGGAAAGCCCACCGCGGAATATCTGGGCCGCGTCAGCGGACGCCTGACATGGATTGGGGCAGTATTTCTCGGGATTGTCTCGATTCTGCCCAGCCTCATCAGCATCGCGCTTGGCAATGGCATTAACCTCTACTTCGGCGGCACCTCGCTGCTGATTATTGTCGGGGTGTCCTTGGATACCCTGAAGCAGATGCAGGCGCAGATGATTATGAAGCAATATCAGGGATTCATGAAATAGCAGGAGGGCGAGACATATGGAACTTGTATTGTTGGGCCCTCCAGGTTCGGGAAAGGGGACCCAGGCGAAATTGCTGGCCGCGCGGTTTGGCGTGCCGCACATTTCGACCGGAGACATTTTCCGCAAGAACCTCAGTGAAGGGACGGACTTGGGCCAGCTCGCCCGCCGCTATATGGATGAAGGCACCTTGGTGCCCGATGACGTGACCGAAGCCATGGTGCGGGAGCGCCTTCGCGAGACTGACGCCCAAAAGGGCTTTATTCTCGATGGCTTTCCGCGCAACCTCGCGCAGGGCGAGCACTTTGACGCCATGCTCTCTGAGGAAGGGCGGACGCTGACGGCCGTGATTTATCTGGCTGTCGACCGTGCAGTGCTGATGTCGCGGCTCACTGGGCGGCGTGTATGCCCGAAGTGCGGGGCGACCTACCATCTGGAATTCAACCCGCCTAAGGCGATCGGCGTCTGTGACGTCTGCGGCGCCGAGCTGGTGCAGCGCCCGGACGACAGCGAGGGCACCGTGTCGACGCGGCTCGCTGTGTATGACGCGGAAACTGCGCCTTTGGCGACGTATTACCAGAAGAGCGGCCGCCTCCGCGAATTTGACGGTGATCAGCCGGTCGATCAGGTGACTCGAGCCATCGTGGAAAGTGTGGCGGGAACCGATGATTGAGCTGAAGAGCGCCCGTGACCGCGAAAAGATGCGGCTTGCCGGCCGTGTGGTGGCGGAGGTGCTGGGGGAACTGCGCCAAGCGGTGCACTCGGGCATCACCACCCGCGAACTGGACGTCGTCGCCGACCGGGGCATCAAGCGGCGCGGCGGCATTCCGGTCTTCAAGGGCTACCATGGCTACCCGGCCAGTGTCTGTGTTTCGGTGAATGACCAAGTTGTGCATGGCATTCCCGGATCTCGTGTGCTCCAGCCCGGCGACTTGGTCAGCATTGACCTCGGCGCGACGGTGGACGGCTTCGTCGGGGATGCGGCGTTCAGCATGTTTGTGGAGTACGCGCCCAACGAGCGAGCCGAAGAGCTTTTGCGGGTGACAGAAGAATCGCTGTACAAGGGCATCGAAGCGGCCCGGGTGGGGAACCGATTGGGCGATGTATCCGCGGCGGTGCAGCAGCACGTTGAGGCTCATGGCTTTAGCGTGGTGCGGGACTTTGTGGGACACGGAGTGGGTCGGCAGATGCACGAAGAGCCGCAAGTACCCAATTACGGCACGGCGGGGCGCGGACTGCTCCTGAAGCCGGGGCTCGCCATCGCCATCGAACCGATGGTGAATGTGGGCGGCTATCAGGTGGATGTAGGCGACGACGGCTGGACCGTCACGACACGCGACCACAGTCTTTCCGCCCATTTTGAACACACCATTTTCCTCGATGAAAATGGTCCCGAAATCTTGACTGCAATTTCTTGAGAAATCGGGTATAATGGATCGGATACTGATGGGGATACTGTCGGGCGAATTTGGGCAAAATTGTCAGTGCAGGAAAATTAGGAGTCTGAAAAGGGGGGAAATCGTTGGCCAAAGAAGACGCGATCGAAGTCGAAGGTACCGTGATTGAGCCGTTGCCCAATGCTATGTTCCGTGTGGAATTATCCAATGGTCATAAGGTATTGGCGCACGTCTCGGGCAAGATTCGGATGCACTTCATCAAGATTCTGCCCGGAGACAAGGTAACGGTTCAGCTATCACCTTACGATTTGACGCGCGGTCGGATCACCTATCGCTACAAGTAGCGGTTGGGCACGCGACCCGCAGCGCGGGTCTGGCCGATCCGCACAATGATAGGATGACATTATGTTTCAAAGGGAGGAGTCCGCATGAAGGTTCGGGCGTCCGTGAAGCCGATTTGTGAGAAGTGCAAGGTGATTAAGCGCCATGGGCGTGTGATGGTCATCTGCGAGAATCCCAAGCACAAGCAGGCACAAGGATAACGCAAGGAGGATATTCGAGTGGCGCGTATTTCTGGAATCGACTTGCCGCGGGACAAGCGTATTGAGGCGGCCTTGCCGTACATCTATGGCATTGGTTGGCCGGCGGCGCGGCAAATCTTGGCGCAGAGCCAGGTGGACCCGGACACGCGGGTGCGCGACCTGACTGAGGAAGAGGTCAGCCGCATTCGTGAGATTGTTGACCGCGAGTGGCGGGTGGAAGGTGACCTGCGCCGCGAGGTGCAAATGAACATCAAGCGGTTGATTGACATCGGCTCCTACCGTGGGCTGCGTCATCGCCGGGGACTGCCGGTTCGGGGACAGCGGACCAAGACCAACGCGCGGACGCGCAAGGGTCCACGCCGCACCGTCGGTGCCAAAAAGAAGAAGTAACACTTAAGGAGGGGTTTCTGGCCATATGCCGACGCGTCGTACAACACGAACCAAGCGCCGCGACCGCCGTCACGTCGATCGTGGAGTGGCTCATATTCGTTCGACATTCAATAACACCATCGTGACCATTACCGATCCCCAGGGGAACACCTTGTCGTGGGCCTCAGCTGGTGGCTCGGGTTTCAAAGGCTCTCGTAAGAGTACCCCATTTGCCGCCCAATTAGCCGCGGAAACGGCTGCCAAAGGCGCCATGGAGTACGGTTTGAAAGAGGTCGAAGTGCTGGTGAAGGGACCGGGCTCCGGTCGCGAAGCCGCCATTCGGTCTTTGCAGGCAGCCGGTTTGGAGGTCAGCATGATCAAAGACGTGACCCCCATTCCGCACAACGGATGTCGGCCGCCCAAGCGGCGTCGAGTCTAATAAACAGAAAGGAAGGAGGCGCAACACATGGCACGTTATACGGGACCCGTTTGCAAGCTTTGCCGACGGGAGGGAACCAAGCTTTACCTGAAGGGTGAGAAGTGCTTTACCGACAAGTGTCCAGTCAGCCGTCGGGCATATCCCCCGGGCCAACACGGGCAAGGAAACACGCGCCGTAAACTTTCTGAGTACGGGGTACAGTTGCGCGAAAAGCAAAAGGCACGCCGGACCTACGGGGTCATGGAGGGCCAATTTGCCCGGTACTTCGAGAAAGCTGAAAAGAAGCAAGGCGTCACCGGTGAAGTATTGCTGCAGACCTTGGAGCGTCGTCTCGACAATGTTGTTTACCGCATGGGACTCGCATCCTCGCGGGCCGAGGCGCGTCAGTTGGTGCGGCACAATCACTTTCAGGTCAACGGTCGGCGGGTGAACATTCCGTCGTTCTCCGTCAAGCCGGGTGACGTCATCGAAGTGCGCGAGAGCAGTCGGCAAAAGCCCCGGTTCAAGCAGATGGCCCAAATCACCTCGCGGCTGGTTCCTGCTTGGCTGGAAGTGAACTCGGAGGCCTTGCGTGGCACAGTACTTCGACTGCCGAACCGTGATGAGATTGACGCACCAGTGCAAGAGCAGCTGATTGTTGAGTACTACTCGCGATAATCAGTATTACCTGGAGTTATTGAAAGGGGGCAAGGCCTGCGAAGGCGGGCTGGTGGAATGACCGAAATCGAGAAACCGGAAATTCGACGGGTTGATGATGGCAATGAGCCCAATTATGGGCAGTTCGTGGTGGAGCCCCTGGACCGGGGCTATGGCATCACCCTAGGCAATTCCCTCAGAAGGATTCTTCTGAGTTCACTTCCCGGGACGGCTGTAACATCCGTTCGGATCGAGGGCGTTCTTCATGAATTTTCGGTCATTCCGGGCGTCCTTGAAGACACAGCGGACATCATCCTCAACCTGAAGCGGCTGGCTTTGAAGTCATGGTCCGATGAGCCAAAGACGCTCAGGATTGATAAGGAAGGTCCTGCAGAGGTTACGGCGGGAGACATTATTGCCGACGCTGACGTGGACATTTTGGACCCCCAGCAGCACATTGCCTATGTGGATGAAGGGGCCAAACTGTCCATGGAACTGGCGATTGAGCGCGGTCGCGGCTATGTGCCGGCGGACAAGAACAAGCGGGCTGAGCAAGCCATTGGCGCCATCCCGGTGGACTCCATCTTCAGCCCCGTGCTGAAAGCCAACTGGCGGGTGGAGGACACGCGTGTCGGCCACATCACCGACTATGACCGCTTGACCTTGGAACTGTGGACCGATGGGTCCCTGACCCCCGAAGAAGCGGTATCCATGGGCAGCAAAATTCTGTCTGATCACTTGCGGCTGTTTGTCAATCTCACGGACGGCGTGCCGGGCGTGGAGATTGGCGTAGAGCGCGAAGAGGACAAGCGCGATCGGCTCTTGGAGATGCCTATTGAGGAACTGGATCTGTCCGTGCGGTCTTTCAATTGCCTTAAGCGTGCCGGCATCAACACCGTCGGCGAGTTGACGGCCAAGACCGATGAAGACATGATGAAGGTTCGCAACTTGGGTAAAAAATCCCTCGAAGAGGTCAAGGAGAAGCTATCCAGTTTGGGTCTGGGCCTCCGCCCCTCGGAAGAGTAGAGCAGGATTGACCGCGCCCCAGACGGGGGCGATTTGGAAAACTATCGTTAAAGGAGACAGAACGATGCCTGGACATCATCGCAAATTAGGCCGCAACGGTGGACACCGTCGGGCTATGATGCGAAATCTGGTGACGTCGCTCTTGCGTGAAGAGCGGATTCAAACCACCGTCACGCGGGCTCGCGAAGTAAATCGGGTGGCGGAGCACATGATTACGCTCGGCAAGCGCGGCGATTTGGCCGCACGGCGTCAAGCCTTGGCGTACATCTTGGATGAAGATGTGGTCACCAAGCTCTTCACCACCCTGGGACCGCGTTATCAGGAACGGACCGGCGGCTATACCCGCGTTATGCGCACGGGATTCCGCCAGGGCGACGCCGCCCCGATGGCGATTCTCGAATTGGTGTAATTCTTATGGCGGAACAAGGTGCGGCACGCGGGCATGGCCCGGGTGCCGCTCTTTCATGTGCGGATTCTCAGAGTCTTTGCCTCATTGTCCGATACGATGGAACGGACTATCATGGATTTCAGAAGCAGGCGGGCGCCCAGACCATCCAAGGCGAGCTGGAACGGGTGCTGACGGCGCTGATGGGGCCCGGCGCGGTTATTGGAGCCAGTCGCACGGACGCTGGAGTGCATGCTGCAGGGCAGGTCGCGGTATGGACCGGTGCGGTTCCCGTGCCCATGGAGCGGGCGGCCTTGATCTTGAACCGGCGCCTGCCGGCGGCGATCCAAGTGGTGCGGGCGTTCTGGGTGCCGAAAGGATGGGATCCGCGCTGGGCTCGGGCCGCGAAGCAGTACAGCTATCGCGTGTGGCGGGGGACCGGGCCGCCCGACCTGGCCCACTATCGGACGGCCTATTGGCATCCGGGGACGCTCGCGTGGGGCCGGCTTCAAGAAGGCGCTCGTCTCTTCATAGGCGAGCATGACTTTCGGGCCTTCCGTACGGAAGGCTCAAGTGCGGAAACCACCATTCGCCGAATCTTGGCGAGCGGTTGGTCCATGGAGGCAGACGGCAGGATTTGGCGCTATCAGGTGGTGGGTACAGGGTTTCTGTACCGCATGGTGCGGCATATGGTGGGGAGCATGCTGGATGCGGCCGGACCGATGGGGTCCACGGATCGGATTCTCGCCGGACTCCAAGACCCCGGCACCAAAGTCGGCGCCTTGGCGCCGGCGGCAGGCCTCACACTGGATTGGATACAATTTCGGGATTGAGTGCAACTCGGGATGTCATAGAGGGGGATATGCATGTTTCGTGAAGTGGTGCTGGGGCTCGGGGGAAACCCGATGGTTCAAGGAATGGTCAAGCGCTATGGCATGCAGATGGGAGCAGCTCGATTTGTCGCTGGGAGCACCCTCCCGGAAGCGATTGAGCGGATTCGGGAGATTAATGGCCGGGGAGTCATGGTCACATTGGACCATCTGGGGGAATCGGTGCGCAACGAGTCTGAGGCGGTGGACGCGAAAGACAGCTATTTGGC
>JAKADO010000100.1 GCA_021820485.1 Bacillota bacterium
TCATCAGCGACGCCCAGCAACTGCTCGACCTTCTCCAGCCGCTCCTCGTTGAGGATGCGCTGCAACGACCCGTTGATGCGGGTCTCGCTGGCGCGCGAACCTTCGGGAATGGGCTGGCCCTTGCGGTACTTGCCGGTGAGCAATCCCTGTCCCAAGGGCGAAAACACGACCAAGCCAATCCCTGCTTGCTCGCAGATGGGCAGAACACCAGGCTCAATATAGCGGTTCAACAAGTTGTAGACAGGCTGACTGGCCCGCAATGGATTCAGTTGCAGCCGCTCCTGCACGCGAAGTGCCTCGGCAATCTGGCCGGGCTGCCATTCACTAATCCCGCCGTACAGGACTTTGCCCTGACGCACCAGATCATCAATAGCCCTGAGGGTTTCCTCGACCTCGGTGTTGGGGTCGGCGCGGTGGCAGTAAAAGATATCCACGTAGTCCGTCTTGAGCGCCTTGAGACTCTCTTCCACCTGGTTGAATATGTGCTTGCGGGAGAGTCCGCCCTGGTTGGGCTTGTCCGAGACCGGCCAGTAAGCCTTGGTGGTCAGGACATACTCGCTGCGCTTGTAGGGTGCCAACGCATCCGCCAAAAACCGTTCTGCGGCGTGAGGCTCACTGCCGTACACGTTAGCGCAGTCGAAGTGGTTGATCCCCTGCTCAAACGCTTCATGAATGCATGCCTTGGCCGTTTCCTGCTGCGTCACCGTGCCATATGTAAGCCAACTGCCGAGAGCAATGGCCGATACTTGAATGCCAGAACGTCCCAAACGACGATATTCCATCATGTCCTCCTCACTACGGAGCGCCAGGCTGCCGTGCGTATTCATATTTAGGGTAACATAATTTGTCCGGCCTACTCGGTCGATTCCGGGCTAGAGGGTCGAATCGGCCTGATGCCGAATGGGTGAGCTTTCAGCCACCCGGAGATCGGGATACCGCTCCATGAGCCGATCCAAGGTCCTCTGATCTTCCAGCAACAGCACCCGCTGCCCATCGTCATCCACAACCTGCCGCACGCGGTCAAATCGGCCCAGTTCAAACTGTTCGGGACCTTCCACGATCCAGCGGGCCATCGCATAGGAGAGCTGCCTCAGCGTCACCTCGACCCCGTACTCGTGTTGGAGCCGATATTGCAGCACCTCGAACTGCAGCGGGCCCACCACGCCCAAGTACACCTGAGGTCCCAAGTCCTCGGGCCGGAAGCGCTGCAAGAGGCCCTCCTGCACCAATTCGTCCAGCCCGCGCTGGTATTGCTTGTGCTTCAGCGTGTACTTCAACTCCACTTCAGCAAAGTGCTCGGGCGAAAATCGCGGAAAGCCGACAAACTGCAGGCGGGGCATCTCGCTCAAGGTGTCGCCAATGTAGAGAAGGCCCGTGTCGTGGATGCCGATGACATCGCCGGGATAGGCCTCATCCACGATTGATCGGTCCTGGGCCATGAATTGCTGCGGTTGCGCCAAGCGAACGGTGCGGCCCGTACGGCTCAGCGTGACTGCCATATTCCGCTCGAATCGCCCCGAGCAAATGCGCACAAAGGCGATGCGGTCGCGATGGGCTGGATTCATGTTGGCTTGAATCTTGAACACAAAGCCGGAGAAGTACGGCTCCGTTGGGAACACCATGCCCTCCTGACTCTCGCGGCCGCGAGGTCCGGGCGCCAGTTGAAGAAATCCGTTAAGAAAGGTTTCGACACCAAAATTGGCCATGGCACTGCCGAAATAGACCGGCGTCAGCGTGCCCTCCAGCACCGCCTCCCGGCTGAAGGCCTCACCCGCGCCATCCAGGAGTTCCAAGTCTTCCTCCAATTGGGAACGGTCGTGGCTCTCCAAGGGGGCGTCGTGGAGAGGCAGGCGGTCAAAGGCGCGATTCTGGCGGTTGAAGGCCTCAAATTCCCGCGATTCACGGTTGTAGAGGCCTTGGAATCCCATGCCCATCCCCACCGGCCAGTTCATGGCGTAGGTCGAAATGCCGAGAATCCTCTCGACTTCCTCGAGGATGTCCCACGGGTCGCGCGACTCGCGATCCAACTTGTTCACAAACGTAAAGACCGGGACCTGGCGCCGCCGCGCCACTTGGTACAATTTTACAGTTTGCTCTTCGACGCCTTTTGCGGCGTCCAGCACCATAACCACCGCGTCTGCCGCCAAGAGCGTGCGGTAGGTGTCCTCGCTGAAATCTTGGTGGCCGGGGGTGTCGAGAAGGTTGATGCGAAAGCCTTGATAGTCAAATTGCAGCACCGTGGATGTCACGGAAATCCCGCGCTGCCGCTCAATCTCCATCCAGTCGGAGCGTGCATGCTGCTGCGCACGGCGGGCTTTAACCGCACCAGCCTCGCGGATGGCACCGCCGTAAAGGAGCAGCTTTTCAGTTAAGGTGGTCTTTCCCGCGTCCGGGTGGGAAATAATCGCGAACGTGCGCCCTCGCTCTATTTCCTCAAGAGGTGCTTCTGCCATGGAGTCTCCTTGTCGTTCAGTGTCACGGTCCGTTTTACCGCCAAGATTATACCACGCCGGCGAGCGGAAAAATGGGACGCCATGAAGTCCGATCTAGGTTTACAATAAGGGATGGAATTGATGCGAACTTTTAAGCGAGGTGAACAGCTTGACCGTGGCAACTCAGGATCCGTTTGGCGCCCGTGTCACCGCCCGCGTCGAAGGCCGGCCCATCACCTATTATCGGCTCAGCGCCTTGAACGCCCTTCCCAATTCGGCCGTTGACCGCTTGCCATTTTCCATAAAAATTTTGCTGGAATCCCTGCTGCGACAGCTTGATAATTACCAAATTACCCCTGCAGATGTCGAAGCATTGGCTCGGTGGTCGCCAAGCGAGGCGCACGGCCGTGAAATTCCCTTCAAACCGGCCCGCGTCGTCTTGCAAGACTTTACCGGCGTGCCGGCGGTTGTGGACTTGGCCGCACTCCGTTCGGTGATGGAGCGCCACCATCTGAATCCCAACAAGATTAATCCCCTGGTGCCCGTGGATTTGGTCATTGACCACTCGGTCCAGGTGGACCAGTTTGGCCGGCTTGAGGCGCTGGAATTCAACATGGAGAGGGAGTTTGAACGCAACCAGGAACGGTACCGCTTTTTGAACTGGGCGCAAAAATCCTTCAACAACTTCCGCGTCGTGCCGCCGGCAACCGGCATTGTGCACCAGGTCAATTTGGAGTACTTGGCCTCGGTGGTGGCTGAACGCCAGATCGACGGCGAGCGGGTGATCTTCCCCGATTCCGTCGTCGGTACGGACTCCCACACCACGATGATTAACGGACTCGGGGTGCTCGGCTGGGGCGTCGGCGGCATCGAAGCCGAAGCCAACATGCTGGGGCAGCCCCTTTACTTTGTCACCCCGGATGTGGTGGGATTCCGCCTGACGGGCAAGCTCCGCGAAGGGGCGACCGCGACAGACGTAGCGCTCACCATTACGCAGCGGCTGCGCCAGCGCGGCGTGGTTGGGAAATTCGTGGAGTTCTTTGGCCCCGGCCTGACCCACATGAGTCTGGCCGACCGAGCCACGGTGGCCAACATGGCGCCAGAATACGGAGCCACCATGGGCTTCTTCCCGGTAGACGCCGAGACACTCCGCTACCTTAGGGAGACCGGGCGCACCGAGGAGCAGGTGCGCTTGGTGGAATGGTACATGAAGGAACAGGGTCTCTTCCGCACCGACGACACCCCCGATCCGATGTTCAGCGACGTGCTGGAGCTCGACATCAGCACGGTTGAGCCCAGTCTGGCCGGACCGAAGCGTCCGCAGGACCGAGTGCCGCTTTCAGGCATGAAGTCTACGTTTGAAAAGGCGCTGACTGCCCCTGTGGCGGAACGTGGTTTCGGACTGACCGAGTCGGACCGGGAGCGCAGCCAGGTGGTGCACCATCCGGATGGAACCGAAGAGGTGCTGAAGCAGGGTGCTGTCGTCATTGCGGCCATCACCAGCTGCACCAACACCTCCAATCCCATGGTCATGATTGGCGCTGGCCTGTTGGCCAAGAAAGCGGCCGAACGCGGCATTCAGCCTCCCAAATACGTCAAGACCAGTCTCGCCCCGGGATCCCGGGTGGTGACCGCGTACTTGGAGCGGGCGGGCCTCCTTCCGTATTTGAACCAACTGGGCTTCGAAGTGGTCGGCTACGGTTGCACCACCTGCATCGGCAACAGCGGACCCTTGCCGGAAGCGGTCGCCAACGCCATTTCTTCCGGTGACCTGACCGTCGCGGCGGTGCTGAGCGGCAACCGCAACTTTGAAGGCCGCATCCACGCCCTCGTCAAGGCCAACTATCTGGCGTCTCCGCCATTGGTGGTGGCATATGCTCTGGCCGGAACGGTGGACTTGAACTTGCAGAGCGATCCCATCGCCACCGACAAGGATGGCCAACCGGTCTACCTGAAGGACATTTGGCCCACCACCGACGAGGTGCTGGCCACCATGAAGGATGCCATTCATCCGGAACTCTTCCGCGCTGAATACCGGGAGGTGTTTTCGGCCAACGCCCGCTGGAATCAGATGGGCGCCCCGGAAGGTGAGCTCTATCAGTGGGATGAAGCCTCCACCTATATCCAGGAACCGCCCTTCTTCCAAGACTGGAGCCTTCAGGCGCAGCAAATCCAGTCCATCCATGGAGCGCGCGTCCTGGCCATTCTGGGCGATTCCGTGACGACCGACCACATCTCCCCCGCGGGCAACATTGCCGTCAACAGCCCGGCTGCGCAATACCTCATGGCCCATGGCGTGGAGCCTAAGGATTTCAACAGCTATGGAGCCCGCCGCGGAAATCACGAGGTCATGATGCGAGGCACGTTCGCCAATATCCGCATCCGCAACCTGATGCTTCCCGGTGTCGAGGGCGGCGTCAGCGTGCACCTCCCTGACCGTCATCAAGCCAGCATCTATGACGTTGCCATGGAATACCAAAAGGAGGGGGTGCCGCTGGTGGTGCTCGCCGGCAAGGAGTACGGCACCGGATCCTCCCGGGACTGGGCTGCCAAAGGCACCGCTCTGTTGGGTGTGAAGGCGGTCATCGCCGAGAGTTTCGAGCGCATCCACCGCAGCAACTTGGTGGGAATGGGCGTTCTGCCCCTCCAGTTCCCGTCCGGGACCAACGCCGGTTCGCTGGGGCTGACGGGTGAAGAAACATTCGACATCCATATCCCTGAGGACATCGCTCCCGGTCAGGACATCGAGGTCAAAGCCACTCGGCCCGATGGCCAGAAAGTCCGCTTCACCGCCAAGGCACGCCTTGACACGCCAGTGGACGTAGATTACTTCCGCAACGGCGGCATTCTGCAAACGGTGCTGGGCAACTTGGCTCAATAACGTCTAGACTGGAATCGGCCCTCTCCATCCAATCAACGGAGAGGGCCCCTTTTTGTCTCCAATCATGGGCCTATGGGACAAAAAACGCCGGGTACCGGTCCCGAAATCGGGTCCAAATGCGCTCCGCCACCTGACGAGGAGTCTGATTCTCTGTGTCCGCCACGAGGTCGGCGACCGACACCCGCTCAAACACGGCGGCCAGTTCTCGTGCCCTCGCCTGGTGCCAGTCGCGGCTCTCCCCGCTCTCACGCTGGCTGATTCGCCGCTCGAGCGTCGCCGGCAAGGCTGTCAAGCGCACCACCCAGGGCGATCCCCCGGGAATGCTCCGCCCCAGATGCCAAGCTTCCTCCGCCGATTCCACCACCCGGGGCAATATGACCAGACGCGTTCCCGCCGAGCGCATCACGGGCCATAATTGTCCCAGCCCAGCATAGACAATTCCCTTGCGAAACCGATCGCCCGGCGCGTGCGGCGCCACATCCGTCAAACGATCGACGTCCATGACCCAGTGGGCAATGTGCGCTTCTTCGAAAAGGCCGGCCAACGCCTCAGCGGTGGTGCTCTTCCCCACCCCTGTCGGTCCTGTGATGATGATGACCGGGACCTCCGACCACCAACGCAACGCCCGCGCTTCCTGGGCTTTGACGAGGGCATCCTTGCCCGCCATGTAGGCTTCGATGTCTTGAGGATGGCGCTGGGCCAGACGCTGTTTGAGATCGCCGTATTCCTTGGCCGCCGGGGAACTGGCGCGGAGGAAATCCCGAAAGGCCAGATGACGCTCCACCGCCGGGTTGCCCCATTGATAGCAGTGGAGGTGGTATCGGTGCTCCGGTTGGCCCTTCCAAAAATATCGCCGTCCCGAAAGCCCGTACTCTCCCAATCCCACGTATCCCCTTTGTGCCAATCCGTCCGCCAATCGGTCGACAGTTTCAATTTCCCGCACAACCGACAGCATGTCGATGATGGGCTTGGCGGGAAGTTCGGGCACGGCCGTGGAGCCCACGTGGTGGAGATAGACTAACTGGGGCCCCAAGACGGCGGCTATCCGTTCCGCCTCCTCAAGAAACATCTCCCGCCAACTAGAATCATGGGGAACCACCCGGACGTTTCGCAGTATCACTGCTGCCACACTCCTGAAATGCTGTTGCTTCAGGATATCATGACTAGTCGGCGGTCGACGGGCTTTTTAGGCGTTCGGCCAGAAACGTGACAATGTGACCCGCCAAAAAGGAAATTCCAGGGTGAATCGGGCCCTTTTTGGCCACGAGTTCATGTCCCGCATGATGGACGAGAATTTCCTGAACCGGGACTCCAGCGTGGCGCAGCTTCGCCTTCAAGAGCCGTGATTGTGCCGGAGGGACAATATGGTCCCGCGTTCCCTGGATAATGAGGAAAGGCGGCGCTTGGGGCGTCACATAGGATACGGCGCTCTCCCTTCGCACCCGCTTCCAAGTGTATACCCCATACACAGGGTTGGGTGCGAGACCGTGATGCTTTCGCCACCGCAGCGCAAACGTCCGCCGATTGACCGGGCCAAACAGGTCCACGACGCCACGGACCAATGGACCGCCATGCGGCGATTGCCGCATCGTAAGACCGACAAAACTGGAAAGTTCCCCGCCGGCGCTGTCCCCCATGACCGCCATCTGCTGCTGATTGATGTAAAGGCGCTTCGCGTGGGTTTCAATGAAGCGCACGGCATGTTTGACGTCTATCAGCGGATCCGGCCAGGGGTAGAGCGGCGCCAGACGGTAGTTGATTGAGACAAAGTCCATGCCGCGTGTTATCAATTGCCGCTCAACCGACACCAAGAGCCGATTGTGCGGCGTATTGCGGTTCGAAATAACGGCAGTGCCAAAGCGCAGAGCCCCGCCGTGAATGTAAATGACCACCGGACGCGGATGCAACGCGATGCCCCGCGGGTGGAAGACGTAAAGCGTCAGCGCCTGCCCGTCGACCGTATCATAGACGAAGCGCTCCCGCACCCCCAGAAGTTTCGCGTTCCATTTCTGCGAGTGCACGCGGGAGGGCGGCCACACATGGGCTCCGTGCAATCCGACCAAAGGCTGCGCTTCGGCCGCCGCCGGCATCCCAAGACCCAGCACCATCACGGCCAGCGCCGCCAAAATCCGGGGCAATCTCAGTTTTCTCGACCAATCCATCATGATTCCCACCCTGTTAACATCCTTTCAGGTTCCGCGTCAAATCATGCAACCAGGAATCAGGATCTTATTGGGCAGTGCGGTGGAAGCCTTTGCCACCTACGATTGCTGATGATAGATGTCGAACCGCCGCAAGGCCTCCAGCAGCGGCCAAAGCCAATCGGACTGGGGGGCGCTCTGAGTGAAACGGTAATAGAGGGCCCTAAGGAAATGGTTGGCATTGGCCCCACGGATTGTTTCCTCGCCGTCATTCTGCGACGGCTTCAATTGAAATCCATCGAGCCAGCGTCGAAAGGGTGCCTCGCAGCGCGGATGCGCCTCAAGCATTTGGAACACCGCCATGGCGAGCCGGTCGTCCTCGGTGTGCGCCAACGGCGTGCTGAGGGTCGCCACGTGGTGAACCAGCCGCAAAATAGTATCCAATTGGGCTTCACTTGCACCACTCCACGAGCCCAGCGCCCCCAGCGCGTCGGCGAGATGGGCGGCGCCATGCGCCCAGCCTTTGGATGCCACATAGCCACGCCAGTCCTGTTCGGCCAGCGCGTACCGCTCCACAGCCCCGACCATATCACCGAAAAGTTCGGACGAGAGTGATCCACGGTCCTCGTACCATTCCATGACAAGGGGAATGGTCAGCACCGAAAAGGACCGCATGAAGACGCTGTCTTTGCCCCGCTCGCCGATGCGATAGAACAAGTGGTCCGCATCCAGGGCGCGACGCACCAGCCTGGCCACCATTTGCTCCGTCATTTGCGGCGCGTTCATCAGGGACGCCACCAAGGTAAAGCTCAACTCGTCGCGGAGCTCTGGGTCTGCGCTTTTATAATTCTCAAGCATTGGTATCATCACGTCTTCGAGAGGCAACTGCTGCCAGGTCTCAGGATGCGCCAGCAGAGTGCGCAGCCATCCTTTATCCTCAACCGCAAATTGTGCCATCGTAGCCTCTTTTCCCTGGATCCCGGGGCGCCTGAATTCAAGCGGTCCCGAATTGGGCCCTCGGTAATAATTCTGCTTTTCTAACGTTTGGCCCGCGCGAGACGTTACCGGTGCGGGCGGTCTTTGATTCCAGAAATATCGGGGATAATTGTGGTTGAACATCCGAGCCCCTTCGGGCAGGATGAGAAGGAAGTCTCGCTGGCGCCGCATGCCGGCTTTTTCGAGGTGCCGTTCATGATTTTGACCATACTGAGCGCCGTCGGCAGCGTGGCGTTTGCCGTCAGCGGCGCCCTCGTAGCCATGGAGGAAGACTACGACATTTTTGGAATCCTGGTGTTGGGATTCATCACGGCCTTTGCCGGAGGCATGATCCGCAACCTCATCGTGGGGCTCCCAGTGGCAGCCGTCTGGCATCAGACGGGATCGTTCTTGGCCGCGTTGGTCGCCTTAGGCATCACCCTCGTCATTCCGGGGCGTTGGGTCAAACGGGGTTGGAAGCTCATGGTGTATTTCGACGCGCTGGGCCTCTCAACCTTTGCCGTAGAAGGCGCTCTGTACGCGGAACGCATCCATGTCTCGGTTGGCACGGTGATGGTGGCCGCGGCCATGACAGGAACCGGAGGTGGTGTGATTCGCGATCTCTTGGCCCAGCGAAAGCCGATGATTCTCCGGTCCGATACGTATGCCATTTGGACACTCTTGGCTGGCACCGTGATCGGCCTTCGATGGGTGAATCCCCAGGTTGCATGGCAAGTCTATGCGGTACTGGCCGGGACTTTCGCTCTGCGAGTCCTCTCCATCCTCTTCAATTGGCGTCTGCCGCATGTGGAAAGCCCCAACGCCGATAAGGCCAAAACGGTCGACGAGTGATGCGAATCAAACCCGCTGCGACACCGAGGCGCAGCCGGGCTTGGGATGCCATGGCGTTTGCGATCGGAACCATAGCGGGCGGTTGCCCACGCAGCAACTTCGTTGACTTTACATGCCTCAATCCCAATCGTGGTGGTGATGATGATGGTCCGCGCGGTCCCAGTTGTTGGCGACTTCCCGTATCGCATCCAAGAACACCAGCGGCGTGCCCTGGGTCTCCTGTCCCCGCTCCCGCCCCCGATGCGGGTTTTCGCGAGACTCAAGCACCGTGTCGATGTCCAGGTCGTTCAAAATGCCCGGAACGCATCCTTCCTGCACCGCGCCGATGACATAGCCCAGCGCCGTCCACAAGTAGTCATCGAGGGCGACCTTGTTCGTAATCGTCATCGTCTGGTTATCCTGTACCAAATAGCGGGCCGAATCGTAGTTGGTGGTGGCTTCCGCCCAATATAGGCGAGCCTTCTTCGGGTTGCCCACCCCGGACAGGAAAACCTCGACATGGTCCATGACAGCCTTGACAGCGCCTAGATAGGACTCCAGTATTTTGGTGTCTTCGCGCTCCACCC
>JAKADO010000022.1 GCA_021820485.1 Bacillota bacterium
TGGCTGGGGCAACTTCGGCGCGGCGTCGCCGAACATTGCGTGCTCGGCCTTCTGCGGGAGGGTGAGCGCTACGGATTTGACTTGGCCCGCGCCTTGGCGGATCGCGGACTGGTTGCCAGTGAAGGCACCATCTATCCGTTGCTGTCGCGTCTTCGCAAAGAGGGTCTCGTCTCGACCACCTGGCGGCAATCCGAAGTGGGGCCGCCGCGCCGGTATTATGCCCTAACTCCGGGAGGGCTCGAGGCCCTGCAACAGTTTCAACGCCAATGGAGAGCCTTTCGGAACGCGGTGGATGAAACGCTGGGCTCCGAAAAGGAGTCATGAAGGAAAGCGAGGGATACGCATGGCCTCATCAGAGAACCGCATGGATCGCCTCATTCAAGACTATTTGAATCACGTCCGCCGTGCCCTGTTGAGTCTTCCGACGTCGCGCCGGGAAGAGATCATCCAAGAGATCGCCCAACACATTGCCGAAGCTCGGCAAGCCCTGGCGCCGGAGGACGAAGCGGGACTTTGCGTCCTGTTGGACCGCATCGGGACGCCGGCGCAAATCGCTGACGAGGCCGGCATCCCAGCGCCCAAGCCCAGTCGTACAGATCCGTGGGTGCCCTGGCTTCTCTTGCTGGGTGGATTTCTGTTTGGCATCGGCTGGATCGTGGGTGCCATTCTGTTATGGTCTTCCCGCGCCTGGAGCACCGGCCAAAAGCTCTTGGGAACACTGGTCTGGCCCGGAGGACTGGCCGCCGCCTTTGTGCTCTTCGGCATGCCCGCCCAAGCATGCAGCAGTTCTCCGGCTACTGGGGTCCACTGCACGGGAACCGCCTTGCCCATCGCAATCGGCATCCCGATCCTGATCATCTCCCTCGCCGCCCCAGTGGTCACCGCCTTCTATTTGGATCGCGTCCGTCAACGGGGCGCTTAGACTCCTCGTCACCCGAGGGATCCGGGACGGAACCGCACCACAGCGTCCCCGGGAATGGTCTTCGCCTGATAGAGCGCCACGTCGGACGCTTCCCGAAGCGCTGGGACCGTGGCGCCATCCTCAGGAAACACGGCAACTCCAACACTCACTGTGCACTCCGGGTGTCCAATGGCCGCCATGCGCTCGGCCAGCGGCTTGACGAGACGTCGAGCGGCGCGGTCCACATCCTCTGCACTCCGCGCCACTTGCACCAACACCGCAAATTCATCGCCTCCCACGCGCGCCGCCAAGTCTCCCTGCCGCGTGCGGCGCGCCAAGACGCCACCCAACTCGCGCAACACCCGATCGCCTTCCGCGTGGCCGAACACGTCGTTCACGCTTTTGAATGCGTCTAGGTCAAGTGACAGAATCCCCAACCGTCCCCCCGGGTTCCGTTTGGCCCGGGCTAGGGCCGACTTCGCCTCCCGCTCGAACGCCCGCCGGTTGGCGACCCCGGTCAATGGATCCCGAAAGGCGAGGCGTTGAAGCTCGCGTTCCAACCTCCGGCGTTCTGTGATGTCAATGTGCGCCACGACCGCCCCACGGCTGCCGTCCGGCAACCCGCAAGCGCTGACCCGCATCAAAAACCATCGCTCTTTCCCGGGAGCATGACAGGGGTACTCCAATTCCAGCCGATCCTGCTTCCCGGCGAGGACCTGCTCGATGCCGCGGAGCGCCTTCCGCGCAAGGGGAGACGCCGTGCGACACGCGGCGAGATAGCTTTGGCCGACAATGGAGGTCTCGGGCACTCCGCCGTTCTCGGCCACAAACCGCCGCCAACCGCGGTTCACTTGCAGAATGATGCCGCGCGGATCCAGCACACCCACTTCGTCGTCCAGCGCCTCGATGGCTCCAAACCACAATTCTTCGGCAGAAAACGCTGCCATGGGAATCCTCTCCCGGTCGTCGAAAAATGTCGGAGTCTGTCTCCTGGTGATTCCCAGCATATCAGATCAAGCGCGGCCCCATGAAGAGTCTTCTTTGAGGTGGCGGTCCCGCACCTCGTCATACCGGCCCTCATAACGGGTGAGTTGTCCATCCTCAAGCCAATAGACCACCGACACGCGCCGATTCAAAAAGTATCGGTCGTGCGACACCACCAGCAGCGTGCCGGGAAAGTTCTCCAGCAAGTCCTCGAGCACCTCGCGCGACTCGATGTCGAGGTGATTGGTGGGTTCGTCCAGCACCAGCGTGTTGACCTCCTTTCGCATCAATTCCGCCAGCCTAAGCCGCATTTGCTCACCGCCGCTGAGTGTGTTCACCGGTCGAAAGACATTGTCTCCGTAGAAGAGAAAGCGAGCCAGGTAGCGCCGGGCCTCACCAGTTTCCATCGCCACCTGTGAGCGAAACCGATCGATGACGCGTTGCGTCAAATCGGCTCCAGTCTCCCAGATCTGCTGCGTCAGCACCCCCATCTGGACCGACACGCCGATTGCCACCTCACCCTGGATAGGGATCTCCGCCCCCGTCAGAACGCGAAGCAGCGTGCTTTTGCCCGCGCCGTTTGCGCCGACCAGGCCGACCCGCTCCCCCACGCCGATGGTGCACTGGACATCTTGGAAGATGGTGCGCTCCCCGTATCGTTGCGTCACCCCGCAGAGCCGAAAGACCTCCTTTCCGCTGCGATCGGCCGCCTGCAAGTCCAGCCCCATGGTCTTTCGCTCCATGCGCGAGCGTTCCAGCCGGACCATCCGGTCCAGCGCCTTCTGGATGCTTGAGGCCCGCCGGTGTAAGGCATCGCTGGGCGGATGGGAGCGGTTGGCCCAATCCCGCAGCCTCTTGATGGCGGCCTCCATGTGCTGGATTTTCGCCTGTTGCTCCTTATAGGCCTGGAACTCCGCCAGCAGGCGCTCTTCCCGATGTTCCACATAGTCAGAGTAGGTGCCTTCGTACGCCATCAGGGAGCCTGCGTCCACTTCCCAGACGCGGTTCACCACGCGGTCCAAGAAGTAGCGATCATGCGACACCACAATCACCGTGCCGGGGTACTGACGGAGATACTCCTCCAACCACTCCAAGGCGGGCAGATCGAGATGGTTGGTCGGCTCGTCGAGGATTAGGCACTCGGGGCTTGCCACCAGAGCACGCGCCAGCGCCACCTTGGTCTTCTCACCGCCGCTAAGCGCGCTAAAGGGCTTTTCGAGGGTCTCCGAGGAGAACCCGAACCCGCGCACAATGCCATCCACTCGGGAGCGCACCTGATATCCATCAACGGCAATGAGTTGTGTGAGCGCCTTGTCGTACAGCGTGGCAATCTGGTCCAATTCGCGGGGAGTTCCTGCCTTTGCCATCGCCTCGGTCAACTGCTCGACCCGGGCATGCAGCGCCAGTGCGTCTTGAAACGCCTCCTCAATCACGCTCTTCACCAAAGCCTGCGCGGGAACAACCGGCATTTGCGCCACATAGCCCACGGTGAGCCCCTTCCGCCATGACACCGAACCTTTGTCTGGCCATTCCTCACGCGCCAAGATCCTAAGGAGGGTGCTCTTGCCCGAACCATTGGGTCCCACCACCGCAACCCGCTCCTGGTCCTGGAGTTCCAAGGACACACCCTCGAAAATCGCTCGATAGCCGTAATTCTTCTCGAGATCTGATGCACTCAGCACAACCATGACAACCCCTCCTCGGAAATAAAAAGCTCGAGCCGCTGGGCTCGAGCCAAGGTCCGAGGATTGTCCTGCCTACGGGGTAGGACAAGGCCTCTGGCGATCGACGGAGCCCAGAACCAAAAAAGGGCAGACTGCCCCCTTGGACCGAGCTGCATAATGCCCTTGGTCGCACGGAATCGCAACCTGCCCCAAAATGACGATCACCGGCCTCGCCTCCTTCCCTGTGTTGCTCTGAGTCTATCCGTTCGGCATGCGTCACAAGAGCACAAAAAATGGTCACGGGTGTGCTCCGTGACCACAGAAGAAGCGGTGCTAGAAGGCGTTTTCGTCCAAAATGTCCCGTCCCACAATCAGTGTATGGACTTCGTAGGTGCCTTCGTAGGTATCGACCGTCTCCAGATTGGCCATATGGCGCATCGGGACGTAGTCGACGCTGATGCCGTTTCCACCCAAAAGTTCCCGGGCCATGCGGGCCACTTCCAAAGCCCCGCGCGCGTTGTCGCGCTTGGCAAGCGACACTTGGGGATAGCGCATCGCCCCGGCCTGGTACAGACGTCCCAGTTGCAGCGCCTTCAACTGCATGTCCACCACACGGGAGAGCATGTCGACGATGCGCTCCTGCACCATTTGGGTCGCCGCAATCGGCCGTCCAAAGGCAATGCGCGTCTTCGTATATTCCGCCGCCTCCTGCAGGCAGTCGAGCGCCGCGCCCACGGTGCCAAAGGCAATGCCGAAGCGGGCCTGCGTCAAACAGCTGAGCGGGGAACCGAGCCCCTTGGAGAGCGGCAAGATCGCATCTTCGGGGAGTTCCACATTGTCGAAGTATAGCTCCGAGGTGACCGACATGCGCATGGAGGCCTTGGTGTGAATCTCGCGGGCCGAAAATCCGGGGGTGTCGGTGGGCACCACGAACCCGCGGATAATGCCCTCATCGTCCTTAGCCCAGACCACGGCAATCTTAGCCAGGTTGCCGTTTGTGATCCAACGCTTGGCGCCATTCAAAATGTAGCCCTTCCCGCCCTTCTTGGCGGTCGTGCGCATGGCCCCCGGATCCGAACCGGCATCCGGTTCCGTGAGTCCAAAGCAGCCAATCACCTGGCCGCTTGCCATGCGCGGCAAATATGCCCGCTTTTGCTCCTCGCTGCCATACCGATAGATGGCGTACATGGCGAGCCCGCTTTGCACCGAGGCAAACGACCGAAGGCCCGAATCCCCGCGCTCCAGCTCCTGCATCATCAGCCCGTAAGCCACTCCGGTGACCCCAGATCCGCCGTACTCTTCTGGAAGCGTGGGGCCAAAAACGCCCAGTTCCCCCAACTTGGGAATCAAGTGGACGGGAAAGACGCCCTCCTGCCACCACTGGCCGGCATGGGGCCGCACTTCCTGATCCACAAAGCGTCGCACAGTCTCCCGAATTTGAATCTCGTCCGGGCTCAGTTCTCGATCGAGGCCATAAAAATCATCCAGTAATGCCTGCATGTCACTCATGCTTGACGTCCTTTCTGTGCTCGCGTAGCTCCTCGACTAATCCTAGTATGTCGGCGCGATGCTGATCAATCACGGGGGGCGGTGCCGACATGCCCGCCTCGCCTTCCGCAAAGTGCCAGGGCAGACGAATTTGCTGAAGCTCCCCGATGGTTGGATGCGAGAGACTCTCGACCAATGCCTGTCCCCGGGCTGTGGCATCTGCCAGAGCCTCGGGAATGGTGCGCACCGGACCGGACGGCACGCCAACCGCTTCCAGGCGGTGCATCCAATCGTCCGTGCTGTTCGTCACCAATACGCTTTCCAGCGCTTCGATCAATTCCTCGCGATGGGACACGCGGTCGGGGTTGGTCCGGAAGCGTGCGTCGTCCGCCCACTCCGGCCTCCCCAGCACGCGACACAACGCTTGAAATTGGCGATCATTGCCAACCCCCAGCGCCAGCCAGCCGTCTTGTGTGCACACCGTTTGATAGGGAGCCAGTTGCGCGTGCGCGTTGCCGTGGCGCCGCGGTTCCCGGCCCGTCACCAAGTAGCTCTGCGCTACGTTGGTGAGCCACGCCATCTGCGATTCCCACAAGGACACCTCCACGTGATCTCCGTGGCCCGTGCGCTCACGGCGATAGAGAGCGGCTTCGATCCCGCTCAGGAGAAAGAGTCCGGTGGTAATGTCGGACACCGCCACCCCCACTTTGGATGGCTCTCCATCCGGAGCCCCGGTGATGGACATCAGTCCCGATCCGGCTTGGATGACAAAGTCATATCCGGCCCGATCATCAGGAGACGGATAGCCCCGCACGCTGGCGGTAATCAGTCGGGGATTCCCACGGCGGAGAGCCTCCAACCCGAGTCCCCACCGCTCGAGGGTGCCCGGCTTGAAGTTCTCGACCAGCACGTCGGCCCAATCCAACGCCAAATCGCGCACCACCGCTTGGTCGCTGGGCTGTGTCAAGTCCAGCGCGATGGAGCGCTTGTTGCGATTGATGGAGAGAAAGTAGGCTGATTCCCCAGACACGAAAGGCGGACCCCATTGCCGCGTTTCATCGCCGTCGGGCCGACGTTCAATCTTAATCACGTCGGCTCCAAGTTCCCCCAAGGCCATAGTCGCATAAGGCGCGGCCAGTACTCGGGAAAGATCCAGCACATGAATGTCGGCTAAGGGTCCGCCTCGCATGATGAGGGAGGGCTTAGCGCCCTCCAACCTCCGCCAGCGTGCGCTCCAACAGGTCGAGCGCCTCGTCCAGCATGTCAAGCGGGGTGTTGAGCGGGGCCAAGAAGCGAATCACGTTGCCGTAAATTCCTGACTTCAGCATAATCACGCCGCGCTCAATCATCAGGTGCAGCGCCCGGTCGGTCGCCTCGGCCGCGGGCTCCTTGGTCTGGGGATCTTTGACCAATTCAATGGCCACCATCGCTCCCAAACCGCGCACCTCGCCGATCAAGGGATTCTTGGCCTGCATGGCCTTCAAGCGGGTCATGAGATGCTCGCCCTGCTTTTTGGCCTGCTCCAAGAGGTTCTCCTGCTCGAACACGTCCAAGACCGCGTTTCCAGCGGCGGTGCCGAGCGGGTTGCCCACGTAGGTTCCGCCAATTTGCGAGTCGCCCGGTCCGTCCATCACTTCCGGGCGCCCCATCACGCCGGAGAGCGGAATGCCGTCCGCAATCGACTTGGCCATGGTGAGGAGGTCCGGACGGATGCCCGCCTGCTCGGTGGCAAAGAAGGTGCCGGTCCGTCCGAAGCCGGTCTGCACCTCGTCCACAATGAGGAGAATGCCGTGCTTCTCGGTGAACTTGCGCAGCCAAGGCAGGAAGTTCTGTGGGGGCACTACGAAGCCGCCCTCGCCCTGCACCGGCTCGACAATCACGGCCGCCAAGTCTTCCGGCGCTACTTGGAGCAACAGCGCCTTTTCGATGTTGGCGTAGCAGCGTTCGTTGCAGACGTGGTTGGGCTCACCGTTGGCGAACTCGCAGCGGTACGGGTATGGGTACGGCGCGCGGTAGACTTCCGGAGCGTAGGGGCCCATCCCCGCCTTGTACGGGTGCACCTTGGACGTCAGGGTCATGGCCATCAGGGTCCGGCCGTGGAACGCGCGCTCAAAGGCCAGAATGCCCTTGCGCTTGGTGTAGGCTCGGGCAATCTTGATGGCGTTTTCCACCGCTTCAGCGCCCGAGTTGAAGAAAATCGAGGTGGCCGGACCGCCGCCCGGGAACCGGGCGTTCAATCGCTCCGCCAGACGCACGTAGCTCTCATAGGGGAGGTTGGTGAAGTCCGTGTGCAGGAATCGGTCAACCTGCTCGTGCAGGGCGGCCTTAACCCGATCGTGCGTGTGGCCGACGTTGAGCACGCCGACACCGCCGGTCAGATCGATGAAGGTGTTCCCGTCAATGTCGGTCAAAAGGGTCCCGTGCGCGTGGTCGACAATGAGGGGCGCATAAATGCCCACGGCACGCGGTGTCGCCTTGTCGAGACGCTCCAAGAGCGGCTTGCTCTTCGGGCCGGGGATCGCAGTCTTCAAATCAATGTACTTGGTTTGGGTGGCCATGATATCCTCCTTTAACGATCGATGGTCGCCTAAGCGTCAATCTGGGCGCGCTGAAGCTTGCCGCTGAAGTCCACGTAGACTGCCTTCCATTCGGAGAAGAAGTCCAACGCCGCCGTGCCGGCTTCGCGGTGCCCGTTGCCGGTGCCGCGGGTTCCGCCGAAAGGCAGGTGAATCTCAGCGCCAGTGGTTCCAGCGTTGATGTAGACAATCCCGGTCGCCAAGTCGCGAATCGCCTGGAAGACGCGGTTGACATCCTGGGAGAAGATCGAGGATGACAAGCCATAGGTGACGCGGTTGTTAATCTCTATGGCCTCTTCCAAGCTCTTTACCCGAATCATGGAAAGCACGGGTCCAAAAATCTCCTCCGTGGCAATCCGCATGTCCGGGGTGACCTCGGTGAACAGGGTGGGCAGGTAGAAGTGGCCGTTGGCCAAACCGGCATCGCTTGCGGGCCGACCGCCGACATTCAGCTTGGCGCCCTCCTGCTGGCCGATTTCCACATAGCTGTGCACCTTCTGGACCGCCTTCTCATTAATCAAGGGACCGACGTCGGTTTGGCCCTCCAGCCCATGGCCCAGACGCAATTTGGCCATGCGCTCCAGCAAGCGGTCACGCAGTTGGTCATAGATGCCTTCGTGGACAATGATCCGCGAGCAGGCCGTACAACGCTGTCCCGTGGTGCCGAAGGCGCTCCACAGGATGCCATCCACCGCTAGGTCCAAGTTGGCGTCATCCATCACAATGACAGCGTTCTTGCCGCCTAGTTCCAACGAGACGCGCTTCAAGCCCTCGCCCGCCACTTTGGCCACATGCCGGCCGGTGGCATTGGAACCGGTGAAGGAAATCAGGTTGACGCGCGGATCGGTCAAGAGCGTCTCGCCCACGACCGGGCCATCGCCGAAGACCAGGTTGACCACGCCCGCCGGCACCCCGGCCTCCTCGAGAATCTTCACCAGCTCGTAGGCCAGCATGGGCGTCTCGCTGGCAGGCTTGAACACCACCGTGTTGCCAGCAACCAGCGCCGGGAAGATCTTCCACGTCGGGATGGCCATGGGGAAGTTCCAAGGCGTAATGATCCCCGCCACGCCAATGGAGTCGCGGGTAGCCATGGCAAACTTGTCCGGCAGTTCCGAGGGTGTGGTGTACCCAAAGCTGCGGCGGCCTTCTCCCGCCATGTAGAAAGCCATGTCAATGCCTTCCTGGACGTCTCCGGCCGCCTCGGTGTAGACCTTGCCCATCTCGCGCGTCATCTTCTGCGCCAACTCGTGCTTGCGTTCCTTCAAAATCTGTCCTACGGTAAAAAGAATTTCGCCGCGCTTGGGTGCGGGCACCTTGCGCCACTCTTTATAGGCTTCCGCAGCAGCGGCGATCGCCCGTTCCGCATCCTTGACGCTGGAACGCGGAACTTCAGCGACGACTTCACCGTTGGCCGGGTCAATATCGGACTCATATTGCCCATTTTCCGGCTCCACCCACTGTCCGCCTATGTAATTCTTTAACTTCACGGTAACCCTCCTTCGGGTGCGGGAGGCACCTGAATATCACAAAATAACTGCCAGCTCTGTACGAGCAGGCCCAAAATCTAGTATAACTGGGGATTCGCAAAATTTCCATGCGTGCGAGAACGACTTCCGGGATACTTGTCGAATTTCAGCAATTTCCTAGCATGGACCGCCGCTTTGGGAAGTGCTTCCCATGGCCCTATCCACCCTCCGGAGAAACGCCGTATGCATACACCCGCGTTTCCCCGGGATTCAGCCCGGCTACGCCCGTTACAGCATCCGGCAATCCCAGGTTGACGGCGTTGTGCGTCCACGTGTACGGCTCCACGCAAATGAACGGGCTTTCCGCTGGACGATAGACCACCAGATGGCGAAATGGCTCGTCAGCCCGCCAGCGAAATTGCAGCGGGAGGACGGGATGGCGCATGATGACCTCGGGCGAAACTCCATCGCGCACCCTGTAACAAGTGTCGGCCACCACATCCCGCGCCGAGCGCCCTTGCCCAAGCCCTTTCAAGACCAGCGGTTCCGCAAGGAATCGGCCCGTCGGCATGAGGTCCTCTCCCATTTCCCATTCGTCGCCTGAAGGCAGGATCAGGGTCCAGTCATGCTCCGTCATCGTCCATGTGGTATGAAATCCCACACCAAACGGGATGGCTTTTTGGCCGTCATTTCGGACTGCGACCCGGATCCCGGCCCAGGGACCCTCAAGGACATAGCGCACGGTAAGGTGCACTCTCGCCCCAAAATAACGCGCCATGGTCTCATCCGCCGCGGCATCGGTCTCTAACGCCATGCTGTGCGGAGTCCAGTCAACCACGTCCCAAGGCTGGTTCGCAACAAATCCGTGCAGATGGTTGGGGCCAGCGGTGTCGGTTTTAGGCCAGTGGTAGGTCTCGTTCCGCCACCGAAACTCTCCGCCCCGGATGCGCCCTGGGGGGAACAGGATGGGTATCCCGTAGAGATACGGCTGGGCAAGCCAGGCTTCGTGAGAAGGCGGAACGCGCAGCAATTCTTCGTTGGCGGGACGATAGACCAAGGACGTCATTTGCCCTCCCCAGTCCGGAACCACCGCCATCCGCCAATAATCGTTTTCCACTACCGATTGGGCCGGAATCCCTCGTGCGTTCGCCATGTCGCCATCCTCCCCCGATGCTCCATATCAATGTCGCCCCGATACGGTCTCATCCACCCCACTCGTCTCGCGGGATCTCATGCACACCCGCTCCAAGCGCCGTGATGAGAAACGAGGGGGCATAGCCAAAGCGTTGCTGATAAGTTTCGGTTATCCGCCGCTGGAACTCCTCCACGGCGCCCTCCGCCACCAACGACACGGTGGAACCGCCGAACCCGGCGCCGGTCATGCGGCTCGCGATGCACCCAGGAATGGTCCAGGCGGTTTCCGCCAATGTGTCCAGTTCGGCGCCGGTCACCTCGAAGTCATCGCGCAGCGACTCATGCGACGCCCGCATCCATTCCCCAAATTGCGACAAGTCCCCGTCTGAAAGCAAATCCGGCGCCAACCGGGCGCGCTCGTTCTCCCAGACGACATGATGAAGCCGACGCCCCAGCACCGGGTCGGCGATGATTTCCACGGCCGCCGCATAATCGCTCGGCCGCAGATTCGCCAAATAGGGAAGGTCCCAGCCAGCCCGGCGCAGCGCCCCCAAAATCGCCTCACATTCGCTTCGCCGCGCTGCATAAGGGGAGTCGACCAAGTGGTGCGGCTTGTTGCTGTTGGTAATCACCAGCGCCACATCCGGCCAGACAGCCGGCACCAGCCGGTGCTCAAGGGAGCCGGCTGACAAGGACAGCACCTGACCCGGTCGGGCCAGCGCCACCACATATTGGTCCATAATCCCGCAGGGCACTCCCACAAAGCCCGTTTCCGCCTCATGGGCCACTTGCGCCGCCTCTTTCTCGGAGAGCGGGACACCGGCAATCCGGCTCAATGCCCAGGCCGTCGCCACTTCCAGCGACGCTGACGAGGACAGCCCAGCTCCCTGCGGCAAGGTTCCGGTCAAATAGCAATCGGCGCCGGGGACTTCGAAGCCCCGCTCACGCAACGCCCAAATCACCCCAGCGACATAATTCGCAAATCCGCGCTTCGGGTCATACGACAAGGCGTCCGGGGTGACGGTCACCACCTGGTCCTCGGTCGCTGACGCCACACGCCAGCGCGTGTCCGAACGCTTGCGCACCCAGCACCAAGTGCCTTCGCGAATGGCGCCCGGGAGCACGTACCCTCCGTTGTAATCGGTATGCTCGCCAATCAAATTCACCCGTCCCGGCGCGAAGAACACCCGCACGCTGTCCACATCCCCGGGCGAGAAACGCCAAAACGCCTCACGCGCGGTCCGCATCGCGCTCCCATTCATCGGCCGCTCTCCTCGCTCTCCGCCTGCGCAATGGCGCGACGCAAAAGCGGCGCTGTCTCTTCCACTACGAGCGGATTGGCGGCAGCCCCAGCCCCGGTTTCCGAGGATGCCAGGAACTTGATTTTGTCGGCCGCCCGAAGCGGTGGATAGAATTCCAAATGAAAGTGGTAATAGGCCTCGGTCTCGGGGCGCTGCGGCGGCGTCTGGTGCAAGGCCATCATATAGGGAAATTCGCGCTGATAGAGGGCGTCCATCCCTCGAGTGACCCGGCTGAGGATGTCCGCCAAGGCCGCCTCGTCCTCGGCATCAAAGCGGCGCAGGTCGACCAGATGCCGTTTCGGTCCTATCCAGACCCCGAACGGAAAGTCGGTGAAGTAGGGAATAAAGGCAAGGAACCGATCGTTCTCCGCCACCAGCCGACGCCCGTCGTCGCGCTCGGCGTCAGTGATGTCGCACAAAAGGCAGTGTCCGGTCGCTAATCCATGCTGTTCCGCCGATTCAATCTCTGAACGAATTTTGATGGGCAAAAACGGGTAGGCGTAAATCTGACCGTGGGGATGGGCAATGGTCGCCCCCACTTCTCGGCCCCGGTTTTCGAAAATCAGGACGTACTGATGGCGGGGATCGGAGGTTAAGTCGGCGTAGCGCGCGCGCCACAGCTGCACTACACGGGTGACGTGCGCTAAAGACAGCCGGGACAAGGCAGCGTCATGATCTGAGGAATAAAGCACCACCTCGCACTTGCCATAGGCTTCCTGGGCTCTGTAAATTTCCACCGGCGGCTCTCCAACCGGGTTGGGGCTCGGCGACAACACCGGAAAATCATTGTCGTAGGACAACACGTCATAATGGTCGGGAACCTTGCCGGATCCGGGACAAAAGGGACAGCTTTCGGCAGGCATGTCCGGACGCACCTGCCGGTTGGCCGCCACCATCGTCCAATCCCGCAATATGGGGTTGTACCGCAATTCGGCCATCACTCGTCGCCCTCTTTTCCAATTCTTCTCCCATCTTATCGCTAGGCGGGCCAAAGACGCCCCACTGGCAGACAATTCAGGTTTCGGCCATTTCTCCGCTGGCCTGACGACGCCCGCTCCGAACGAGTATCGGATGCGCGACCGCGCTGAATCGGCACAAAAAACGAGCGGAACCCCAGCAGTTCCGCCCTTCCCATCATGCAAACGAGCCGCTAGATTGTCTTCCAGGCCTCAAAGGGCTGATGGCAGCCCTCGCAGTAGTAGGACGCCCGGCAGAGCGTAGATCCAAACGCGGCTTGACGGCGCGTATCGCTCGAGCCGCAGAGCGGGCAGGGGACGGGAGTGTCCCCGGTGTGCGGCGGAGCCACCCCGAATTCCTGCAGCTTCCGTCGGCCGTCCTCGCTGATGTCGGTGGTTGACCACGCCATCGTCATGGCAAATTCCACCTCCGCTGGATGGGGCGCAAGCGCCTCTTCCACGTGCGCACGCATCCAATCCAAGGCAGGGCATCCGATGAAGGTGGGCCGCAGCACAATGCGCACCGTGGGATCCACCTCAACAGACACCACCATGCCTAAGTCCACGATGCTGAGTCCGGGGATTTCCGGGTCAGGCACCGTATGAAGCCGTTCCCAGACCTCTTCCGGAGTCATCGATTGGCTCATCGTCTCACCATCCTGACGTCGGGGCCACCTGACGGACCTCGCGCATCTCCAGTAAGAGAGCCGCCAGGAACTCCGAATTGTCGTGGTGCCGCGCCGCACGATCCGCCGCTGGGAGATTCCCGGGCCAGGTCAGCTGCCAGGCGGCAAAGTCCTGACGCACCACCTGCTCAAATGCCGCCCGCATCATGCTCGGTGCCAGGGCTGCAACGTCCCAGCTCACCCAGGCCTCATCCCGTCCGCCCCATTCGAACAAGTCTGGGAGTTTTGGCCAGTCTTCGCGAATCGCCTCCTCCAAATACTGGCGGCTGGCCGGTCCGCCATACGCCAGCGTTTGCACGAGGCTCTGAAAGTGCGTGAGATGATAGGCGTGTTCGCGGTCCATCTTTTGCAGGGCTGCCACCAGCGGCGCATACGGAATGCGCTGCAGCGCCTTCCGCCGAATGCCGTCAAACACCTCGTAGCAATAGCGCCGCACCACCCACTCCGCCCACGATCCGCGGGCAGCGGCTGTCAAGGCGGCATGCCGCCATCCTTGGGGACCGCGCAGGTACACGGCCTCATCGGCGCTGGCTTCGCCCAGGCCATGCAGGACTTCATACAATAGTTCCGCGTGTCCCATCTCATCCTGGCTGATGGAGCTCATCGCCAAATCCTCTTCCAAATCCGGCGCCAGGGCAAGCCACTCCGATCCGCGATGCCCTATCATCCATTCGTCGTCCGCCATGGGGATGACCAGTGTCTTCAGCGCCGCTGCCTGCTGCGTCGTTGGCTGCATCATGACCGCCCCTCCTTCTTGGCCGCCATTTCCTCCGCGACCTGTTCGATGGTCTGTGCTTCCGCCTTGAACCGCTTCCACAAGGGGGCGTTGTCATACCCGCCCGGCAGACGGTAGGTTTTTTCCTCCGGCGCCACGGGAAGCACCTCCGGGTACTCACGCGCCCGCGTAATGGCGCTCTCCGGCACCACCCAGACGTCATACGCGGCCTCGCGGCGAAAATAGGCTTCGCGCGCCATCTGCAACGCCATCTCGGGAGAACTGGCGCGCACGCTGCCTACATGCGTCGGAAAGCTGAGGGCCTCCCGCTGAGCGAAAACCTCATAAACCGGCGTATCCCGCGGAAATTCCATGGTCTGCCTCCTTTGCGAAGTGTCGCGCCGCCTGGAGGCTCGCCTCGCGCGCCCAGCGCAGCCCATCGTGCGCCTCCCGCCGCAAGCCCAGCCGATCGGCCGACCTCGGTCCCGCATTGTGATGCACCACATAGGAAAACCAGTCCCAATCGGGATCGGTATAGGACCACTGTCCAGTGGCCGGATCCTGCTTCAAAGCGGGGTCAGGAATGCTGACGCCCAACGCCTGAATGCGCGGGGCATAGCGGTTGATGAATTTCTGCCGCAATTCCTCGTTGGTCATGGTGCGGATGCGGTAGTCGAGCATGCGGCGCGACGAGGCTCCCATTTCGCGGGGACCAAAGAAAAACATCATGGCCGGCCACCAACGGTCGATGGCCCCCTGCAGCATGGCCTTCTGCGCCGGGGTACCGGCGGCCAGCGCCAAGACCACGGATTCCCCATGCTGCATGTGAAAGCTTTCTTCGGCGACAATCCGCTTCAGCATCCGCCCATAGGGCGCATACGAGCTCCCCAGCAGCATAGCTTGGGTAATGATGGCTCCGCCATCCACCAGAAAGCCAATCACTCCTGCGTCCGCCCAGGTCGGCGCCTCGAGGTGAAAGACATTGTGAAACTTCACGCGACCGTCCAGCACATCATCCATCAAGTCTTCACGTCCGCGGCCATACGGCTGGCTCAAGTCCTCGGCCAAGCGGAGCAGCATCTGACCGTGCCCGATCTCATCTTGAATCTTGGCGTTCAAGGCGAGTTTGCGCCGAATGGTCGGCGCCTTCATTACCCACTCCCTCTCGGGATAGGCCCCCATTACTTCACTGATGCCGTGCATATGAATTTGCTTAATGAGGAGATTGCGGTACTCATCCGGCATCCAGTCCATCACTTCCACCTTTTCACCGGATTGGACGCGCGCCATAAAAGCCTCTTCGCGGGATTGCAACAGAACATCCCTCCAATTCAAGCAAATGCTTGCTTGCTTTTATCTTCATGAAACCTCCTTTGACGAAGAAATGCAAGAGAAAAAACGCTGGCGCAAACCGCAATTGTTGCGCCGCCATCGACGGATGCGCATCCCTGGGGAGGGTGCCCTCCGGGCGCATGCCATGCGCCTCCCATGACGCGCGAAAGCCGGCCCGAAGGCCGGCTCCCCGACGGTGCGGGCGGTTAGCGATTCCACGCCTCCAGCACGTCCTGGGTTGAACGTACACGCCCGATGCGCGGAAAGGTATGTTCAAAGGTAAACTGATGCTCCTCCGCCGTCCGTGCTGCGGTGGCATCTTCCACAAAAATCTGCTGGTAGCCATGCTCATAGGCCGCGCGGGCCGTGCTTTCCACTCCAATGTTGGTGGAGATGCCGCAGAGCACAATGGTGTCGATGCCGCGACGGCGGAGTTCCAAATCCAAGTCGGTGCCATAAAAGGCTCCCCATTGCCGCTTGCGCAGCACATGGTCACCGGGCTTTGGCCCCATCTCCGGCACGATCTCGTCCCATCCTGGGGGCGGCGACGGCCAATTGGCGGTCGTGTCGGTAATCGGCTTTAAGGCGTCCTTGCCGTCGGGTGAGGGTCCCACATGCACCAACACCACAAAGGCGCCCGCTTGCCGGAAGCTCTCCGCCAACTGGGCGGCCCGCATCACCACCGCATCACTGGGGTGGGGCGCCGTCTGCATGGCCGTGATGCCCTTTTGCAGGTCAATCACCACCAAAGCGGTGCGCGCCGGATCAAGCGCCAACTTCTCAGGCATGTCGTCACGTCTCCTTCTTCTGGGGAACTGATGGTCCGTGCTTCATGATACCATCATCTTCCGGAATTGGGCGTTCCGTGGATAATCCCGCCGCCAACGGCGCATAGTAGCCCAGAGAAGCTCCTTAGCCAGCGGAGGGACGTTTGATGAAATTCACCGCAGTCGCGCTCGTTCTGGGAATCGGTGCCGCCGCCATCGCCGGGTGCAGCACCAGTTCCCCCGGCCCGTCCTCCAGTTTCTCAGATCGCACGGCTTCCCATGCCGGACGGCTGGATAAAGGGAAGGCACCCTCCCCGTCGGTGAAGGCCCCTTCCCCTTGGCTCAACTATTATCCACCGGACAAGACCGCCACCCTGACCCTGGCCATCGCGCCAGACGCGGCTGGGGCCGGGTATTTGGTCAACGGCAAACCCAGCCGCTCCCAGCAATTCATGGTGGGCCCGGGCTGGCAAGTGACCATCCATGCGGTCAACGGCACCGCCCGCCCTCTCACGCTGGCCGTCATGAACCACGGCCATCAGGTACTGGCCAAGACTCGCCAACTGGCCGGCAACGCCCATCAGGCCTTGACCTGGCGCGTCACAACGCCCGGCAGCTACGCCCTCGTCTGGTATGCCGTGCGGTCCAGCCAAGGCTTGGCCGGCATGGCGGTCAGCGTGGCGAAAGGCCGAATACCCGCCTTAGTTCAGGCTGGATAGATAAGTGCCCAGCGCCTCTTTGGTGAGGCGTCCGGTGCCAATGCGGGCAATTCCCGCGCCCGTCGCGAAAAATTCCAGGTTGTACGCGGGCACCTCTGCGACCCCTTCATTGCCAAATGGATAGAAGGAACCGTCAATGGTGATGCCGTTGCCCATCATGTTGAAGGCGCCATATCCACCGCGGTAGCCCGCATAAATGCGGAGTTCGGTCTCCTCAATCTCCGTCTTGACGGATACGCCGACAAACCCATCTACCCGCGGCCCGCCGCGGGCGTCCGCCACCATTTGCTGAATCGCGTAGCGGCGAGTGTCGGAAAACCGCTCCACCACCGGAGTCAACTCTTGATTCAAGAAGTTCCACAACGACGAAATGGAGCGGGTCCGGTACCCCACCGGCATGCAATGCCAGTGGTACCCGAGACAATAATTGACGGGAATCCAGCCCACCTGCAGAAGCTTATAGAACTCCTCGCCGCTTAAGGGGCTCACCAACGGCGTCTTGCCCGGGCGCACCCCTTCAAACTGGACCGCCGTGCCAATCACGCTGCACTCCACCACCGTTTGGTTGCGCGAGAACTTGAAGGCAGCGTCGACAATCGCATGGGCTCCAGCCAGGCTGGCCTCCTGCGACATGCGCTCCACCGCATCGTTCTTGGCCCGGTAATAGGCGTGCACCAAATTGGCCGCGTCGTAGTTGCTGTCCAGATATAAGCGGCCGTTCATGTCGGTCGCCGCTTGAAAGTAGCAGCTGCCGGTCACCTGCACCAAAGGGGTCATGCGAATCTCGTCCGCCAGATACAGGTCGGCAATGTCGAGCGTGCTCATCCATGGCAGTTCCCGATTGACGGTCCTTTTGACGCGAAGCTCCGCCGCCTCGGGAATCCGTCCCCGGTCCAAGGCGTCGCGATCCCGTTGCATCTGCTGCTCGGTCTCGGCGGTATATTGACGAAAAGTTTGCTGCAGCGCGCGGCTTAACTGCACCTCGTTGGCGCTGGGCGTGTCTCCCTTGTTCTTACGAAACCAGGGCATGGTCTCCCCCCTTTACTGTCCCGGATCATTCAAGGGCAGCACCAAACTGGGCGTTGCCAGCTGCGACTCTTGAAAGCGCTTGACCGCCGTCCCGACAGCAAAGAATTCGATGACGTGCGAACCCCACTGGTGGCTGCTCTCATGCAGGTTAACCCCGACAATGCCTTCAGCCTGCAAATCGGCCGCTTCCAGCTGCATCCGCTCCATGGCAAGCTCGCGGGCATCATACAGTCCTTGCGTATAAATGGTCATTTCCTGGTTCTGCCCGACCTGCCGCAGCATCTGCAGCATTCCTTGATGGGCAATGTGGTACACGCACGATCCCATCACCAAGCTAACTGGCCGATACCCCGTCTTCATCAGAGTCCAGAAATCCTGGCCGGACAGATCGGAGGTAAAGGGCTTTCCCTTGATGGTGCGGTGGCTGGTGCCGTCCTTGGAGCGCACAGCCGTGCCGATGGCGATGAACTCGGCCAAGTGCTGGCCCCATTCGGCATGCTTGACTTCCAGCCGGACGCCGATGATGCCGTCCGCCTTCAGGGCATCGGCCTCCTCTTCCATTCGGGACATGGCTAATTCGCGCGCGTTGTACATGGCCTGCGACAGCACGGTCATTTCCTGGTTCTTCGACCAGGCCGACTGCTGGAACCCGATATGATAAATGGATGAGCCCATCACCATGCCTAACGGCTCGAATCCCGCCTCATCCACCAGCACAAACTCATTGACGGTGAGGTCTGAGGTGAACACGTAATGTCCCGATTCCCGGTTCAGCCGCTCCAGAGCATCCTGTGGGATATCCTGGTACTGATTCTCGTCTATGGGTACCGCCTCCTTAACCATTCGCTTGACTCTTCCATACGGCCATTTGGCCGAGCATTCTTCTGGATTCCGGAGACTGGAAATCTCCGGCATCCCCAGCATAACAATCCGGGAGCACCGAGGAAAGAATTTTTAGACAGCATTCCAATCCAGTGGCACGCGTTGACCATAACGGGGAACCACCAGCGTGACGCCCCGGCGGTAGGCCATCTCGGCCGCCTGTCCGACATCGCCCAGGTTGTTGGGATAGGTTTCATCGTGCATGGGGATGAGAACCGCCGCCCCCGCCTCGGCTGCCAAATCCACCGCTTCCTCGGGCGTGAGGTTCCCGACTAAACCCGCCTTCTCCCGCGCATAGCTGCGCCCGTTGATGGGAAGCAGCATGACCGTGACGCCGACCCCCGCAAAGTGTCCGCGAGCTCCGGATACATGATGGTGTCGCCGCTGTGGTAGACCGCCGCCGTGCCCACTCGGAACACATAACCCAGGAACCGGCCGTCAGGCTCTCCAAAATGATAGCCCTCCGCCATGTGCGCGGCATGCCGCGCCCGCACCGGCGTCGCCTCAATGTCCCCATAGCGCATGGGAAGACCCACCTCGGCCGGCCGCACGCGGGGGATCCCCAGAGCCTTGGCCTCCTCAGCGATGGGGCACGGGACCACCACATCCATGGCGCGAAGGCGATCGGTCAAGGCGGTGAGCGTGAATCGGTCCATATGATCATGATGCTCATGGGTGACAAAGGTTGCGTCCAAGAACCCGAGCGCGTCCGGGTGGCAAAAGGGCGGCCTCAGCCGCGGATCGGACCGCAAGAAGAGGTCAACCCCCACCCGCGCGTCATCGCCCTCAATCACAAATCCTGCCTGCCCAAGCCAGATGACCTGTCCCTTCATCGTGCTCATCCCTCTCTACGACCGATGGCTTCGGGCGACCTCCCGGTACCAGAGAGCGCTGTCTTTCAAGATGCGCTGTTGGGTGTCGAAGTCGACGTAGACAATGCCGAAGCGCTTCGAGTAGCCGAATCCCCATTCAAAGTTGTCCATCAAGGACCAGAGGTAGTAGCCCTTGAGCGTGCCGCCTTCCTCCACAAACTGCCGCGCCGCCTCCAAGTGCGCCTCCACAAAGGCCCGGCGCTTGGCATCATGGACGCGGCCTTCCGCATCCACCGTGTCCTCATAGGCGGCGCCGTTTTCCGTAATGTAAAGCGGAAGACGGGTATAGTCCCGATTGACCCGCTTGAGGAGCCGATAGAGGGAATTGGGATGCACCTCCCAACCCATGGCGGTCATTGTCTCGGCAGGCGGGATCACGTGGCCCATCTGAAGAAAAGTATCCGCCGGGTGGTTGTACACCACGGCGCGGTTGTAGTAGTTGACGCCAAGAAAGTCCATCGGCGTCGCGATGGTCGCCTCGTCATCGGGATGAATGAAGCGGTAATCCTGCACGTAGGGGCGGAATATCTCACGCATGTCGTCCGGGTAGCCGCCACGGAACAGAGGATCGAGGAACCAGCGGTTTTGAAACCCGTCTCCCCGCCGCGCAGCCTCCTTATCCGCTTCGCTGTCCGTCCGGGGATCGGTCACGTTCAAGTTGAGGGTGATGCCGATTTGGCCCTTCAGCCCCATGCCGCGGTAGCCCTTGACCACCTCGCCGTGCGACAGAAGGATGTGATGGGACGCCATCACCGCTTCCCGCCAATCTTGATGGCCCGGGGCATGGGCACCGATCCCGTAGCTCAAGAACGAAGCGCACCATGGTTCATTGTGAGTGATCCACTGAGGTATGCGGTCGCCAAACGTCCGCAACAAGAGCTCGGCGTAGTCGGTGAAATAGCCGACTGTATCGCGATTGGCCCACCCGCCCCGGTCGCTCAGCCACTGCGGCAAATCCCAATGATACAACGTGGCGGCCGGGCGAATCTGATGCTTGTCGAGTTCATCCAAGAGACGGCGGTAAAAGTCAAGCCCCTTCTGGTTGGGCTTCCGTTCCTCCGTCAGCACCCGCGGCCAAGCGAAGGAAAACCGGTAGGAGGAGACCCCGAGCCCCGCAATCAGCTCGACATCCTCCCGATAGCGGTGATAATGGTCGCAGGCGACGTCACCCGTCTCCCCACGATATGTTTTTCCCGGTGTATGGGAAAAAGTGTCCCACTGGGACGGAATGCGCCCGTCCTCGAAAGCCGCCCCTTCAATCTGATAGGCGGACGTGGCGACGCCAAAGACAAAGTCTTTGGGGAACCCTAGATCGGCTCTCATGAAATCCCCCTCGCTATCGATTCAATTTGTGGACTCTACCGATAGCGATGATACCATGCGGGCACTGGCGCGCCGCGCCTCAACCGCCGCCCATCATCGCATCGCCAGGAATTGTCCTTGGGTATGCTATACTTCGGCTGAAACCAACGCTGGAGGACAAGTATGAGCGAACCCATTGAAACCATCGAAGGCTGGTACGCCCTGCACGATTTTCGCCGCGTGGACTGGACCCGCTGGCAAGCGTGGGAGATGTCCCGCCGTCAGGAAGCCCTCGCCGAGCTGAGCGACATTCTAGGCCAATACCAAAGCGTTGCGCCGGACGACGGCAGTTTTGCCCTGTACTCGATCTTTGGGCACAAGGCCGATTTGCTATTTGTACACTTTCGCCCGGATCCGCACACCTTAGGCGATTTGGAAATCCGGTTGGACAAAAGCCTCATTGGCCCCATTCTCACCCGGCCCTATTCCTACTTTTCCGTCGTTGAGCTGAGCCGATACCTGGCGCGCGGCATCTCCGAGGACCAAATCCACACCACCCTGAAGCGCCGTTTGGAACCGGCCATTCCCGATCGGGACTACATTTGCTTCTATCCCATGAACAAGCGCCGGCAGGGTTCGGACAACTGGTACATGACCACTCGCGACGAGCGGCGCGAGCTCATGAAGAATCATGGCATCGTCGGCCATAAGTATCATGACGACGTCATCCAAATCATCACCGGATCTCAAGGACTGGATGACTGGGAGTGGGGCGTCACCCTCTTTGCGGATAGTCCTTTGCCCATCAAGAAGCTCATTTATGAAATGCGCTTTGATGAAGCCAGCGCGCGCTTTGCGGACTTCGGTCCCTTCTATGTCGGTCCGCGCCTATCCCGCGAAGCGCTCATCAGCCGCCTCTCCTGACGGCCGTCACCCGTTTTGGGTCAAGAGGGCGGGTGAAACCAGCCGAAAACTTTCCACCACGCCCAGCACCGCGCTGGGCGTGGTGCCCTGGCTGGACACCGTGGCGATTAGCCCCTTTTCGTCCCAATCCGCCATGATAGCGCCTGGCGTGACGACATAGAGCCCCGGCCCCGCCGGAAGCCCCTTCGATGGCGTGAGGCGGGCAGCCGATTGTTCGGCCGCGCTCTGGGACTGGCCTTCGACGACAAAGAGCCAGTTGCGGTGCTTCCACCAGAGAATGCCTTGGCGCGCCTCCCAATGGGTGATCAACCCATTGACGCGCACGGCGGTCCCCTCAAGTGGCGGCAGGCCTGCCGGCCCCATGAGGTTGTAAGAAGCTAAAAGCGACTCGGCCGAAACGCCGGGAGCTTGGGTCGGCTTGAGCACGGAATAGGACGTCAGAGCTTTGCCCAACCGGCCATCACTGACCGACGGGGAGTTGAACGGCAGCGCCTTGGGCAGATTGGCCACCAAAGTCATGCCATAGCCGCTGGAATTCGCGAAACCGTATCCGCTTTCGTGACGCCGGGCCGATCGAGGAAGACGCGTCGGCGCGTAAAGGACCAAACGCGTATGGTGGTGAATCCAGGCCATGCCTTCTCGAATCACGGGGTCCAATCGAAGGTGGGGCCTCGGCGCAGATTGCGCCGACGGAACAACCTGCGTGCCGCAGCCGGTCAACGCCAAGACTCCCAAAAGAGGCCAAATTTGAATTCCTTTATTCATGTCAGTCACCCATCCGCTCTACCAAGCATAACGCAGGGGTGCGACGGGACGTTACCGCCTTTTTGCTGGAAATTCCACCTTTCATCTGAGCTTCAGGAAACGGACCATGCAAAAGGGACCGATCAGCACGATCGGTCCCTCAATGGAAGCCGCCTTACAGTGACAAGCCCTCCACCTCGTCAGCCACTTTCTGGGCTTCGGAGTCCAGCGACTCTGTCCGCCGGCCCGACGCCACCGCCCAGAAGTAGAACGGGATGGATGCGGCAATCACGCCCAGTTCGTCCCACGGAGAGGGAATGGCGTTCGTGCCGCCAAAGGTGCCGAGCTTGGACCAGATGAGCATGAACACCATATAGCCCACCAGCCACCCGGCGCTCTTCACGTCATCCCACGACCGGTTGGGGTCGCGCAGGAAGTAGAGGAGATAGACCACCACGCCCACCAGCGTCATGATGCCCAAGTCGCGGTCGATGGACCAGCCTGTCCAGTAGAAGATGAGGCTTCCGACCACGAATCCCACCGGGCCCCAGAACCCCAGGCCGCTCAGGCGATAATGGCGCTTCATGTGGGGGGCGGTGCGACGCAGCACCATGGCGCTCACCGGTCCCATCATATAGGTGAGGATGGTGGCGCTAGACAGCACGCCGACCAGCTTTTGCCAGCTCGGAAACGGTAGCAGGAAGGCAATCGCCGCAAAGAAGGCGATGATGATGGCCCCGCTGGGCGTGCCCCGGGTGCTGACCCGTTGAAAGACTTTGGGAAAGTACCCGTTCTTGGAAAAGGCCATCACACCGCGCGGGGTGCCGGCGGCGTACACCAGCCCCGTCCCGAAGGGCGAAATGATGGCGTCGCCATAGAGAATGATGGCCACCCAACTGAGGTTCATAGCCAACGCCAAGTTGGCGTATGGCGACGCATAGTTCAGCGCCGACCAACCTTTGGCTAGGGCATGTCCCGGCACAGCGCCGATGAAGACCAATTGCAACAGCATGTAGAGAATTCCGACGCCAGTCATGGCGATGATAAAGGCCCGCGGAATGTCGCGCTGCGGATTCTTCGCCTCTCCGGCCAAATCCATCATCGGCCGAAACCCCGTGTAGGCGAAAACGATGCCGCCCAACGAGATGGCGGAAAAGACGCCGCCCCACCCATAGGGCATGAACCCGCCATAGTGGCTGAAGTTCTGCGGGTGAAAGCCGACAATCAAAAACGCGACGATGGTCAAAAGAGGAGCCGCAAATTTGATGAAGGTCAGCGGCGTGTTAATCTTGGCGTATATCTTCACGCCCAAGTAGTTCACCATGAAGAAGAAGGCCACCAGAATCACGGCTACGACAAGGCCGGCTCCCGTGAGCGAACCCGCCGACGCATTATAAAGCCCGTGCACGTAACTAGAGGAATATTGCAGCACCGCTTCCGCCTCAATCGGCGGAATGCCGGCCCAGGAAATGATGGCCGCCCACCCGATTAAAAAACTGACCAAGCGGCCATGGGTGTACTTCGGATACCGGATGATGCCGCCCGCTTCCGGCAGCATGCCGGACAGCTCGGCGAACGACAATCCCAGCACAATGACCCCAAATGCCCCAATCACCCAGGAGAGAATCGCTCCCGGCCCGGCAATGGTCCCGGCAGTCATGGAGGCCAAGAGCCAGCCTGATCCCACCAGCCCGCCGATTGCGGTCATGGTCAAGTCCAACAACGAAAGTTCCCGGCGAAGCTTTGGCTCTGGCCCCACCTGAGTGGGTTGATCGTCTGTCATGATATCTGCCCCTTTTCACAAAGCCGAACTTTCTGATAGTTTACCGCCAAAGACGGCTCGGGCGCCCTAGGCGGATGCTTCTCACCATCTTGTCCCATCCTACGGCCTCCGAGCCGTCCATCGCGAACTATCCCCACATTCAACAGCAGCGACTAATCAATCTCTGTGTATCGCATATCAAGACAACGATATCGATGCACCGCTATAATACGACACGTGTCCCGTTGGTTCCTGCTGCCATCACGGAAATAAGCGAAAATTCCTATTTAATCTGGCAACTTGTTGCCATTCCCGGTCAAGCCAATCCCATACGTTCGGACACCCGCCGCAGGCTGGCCTCCAACAGTTCCACCAGTTCGTCCAACTCGGCCTCCGATACGGTCAACGGCGGCGCCACCAGCACGTGGTCTCCCTCGGGGCTTTTCCCTGAACCGCTGCCGGGATAAATGATGAGACCATTTTGGAACGCATCGTCACCCAGCGCCGTGGCCACTGACCCCGGTTTGCCGGGAAGGGACGGGAGCACCAATCCCTGCATGAGGCCGCGTCCTCGCACAGCCTCAACCACCGGATGGCGAGCGGCCAGTTCCGCCAGACGGCGCGCCAAGGAATCCCCGGCACGAGATCCCTGCTCGACCAACTGCTCCTTCTCCATGATGTCAAAGACCGCCACGCCGGCCGCCGCACTGACCGGGTTTCCCCCGTACGTAAAGCCATGGGCAAAGGCCCCAGAGCCTTGGCGGACCGTCTCCCAGACATTTTCGTGGGCGACCACCGCTCCCAGCGGGCTGTATCCGCTGGAGAGCCCCTTGGCGAGCGTCATCATGTCCGGCTTGAGACCCGCCTCCTGGTGAGCCCACCAGCGACCGGTCCGTCCCATCCCGGTCATCACCTCATCCACGACAAAGAGAATGCCATAACGACGGCATAGGGCCTCAAGCCCTTCCAGGTAACCAGCATGCGGCACAAACCCCGAGAGCGCCGATCCTCCCACCACCTCAATCACCAGCGCCGCAATCGTGCTGGGGTTCTCTTGCTGGATGCGGGCTTCCACCGCCTGAAGACAGGCACACGGCTCATCGGGGCTGTGCTCCTCCGGCACGTCAAAATGGACAAACGCCTGTGAGGCCAGAAGCGGCGCATACGGTCGCCGACGGGTCAGATGCCCGGAGAGGGCGAGCGCCCCGAGGGTATTGCCGTGATAGCTGGCGTAGCGCGCCATGACTTTGGTCCGCTCCGGCTCGCCGCGCTCGAGGTGATACTGGCGGGCCAGCTTGATGGCGGTTTCGGTGGCTTCCGAACCGCCCGATATGAAATAGGCGTAATAATGCTCGGGCGCCATGCGCTCCGCGATTAGGGCTCCCAGTTTCTCCTGCACGGCTGACGTAAAGCGCATGGTGTGGGCAAATGCGACCTGGCTGGCCTGCGCGGCCATCGCTTCCGCCACCGCTTTCCGCCCGTGGCCCACATTCACGACCAAGGCGCCGGAACTGCCGTCGAGATAGCGACGCCCTGTCGTATCCCACAAGTAAACCCCGGACCCATGCGAAATCGTGGGATACTCTTTGCGCGGGGCGCGATAGAATACGGTTGTCATCAGGAATCCCCTTTCGGCAAGGTGGCGCGCAGCGCCGCCAAAGTCGATTCTTCCTCCGCCCGGGTCGCAGGGAGATAGGGTGTCGGATCGGCCATCAAGGGAATGCGCCATCCGCTCAAGTCCAGCACTTCCTCGTAAGTGTGCCCCGGCAAGAGAGCCAGAACTCCCATTACCCCAGCCTCGTTGAATCCGAACACGCCCAAACTGGAGACCACGCGCCAAGGGCCGCGTCCGTCTGGACGTCGGTGGCCGGCGGGGTGCCCTGGGGAGGTGATGAAGTCAATCTTGGCCGGAAACCGATCGCGGCTGTGCTCCATCACAATGATGGTGCGCCGGGCGCTGGTGGCAATTTCCGGTGCCCCGCCGGCACCGGCGAGCCGCACTTTGGGCTGTTGGTACTCACCGATGACGGTCGAGTTCAAGTTGCCGGACGCGTCAATTTGCGCCGCCCCTAGGAACCCCACGTCAATCCACCCGGTGAGAAGATAATGACTGAAGAGCTCCCCCATGGGAAGCACCGCCAAGGCAGCATCGACCAGCGTGCCGTCGCCAATTGAAAGCGGCAGTCGCTCCGGCCGGGCGTCAATGACGCCCGATTCGTAGACCAGCACCAAATCGGGAGCATCAAGCCGCTTGGCCAAATTGGCCGCGATGTTGGGCACGCCGACGCCCACCAGGACACGCTCGCCATTCTTCAAGAGCCGGGCAGCGGCAATAATCATCCAATCACGATTCGACGGCAAGACCCAGACCCCCTTCCGGCACAGTCAACTGCGCCAGATAATCCCGGCCCCAACGGGCCAGGTATCCCGCATGATCCGGGACGTGGCGCACCCATTCATCAAGCCAGGTCTGGCATCCGGCGGCGTCGCGCGCAATCGCTGTCCACGACTGATACAGGGCGGTATCCCGCTCATAGATCCCCGTGGCATAGGAGGGATGAGCCCCAAAGGGCACCTCCGCCACGGCCGCCACGCGAAAGCCGGGGATAAGCAAATGATCGCGATCGGCCCGCAGTGCGTCGGCGGGCACAATCTTCTCAGCGGTCGCGATGAGCCGCTTGGCGGCCAGCGCCGCCTCCTTCATGTCCCCGGTCAATCCCCAGACGTAGAGGTTTCCTGCCTCGTCGGCGCGCTGCACATGCAAAAGCGCCACATCGGGATTCAAGGCCGGCACCACCGGAATGCTTTCTCCGGTGTACGGGCAAGCCACACTCTTTCGGCCCCGGAAGCGAGTCAGATCATTCTCCTCGGCCCGGAGCGGCCAAAACGGCAGACCTGCGGCACCCGCTTCGAGACGCGCAATCATCTCCGCGTGGGTATATTCCTCAATCGCGATCTCGCCGGATTCCACCGCCCGCCGAAAAGCCGGCAGGAGTCCTACGCCGGGATTCCCGGCGTAGGAAAAGACCAGCGCATCGGCAGTGCCGGCGGCGATCATCTGGTCGTAGAGGAGGTCGGGCGTAGCACGGCAAAGCGTGAGGTGCCGAATATTTTGGCGAATCACCTCATGCCCGGCCGCAAACGGAATCAGATGGCTGAATCCTGCCAGGTAGACCGTCATGCCTTCCTGAATCTCGGCGGCAATCATTTCCGCTAATTCCCGTCGCTGGGTCACCATGACGCCTCCTTAGAACCGCACCTTTTCCGTGATGGTCTGCGCCTCGAGGAAGAAGCCCAGATAATCGGGTCCCCCGACCTTGGGGCCTGTCCCGCTGAACCGGTATCCGCCGAACGGATGCACCCCGGCCATGGCGCCCGTTGATGAGCGGTTCAAGTATAGATTTCCGACATAAAACTCATCGCGCGCCTTGGCCAACCGCTCCGGGGACCGCGAGAAGACCGCCCCAGTCAGCGCGTATTCGCTCAGGTTGGAGAGCTCCAAGGCCTCTTCAAACGTGCGCGCTGGGGCAACCGAGAGCACGGGCCCAAAAATCTCGTCCTGAAAGATCGGAGAACGCGGGTCGACATCCTTGACCACCGTCGGTTCCACGTAGTATCCCGGTCGGTCCATGGCTCGTCCGCCCACCACCATGCGTCCCCACTTGGGCGCCTGTTCACAATAGTCCAGCACCCGTTTGTGGGCCGTTTCGCTAATGACTGGCCCAAACAACGCATTCTCGGTAGGAAGTCCGGCTTCATGAGCCCAAGCCCGCGCCCGCTGTTCGATGCCTTCCAGGAATGCGGGGTACACCTTTTCCATGACGACAGCCCGCGACGTCGCCGAGCACTTTTGTCCCTGGTATCCGAACGCTGCCAGCGCCACTTCATCCATAGCCCATTCCAGATCGGCATCGTCGGCGATAATCGTGGCGTTTTTGCCACCCATTTCGGTCATGACCCGCCGGAGCGCCTGCTGCCCGGGGACCACGCCGCTCGCTTGCTGATAGATGGAGGTGCCGACGGCGCGCGACCCGACAAAGGCGATGAACCGCACGTCGGGATGCGTCACCAGACGGGGTCCCAATTCCGCACCGGATCCGCTCACGAGGTTGACCACCCCTGGCGGCAGCCCGGCATCCTCCAGCACCTTCACCAGTTGGTGGGCGATTACCGTCGCCGATTCGGCGGGCTTGAACACCACCGTGTTCCCGGTGACGATGGCCGAGAGAATCATCCCCAGGGGCAACGTGGTGGGAAAGTTCCATGGTGCAATCACCACGCCGACCCCCAACGGCCGGTAGCGATATTCGTTAAACTCCGACAGAAGCGGCTGAATGGGCTTTCCCGCCATCCATTCCTGCACCAGCCGCGCGTTCCACTCAAAATGGTCAATGGCCTCCGCCACTTCACCGTCGCCTTGGGAAAAGTTCTTGCCTACCTCGTACGCCACCCAAGCCAGCAATTCACGGCGCCGCTGCCGCAATAGATGACCCGCTCGCAAGAGAAGCGCCGCCCGGTCCCAGACCGGAACCCGCGACCAGCGCGCATACGCCTCTTTGGCCGCAGCCACCGCCCGATCGACGTCGGAGACCGTACCCACCGCGAATTCACCGACCACCTCGTCAGGCTTGGCCGGATTGGTCGACGTCCAGTAGGTGCTCGACTCGACCCGTTCACCGTTGATAATAAGCGGATAGCGGCGTCCCAGTTGCCCTCCCACAAGAGCTACCGCTTTTTGCATGCGTTCTTTCTCGTCCGCCTGGCTGAAATCCAGAAACGGCTCGTTGGAAAACGGAAACAATCCCATCAAGTTCCCCTCCTATCCCATCGTGACTGCCCTATTGGGCGGATTTTGCCAGAACGCCGCGGCTAATCTCGACCAGGACATCAAGCGCCTGGCTGAAGACCTCCTGGTCAATGTTCAACGGCGGCATCAACCGAATCACTTCGTGCTTGAGTCCGGCAGGATGCACAATCATGCCGCGCTTCAGCGCCTCGTTCATGATCTCCAAGACCACCGACTCGCCGATGTCGGCTCGGAACTCAACCCCGACCATTAGGCCGCGGCCACGCACATCCACCACACCCGGAAGTCCGCGCAGCGCGCCTAGGCGTTCTACGGCCATCTGGCCCAAGTCGCCCGCCCGGGCGACCAGGTTGTCGTCCCGAATCACGTTCAACGTCGCCAAACCGGTCGCGCACGCCACCGGATTGCCACCAAAGGTGGTGCCGTGCGTGCCTGGAGTCCACGCCTCCATGAGGTCGCGGCGCGCCGCCAATGCGGAAATGGGCAATCCACCGCCCAAGGCCTTGCCCATGATGATCAAGTCGGGCTTCAGCCCCTCATGCTGGTACGCAAACCAGCGTCCGGTCCGTCCCACTCCGGACTGCACCTCGTCTACAGCAAGAAGAATCCCAAACTGGCGGCACAGGTCCTGAAGCCATGGCAGGAAGCCCGTGGGCGGAATGACGTACCCGCCTTCGCCTTGAATCGGCTCGACCACAATCACCGCAACCCGGTGCGGATCAATCTCATTGGCAAAGAGTGTCATCAATTGTTCCTGCGTGTGCCGGAGCGCTGCCTCGGGCGACACGCCCAGACGCGTCGGCGCGGGGTAGTCCACGTGATAGACCGAGGGCACCAACGGCTCGTAAGCGCTGCGGTAGCGCGAATTGGAAGCCGTCAGGCTCAACGAGCCGAAGGTCCGGCCGTGGAACGCGCCTCGGAATGCAATGATGCCGGGACGCCCCGTCGCATAGCGCGCCAGCTTGAGCGCCGCCTCCACAGCCTCGGTGCCGGAATTGCCAAAGTAGACCGGATAGTCCGGTTCGCTCACCGACTGAATCATTTCCCCAAACTCCGCCACAATGCTTTGATAGCCCAGCCCGTTGTACAGGTGCAAGTACTTCTTCGCCTGCGTCTCCAAGGCGGACAGAATGGCTGGGTGTCCATATCCCAAGACATTGACCGCGATGCCGGTCATGAGATCCAAATAGCGCTTGCCCTCCGCATCAAATAGATACGAACCCTCGCCACGCACAATTTCCAACGGTGTCTCCAGAGGTACCACGCCCGCCAGGGCTTTACGGTGCCGCTCCTCGATGCTCACATCTGATCCCCCTCTCCCATTCCCGATGGGCATATCATGTGTATCGCTAATCACACATGTTGTTTTGCATATCGGTACTTTACTTCGACATCTCCTTGGTCGGTTCCTGCCTCATCTAAACTTTTTGATTAATGCAGGAAGTCTTTTTGATACATCAATTGCAGATTGACGACACCGGAGGAATTTGTCATGATCGACAACGAATTAGGTGAGGAGGGAGCACTATAGACACGCTGGCGAACAGTCCAGGCGAGCGCGAAGTCCCGCGCTACTTTATCCAATCTCTTGAAAAGGGCCTCAAACTCTTGCAAGCGTTCACACGTGAAAAGCCCTCCATGACCTTAACGGAGCTCGCCACCGCGCTTGGACTTCCCAAAGCAGGCACCCAGCGACTGGTGCGCACGTTGGTCGATCTGGGATATCTGCAGCGGTTGGCTGGGAAGCGCTATGGCCTTGGGGTAATGGCGCTGGATTTGGGCCACCGCTATTTGGCCACTCTCAACATCCCGGAAATTGCCGAACCGCACATGCAGGAATTGGTGCGGCGCACCCAGGAAACGGTCAACCTGGCGATCCGCAATGGACGCGACGTGGTCTACGTGGCACGCATCGCTGCCGCTCCGCGAATTGTCTCCATCAATTTGGAGGTGGGCACGCGGCTTCCCCTGCACGCCACGGCCTTGGGCAAGGCGCTCCTGATGGACATGTCCGAGTCGGACCTTCTGGCAATCTTGGGGCCGACCCCCTGGCCGGCCTTCACGCCGGAAACCAAAACCACACTGGAATCGTTCACAGCGGACCTTCAGAAGGCGCGTCAATTGGGGGTAGTGCTGAACGATGGCGAATTGGAGCTGGGACTCCGCTCCATCGCCGCCCCCATCCGCGACTTAAGCGGACAAGTGGTCGCTGCCATGAACGTCTCCACGAACTCGTTCCGCGTCCCGGTCGACACCATCACCGGCCCCATGCGGGACGCGTTGCTGGAAGCGGCGCGTCAAGTGAGCCATGCGCTCGGCTATCGTCCCGGGGATCGAACACCCCGCATATGATGGATGGACCCCCGGCACAAGGCCGGGTCCATCCTCACAATCCGCCTATCCGCGAAATCCTTCCAGCACATGTCCGTCCACACCGCGCACGGTAGGCGCCGCCAAAAGCGCATTCCAGACCGCCTCTTCGGTGGCCTCGATTACGGCATCGAAGACGCGGCTGATGGGCGAACCATCGTCCAATTCCGGGTCCTGGCCCGTCAGCATGCCCTTCGAACCCGCCAACCGCGCATAATCCTCCGGCCGGGCCGTACTGAAGGCTAAAAAGAGTTCCCCACTGGTGTCGTTGGCAACCGATCCGGTGCGCCCTAGGCCAAGTCCCATGCGCTTCGCAATGCGCTTCAGCTCATGCGGCCACAAGGGCACGTCGGTGGCCGCCACCCCAACGCAGGAGCCATCCCGCAACACATCCGCCTGCGCCCGAACCCGCTCCAGGCCCTCGGGAGCCCGCATTTGATAAGGGCGCCCGAAATTGGTGTTGACCAGCACACCCACGGTGTACTCGCGATCACCCAGCCGAATGCGGCGGGACGCGGTTCCAATGCCGCCTTTGTATCCGAAAAGCTGCATGCCGGCCCCCGCTCCGCGGGCGCCTTCTGCAACCGGGCCGGACTGGACGGCGCGAAAGGCGTCGGCAAAGATGGACTCCGGCGTGGCGAAACGGAAGTCGTTCAAGTAGCTGTCATCGCACTCGCCCACCACTGGGAGCGGCAATTCGTCCTCCGGGCGACGGGCGGGATGCTGCAGAAAATCCTGCACAATCGCCTCATATCCTTGCCCCACGCTGCGTGTGTTGGTCAGCACAATCGGGGTTGAGAGAAGTCCCCATTCATCCACATTGGCCCGCCCCGTCATTTCGCCAAAACCATTCAGCACATCGGTTCCCGCGTAAACGGGGTGATGATAGACATCATCCCGGGGAATAATGACCGTTACGCCGGTGCGCTGCACCGACGGAGCATCCGTAATCCATTCCTGCTGTCCCACCAGCACTCCAGCCACGTCCGTAATGGCGTTTGTTTCCCCTGTGGGCAAATCTCCCACCGTCAATCCCAATTCCCTCAGCCTCATCAATGTTTCCTCCGTGTGCCGAATTTTGCCAGCGCCGCGCTATGCCGAAAAGGATTCCCCGCTTCCCGCCAGGAAACGTGCCGGGTTCAGCGCCATCATGCGCTGGATGTCATCCGCCGAGAAGCCGATGCCCATGAGACGCGGCACAATCACCCGCAAAAGGTGGTCATAGCCCTTCCCTCCATAGCGATGCCACTGCATTTTGGTGCAGACGTCCTGCGCGAGCAGGATTTGCCCCACGTAGCCGCGGTGGGCCAACTCGGCCAACGCGGCCATCCGCTCGTCGTCGGTGGACTCGCGTTCGCCGGCTTCCTCGAAACGGCATTCCGATCCCCACGTATCAAACTCCAACATCACGCCGCGTTGTGCCAGCGCCAGATGGTACGCCAAATCCAGATTCTCATCCAAATGGCTCAGGGCGACCCGCGACAGATCCGCTCCATAGGATTCCAGCGCATCCAAAACCGCCAATCCCTCGGCGCCGAAAATCGCCAGGTGGACATTAATCCCCACCGGATGCTCCCGCTGCACCGCCGCCGCCGCCCGCAAAACCTTCATCTCATCGGGGTGAATGGGGGAACTCGTCCCCAGTTCCCCCATCAACCCTGCCCGAATGTTGGTGCCGGGAAATCCTTCGGTGAGGTCGCGCAGCATATGCTCGTAGAGCGCCTCCCATGGCGCCTCGTGAAGCCATGCAGGGTGAGCCCGGCGCACATAAAAGCCGGTTCCCGCAACGATATGAAGCCCTGTCCGGTTGGACAAGTCCCGCAAGCCTTCAGGATAGGGACCGATGGTCATGGTCGAAAGATCCAAGACCGTTTGTCCTCCAGCGCGCCGAAAAGCCATCAGCTCTTCCGCCACCGTGTCCGCATCGTTGAGGTGCATATTGTCCTTTGAATGGTACGGATCGGCCAACAAGGCGTCGTAGATCCCCGGGCTCACCGGCTCCTCGACCAGCCATTGGCGACCCGCGTCCTTGGGGTCATGCCAGAGACAGCTCAAATCGAGAAAAGCATGCTCGTGCGCCAGTGTAACTCCCAACTCCGCCGCCTCTACAGGCCCTCTCACGGTCATCACTGCGGACATTCCTCTCGTCCCCTCTCTACCCAAGACATTCTGCCCGGCGAGGACAAGTCCTGCCGCTCGCCGGGACTCAGCATTCAATTTCCTGGCATCGAGCAGCCAAACCTCCGCGATCCGACGCCCTAAGGCGTGCTCCTAGCCCGACACATCGGCGTCGCGTTCTTCGGCGATGAAGACACCCATTTTAAGCCCCTTGTGGCGCGACACCACCGCAATTGCCAATACCAGCCCAACAGCCAAGATGGCAATCGACAGCCACATCAAGAGATTGTACGGGTACGGCTGGGGAGCCAACGTGGCGATTAAGGGTAAAATCAGCGCAACGGTGCCCAACGCAGGCGCGATGACGTGTAGCCACCAGGAAAAACGGTCGCGAAACTCCCGCAGATAGAGGACTGGAAGAGCGATGTTGACCAACGCAAACGCTACAATGATGGTGATCGTGCCGAGTGTCCCCAAATACTCGAAGGTGGTATACGGCCCCACCGCGAACCCCATCACCAGCCCCAGGGCAATCCAGATGCCGCCCGTGACCAGCAAGGCGGCCTTGGGGGTTTGGTACCGCGAATCCACGCGGCTCAAAAACCGCGGCAAAATGCCTTCCCGACCCAGACCCAACGCTACCCGCGCCAGGCCGTTGATGCTGGTGATGGCGGTGCTCGAAATGCTGGTGAATCCAGCGAGATACATAACGAACGCCAGCGGTCCCAACACCATGGTTCCGGCTTCCAGCATGGGAATCGCCGGCTTGACTAAGGCACTGGGAGAGTTGTGGAATATTTGAATCGTCGCCCACGTCAGCAGCGTATCAATGATGGCCGCAAGAATCAGCGTGCGAAATACGGCTTTCGGCACCGCCTTGGTGGGATCCTTGACCTCTTCCGCCAATGGGGCGCTGTAGCTTGCTCCGAGGAACATATAGACGGCCAACGGGAAGACCATGCCGAGCCCGCTGGATCCATGGAGAATGTTTGCCGGCGAGAACGGTGCCAAGGATAAGGTGGACCACCGGGTGACGATAGCCATCACAAAAATCGCAGCTAGAACAGCCATTTCAAACAAGAACAACGCAATCGCCCATCGTGACGATACCCGTACGCCGCGCACCGTCACCCATAACAAGAGACCTGTCAGGATAACGGTAGTCAGCCACCAAGGGACAGATATGCCGATCAGCTCGTGGATGGTGAGCGATGTCCAATATCCCCAATAGTCCAGAAATCCTGCTGATGTGGCGACATAGGCCAACTGATAGGCAATGCCCAGCGACGCCCCAGGAATGGGCCCCAAGGCACGCCCCACATAGGCGGGGTACATGCCTGCCGTCGGCATCACCTTGTTGAATTCGGCGACGGAGTTGACGTGAAAGGCCATAGCTACAGCCGCAATCAAAATGATTACCGGCGACCCCAATCCTGCCCCCGCCACAATCAGCCCCAGTGAGCCAAACAGCGCAAATGCAGGCGCCACGGTCGCTAGAGACACGCCGACCGCCTCGGCTTGAGACAGAGCTCCCCGTCGAAGAGTTGCTGTTGACTGCATAATATTCCCCCTACAATAATATCTCTTAGCGATACCATGAGTGCGCTTATCTATACAATTACTTCTCTACGGCAGAAAAATCTCCTGTCGCACGATTGCGCATTATGCAAACTTTTTTGGTCCATTGCCTCTGCCCACGGGGGAAACGCTCCGCCCAACATCCGGAACCCTCCATAAAAAAGCCGCCCCGCAGAGGAGGCGGCTCTAATGTCGCTCTTTCGTCATGCGAAGTTCAAGCGGATGGGGCACCTTTCAAAAACTGCAATAAAGCTTCGTGGAAGTTGTCCGAAAAACGCGGGACTGCGGCGAAACCCGCGTCCGTGGCCTCACGGTAACGGTTCGGTTCACCAAGCGATTCCAAGGCGGAAAGCCAGGAGAGAGGCGAGTCGTCCACCGCCAGCACGGCCGCGCGCACGCGTTCGGGGAGCCCGGGAATGCCTTCCCGATGAGCCACCACGGGCCGAGAAAATCCCATCGCTTCGAAGATTTTGCTTTGCGATCCGGCACCCAGCTTCACAGGGCTGATGGCAACTCCGTGGATTTCATACAAGGGCTCCAAATGCGTTTGAAAACCCAGCCCGCGGACACCAGTCGGCCAGTCCTTGCGACCACTGCCCTTCCCGACGAGCGTCAGACGATACCCCTTTTGGTGAAGGTGCGGCCAAACATTGGCCAAGAATTCCGTGAGCCCTAGATGATTGGGCAGATATGCCAGATTTCCCACCATCAACAACTGCCGTGGCTCAGCCGGAGGCAGCGCCTTTTTCTCAACCGTCCCGTTGGGGACTACGTGGGATTTGAGTCCCAACCGGCGAAGCCAATCAGCATCGGGCTTCGCGCTGACCCAGGCCGCATCGAACTGGCTTCCCCACCGCACCTCATCCTGGCCGACGCGCCACAATGTAGCCCGTTTCACCCACACCGCCGGACGGCGCCCCAACCCCTGTCGATACCAATCCAGGCTGTCTGTCAAATCCAGCACCCGCCACGGGGCGGGAATGCTGAGCGCACTGGGAGCTGCGCCCAATTGAAAGGCGATTACCCCGTCGAAGGACTCCCCGCTCCACAGGCCATGCTTTCGTCGAAGATACAGGGAGGAACTCTCGGTGCGCATGGGCTTCAATCGTGAATCGGCCCCAATGACAATAACCTCCACCTCGTCAAACAGGCGGGAGGCCGCCTCATAAAGTCCCAGCAGCCGATTGCGGTCCCCTTGCCGGGGACCCTCGAGCGGGATCCGAGTCACCAGAGCCACCCGAGTCATGAGCGGGACACCTCCTTGAGCACAGAGAGTGTCCGCTCCAACTGGTTTGACAACGCGTACTGGTTCGAAGCGACGGCATAAGCCCGCTCCGCCAATGCGGCGCGGTTAAGAAGCGCATACTGAATCGCGGCGGCCAACGCCTCGCGGTCACCGGGCTCGACCGCAAGATGGGGATCGACGGCGTCCAGCATTTCAGTCATGGCGCCCACCCGTGTGCCCACCACCGGCACGCCCGCCGCCAGCGCGTCGAGAACACTATAGGGCGCCCCTTCCTTGGCTGACGGTTGCACCAGCACATCGATGGATTCAAAGAAATTTGCCAACTCATCCACCCATCCCCGCCAATGAATGTTGGCATGCTGAGCTTGGTATTGCTCCACGAGAGGGCGAAAAAGCCCATCGCCCGCCAACTCCAACCGCCATTCAGGATGCGCGGCGATGACCGCCAGCAAGTCATGAAGCCCCTTTTCACGGCTGAAACGACCAAGAAACCCCACCCGATTCCCTGCCGCCCCAGGGAGCGGCGGCTCTGTGGCCTTTACGCCGTTCACAATCCGGTACACGTGGTCCACAGGGCCATATTGCCGGGCAAACCGCTCGTCATCGGCGGTCATGGTGATGATGGCGGCGCTGCGCCGAGCCGCCCATCGCTCCAATGTGCGAAACAGGAGGCGGAAAGAATTGCTTTGGGTCGGATCTTGAAACACGTAGCCGTGCGCTGTATACACCGCCGGCACGCCCACCCGGTGAGCCGCATAACGGGCCAAAATGCCAGCCTTGGAGCTGTGGCAATGCACCACATCGGGGCCTTCCGTGCGCATCATGTCGACAAGCGCCGCCAGGGCGCGGCGGTCGGCTTGCGGACGAATGTCGCGCACCAAGTCAGGAAGGTATCGGACCGTTGAGACGCCCTTCAACTGACTCTCGACCCAGCGGCCGCCGCCATGCACCAGAGTCACCGTGTGCCCCGCTTCAACCAGATATTGAATCAGCTCCACCACATGACGCTGGGCACCGCCGGGTTCTCCGCCAGTAATGACCTCCATGACGCGCACACCGTATCCTCCATTCCTTTTCATCATATCGGAATCCCGGAATGGAGGCTAATCCGCTATACTTGTTGGGGATATTCTTCAGAGGAGACGCACATCATGCATT